>DASQWH010000151.1:0-24374 GCA_035640335.1 Gaiellaceae bacterium | reverse complement strand
GGGGACAGTCCCCGCGCCGGAGCTGTGACATGAGCGTGCCGGAACTGGTCACGGTGACCGTCGACGGGCGCGAGGTGCAGGTGCCGAAGGGCCTCGGCCTCGTCGAGACCGCTCTCGCCGCGGGGATCGAGATCCCGGTCTTCTGCTACGAGCCGCGGCTCGGGCCGCCGGTCGGCGCCTGTCGCATGTGCCTCGTCGAGATCGAGGGCATGCCGAAGGTCCAGGCCGCCTGCACCCTGACCGCGGCGGACGGCATGGCCGTCAAGACGGCGCAAAGCTCTCGCCCCGCGGCCGAGGCGCAGGACGCCACGCTCGAGTTCATCCTCGTCAACCACCCGCTCGACTGCCCCGTCTGCGACAAGGGCGGCGAGTGCCCGCTCCAGGACCTGACCTTCCGCTGGGGGCCCGGCGCAACGCGGATGGAGTTCCCGAAGCGCACGTTCGAGAAGCCGATCCCGATCTCACCGACGATCGCCCTCGACCGCGAGCGCTGCATCCTCTGCTACCGCTGCACCCGATTCTCGGAAAGCGTGGCCGAGGACGGGCAGCTGATCGCGGCCAACCGCGGCGCGCAGTCGATCATCGCCACGTTCGAGGACGAGCCGTACCGCGCACCGTTTTCCGGGAACGTCGTCGAGCTCTGCCCCGTCGGCGCCCTCACCTCGACGCAGTACCGCTTCGAGGCGCGCCCCTGGGAGATCCAGAACGTCCCCACCGTCTGCGGCCTCTGCCCCGTCGGCTGCAACGTCGACGCCACTACGCGCGAAGGCAAGGTCAAGCGGATCATCGCCCGCAACCACCCTGAGGTCGACCGCGGCTGGCTCTGCGACAAGGGGCGGTTCGCGTTCACGCACCTGCGCGCTCCTGACCGCGTCGCCGACCCGCTCCGCCGCGTCGGCCCGCGGCGCTTCGAGGAGCTCTCGTGGGACGCGGCGCTCGACGAGGCGGAGCGGATGCTCAAGGCGGCGGAGGGCAGGATCGTCACCGCCCTCTCCGGCTCCGAGACGGTCGAGCTGGCGTACGCGCTCGGCCGCCTCCTCCGCGGCGGGCTCGGGGCCCACTCGGCGCTCCTACCGGAGACGGTCAGTCCGGCGCTCGACGCGGTACGCGCACCGCTGTCCATGATCGGCGACGCGAGGCTCGTCGTCGTCCTCGGCGACGACCCGGTCGTCGACCGCGCGCCGATCGTCGACCTCTGGCTCCGGCTCGCGCGCCGTGGCGGCGCCGAGATCGTCAGGACGCCGATCGGAGCGCGGCAGGGCGGTGTTCCCGAGATCACCGACGGCGAGCTCGCCGACCGACTCCGCGAGGAGGAGCGCGCCGTCCTCGTCTGGTCGGGTCCGCACGGCCGCGGCGGCGAGATCGTCGCCGGGCTCGCGGAGGACTTCGGCTTCGCGGACCGCGAAGGCTGCGCTGCGTTCTACCTGCCGCAGACAGCGAACGGCCGCGGCGTTGCGGACGCGTGGGCCGCGGCAGCCGACGGCGAGGAGGCGAACCCCGAGCCGATCGGGCTGCTGATCGCCTCCGGCGACGAGGCGATCGCGAACGCCGACGTCCGCGCGCTCGGCGAACAGGCCGAGTCCGTGCTCGCGATCTCGATGTTCCGCGAGCCGGTGAGCAGGTGGGCGAACCTCGTCCTGCCCGGCACGAGCTACCTGGAGCGCGACGGCACGTACGTCAACCTCGAGGGCCGCCTGCAGCGCCTCCGCCGCACCGTGATCCCGCCCGGGCCGGACGAGCTCGCGTGGATCGCGAAGCTGGCCGAGCGCTTCGGCGTCGCCCTCTCCCCGCACGCGCCCCAGGTCTTCGCCGAGCTCTCGGCGCGGGTCTACGACGGGCTCGACTACGGCCGCGTCGGCGAGCGGGCGCCGCTTCCGCCCCGCCCTCCGCAGGAGGCCGTTCGCGCGGAGCGCCGACGTGCGCAGGCCCGTGGGCCCGCCGGCAAGGGGCTGCGGCTCGTGACGTACAGGCCGCTGTTCTCCGGGCCGGCGGTCGAGCGCGTCCCCGAGCTCCAATTCCAGCGGCCGGAGCCGGAGATCGAGCTCTCCCCCACGGACGCGAAGCGGCTGAAGGTGCAGCCCGGCCAGACGCTCACGGTGAGCTCGAACGGCACGTCCGTCGAGCTCCGCGCGCGTCTCAACCCCGAGCTCGCGAAGGGCTCCGTCCGCATGGTGGCCGAGTTCGCGCCGGGCCTCGGCACGCACGTGGAGGTGTCCGCGTGAACCAGCCCTGGTGGATCGACGCGATCAAGGCCTTCGTGATCATCAACCTGCTCATGGGCACGTTCGCGTACTCGACCTGGCTCGAGCGCAAGGTCATCGGGCGCATGCAGCTCCGCTATGGGCCGAACCGCACCGGCCCGTTCGGCCTCCTGCAGCCGATCGCCGACCTGGTCAAGCTCATTCGCAAGGAGCACTTCTTCCCGGCGACCGCCGTCGACCTGCTCTACATCGGCGCGCCGGCTGTCTCGGCGGCAACCGCGCTCGCCGCGTTCAGCGTGATCCCGTTCGGCGAGGGCTGGCACGTCGCGGGCTACGACATCTCGGGCGAGGTCGCGAATATCCCGATCTCGCTGATCCTGATCTTCGCGCTCGGCTCCCTGGGCATCTACGGCTTCATCGTCGGCGGCTGGGCCTCCGACTCGAAGTACTCGCTGCTCGGCTCGATGCGCACGTGCGCCCAGCTCGTCTCGTACGAGGTCGCGCTGGCCCTCTCCGTGCTCGGCGTCGTGATCATGGCCGGCTCGCTGAACCTCGTCGAGATCGTCGAGCAGCAATCGGACTCGGTCTGGTACGCGGTGCCGCAGGTCGTCGGGCTCCTCGTCTTCTTCTTCGCCGGGATCGCCGAGACGAACCGCCCGCCCTTCGACCTGCCCGAGGCCGAGACCGAGCTCGTCGCCGGGTACCACACCGAGTACAGCGGCATGCGCTTCGGCCTCTTCTCGATGGCCGAGTACATCAACATGATCACGCTCTCCGCCCTCTGCGTGACGCTATTCTTCGGCGGCTGGCTCGGACCCTGGGCACCGCTCGGCCCCGTCTGGTTCCTGCTCAAGCTCGGCGCCCTCGTCGTCGTCTTCATCTGGCTGCGGGCGACGCTGCCGCGCCTCCGCTACGACCAGCTGATGGACTTCGGCTGGAAGGTCCTTCTCCCGGTGGCGACCGTGAACGCGCTCGTCACCGCGGCCTTGGTGATCGCCCTGTGAGCCCGCAGCCTCTGGACTCGCTGAAGGGCTTCGGCGTGACGCTCAAGCAGGTCTTCAAGAAGCCGATCACGCAGCAGTACCCGGAATACAAGCGCCCGGTCTACCCGCGCTTCCGCGGCCGGCACCGGCTCTGGCGCTACGAGAACGGCCTCGAGAAGTGCGTCGGCTGCTCGCTCTGCGCCGCCGCGTGCCCGGCCGATTGCATCCGCGTCGTCCCCGCCGAGAACACGCCCGACAACCGCGTCTCGGCCGGGGAGCGCTACGCGCGCATCTACGAGATCAACCTCTCGCGCTGCATCTTCTGCGGCTACTGCGAGCTCGCGTGCCCGTTCGACGCGATCACGCTCGAGGCCGAGTACGAGCTCTCGGAGTACTCCCGAGACGACCTCATCTACACGAAGGACATGCTGCTAGCGGAGCCGATCAAGCGCATGCCGGTCGCCGACCGCGACCTCTACGACACGCCGATCCCCGCCTACAAGACCCGCGCGTAGAGATGGGCAACTTCCTCGTCTGGGTGGTCTGGGTCGTGGCCGCGTTCGCGTGCCTCGGCTCCGGCGCGGCCGTGATCAGCTTCTCGAACCCGTTCTACTCAGCGCTCGCGTTGATCGGGAACCTCGGCTCGCTCGCCGTCCTCTACCTGCTGCTCGCGGCCGAGTTCCTCGCCGCCGCGCAGGTGCTCGTCTACGCGGGTGCGGTCATGGTCATGTTCCTGTTCGTGATCGCCTACCTCGGCGACCGCGGCATGGTCGAGGGGCCGTTCGAGTCGGGGCCGTCGTGGATCGCCTCGAGCGCGATCGTGGCGGCGACAGCGCTGCTCGTCGAGATCGTCGTCGTCATCGGCTCGAAGACGACCGGGCGTCTGTCCGACGAAGAGGACGTCTCGCGCGCGTTCGGGGGCCCGCAGCAGATCGGACGCCTCTTCCTCACGGACCACCTGCTCGCATTCGAGATCACGTCGATCGTGCTGCTGGCCGCTGCGGTCGGCGGCGTCGTCCTCGGCAGCCACGCGCGTCGTGAGGAGGAGCTCCCGCGGTGAAGGGCCCGGACGTCACCTGGTACCTAGCCGTCTCGGGCTTCCTGTTCGCGACCGGCGCGCTCGGCGTGATGCTGCGGCGCAGCCCGCTGATCGTGCTCCTCTCGCTCGAGATCATGCTCAACGGGGCGAACCTCGCACTGATCGCGTTCTCGCGCCACCACGGCCAGCTCGACGGGCAGGTGTTCGCGCTCGCGGTGATGGCGGTCGCCGCCTCGGAGGTCGTCGTCGGCCTCGGCCTGATCGTGGCGATGAACCGCCGGCAGCTCGAGCTCGACGTCGACCGCATGACGACGCTGCGCGGATGAGCGGCCTGCGCCTGATCCAGGTGCCGTACCACCTGGGGCGCGAGAACGTCGTCCTCGGCGCGGGCCCCGCCCCGCTCGCGGAGGCGATCGGCGGCGAGTCGGTGGTCGTCGAGCGGAAGGACCCACCCTACAACGAGATCTACGCGACCTTCGACGTCGTCCGGCAGCTCGCCGCCGCCGTCCGCGAGACGGTCACCGACGAGCGCTTCCCGCTCGTCCTCGCCGGGAACTGCCATAGCGCGATGGGCACCGTCGCCGGCCTCGACCGCGAGCTCGGCGTCGTCTGGTTCGACGCGCACGGCGACTTCCACACGCCCGACTCGAGCCCGACCGGCTTCATCGACGGCATGGCGCTCGCGCTCGTCACCGGCGAGGGTTGGGCCGAGCTGCGCCGCAGCGTCGACGGCCTGCGCCGCGTGCCCGAGGAGCATGTCGTGCTCGTCGGCGCGCGGGATCTCGAGCCGACCGAGGAGGAGCGCCTGGCGGCTTCGGCAGTGACCCGCGCCGACACTGCCTCCCTCGAGCGCGCTCTCGGCGAGCTCGCGGAGCGCGTGGACGAGGTGTACGTCCACATCGACCTCGACGTCCTCGATCCCACAGCCGGCAAGGCAAATGACTGGGCTGTCGACGGCGGTCTGACGGCCTCGGAGCTCGACGAGGCGCTCGCGTCCATCCTCGCGCGCTTCGACGTTCCCGCCGCCGCGTTCACGGCGTACGACCCGCGCTTCGATCCCGAGGGCCGCGTCCCGCAGATCGCCGCAACGCTGGCGCGGCGGCTCGCGCCCGAGGCGGTGGCGCCGTGACGCCCGCGGCGTGGCTTTGCCTGCTCTCGCCGCTCGGCGCGTCCGTGCTGATCACGCTCGCCGGCACGCGAATTTCGCGACGCGCCGCGGGCTACCTCGCCACTGCCTCCGTCGCCGTCTCGTTCGTCGCCGCAGTCGTCGCCTTCGTCGCAGTGCTCGGCCGTGAGAGCGAGAACCGCTCGGACCTGACGACCGCGTGGACCTGGCTGAGCGCGGGGAACTTCGAGGTCGGGCTGACACTGCTCGTCGACCCGCTCTCCATCTTCATGATGCTCGTCGTCTCCGGCGTCGGCTCGCTGATCGTCGGCTACTCGATCGGCTACATGGACGGCGACGACGAAGAGCGCCGCTACTTCGCGTACATGGCGCTGTTCGTCTTCTCGATGCCGCTCCTCGTCGAGGGCGGCAACTTCCTGCTCCTGCTCGTCGGCTGGGGCCTCGTCGGCCTCTGCTCCTACCTGTTGATCGGCTACCACCACGACCGGCCGAGCGCCGTCGCAGCCGCGAAGAAGGCCTTCATCATGAACGCGTTCGGCGACGCGACGATGGCGCTCGCCTTCTTCCTGCTCATCCAGCGGATCGGGTCGCTCGAGTTCGCCGCGGGCTTCGACTGGGCGGAGGGCGCCGAGGGCTCGTGGGCCGTGAACCTCGTCGCGCTCGGGCTGCTCGGCGGCGCGGTCGCGAAGTCGGCGCAGGTGCCGCTTCAGACGTGGCTGCCCGACGCGATGGAGGGCCCGACGCCGGTCAGCGCGCTCATCCACGCGGCGACGATGGTCACCGCGGGCGTCTACCTGCTCGTGCGCACCGCGCCGGTCTTCGAGGCGGCTCCGCACGTGCAGGATCTCGCCGCCGGCCTCGGCGCGTTCACGCTCGTCCTTGCCGGCCTGATCGCGCTCGTGCAGGTCGACATCAAGCGCGTCATCGCCTACTCGACGATGTCGCAGATCGGCTACATGTTCCTCGGAGCCGGGCTCGGCGCCTACGCGAACGCGATGTTCCACCTGATGACGCACGCGTTCTTCAAGGCGCTGCTGTTCCTGGCGGCAGGCATCGTCATCCACGCCCTCGCCGGCGAGCAGGACATGCGCCGGATGGGCGGCCTGCGCCGCGTGTTGCCGCGGACGTGGCTCGCCTTCCTCGTCGGCTCCCTCGCGCTGTCGGGGATCCCGCCGTTCTCCGGGTTCTTCTCGAAGGACGCGATCCTCGCCTCCGCGCTCGACGCGGGCTGGTACGGGCAGCTGCTGTTCGCCGTCGGCCTCGCCGGCGCGTTCCTGACCGGCCTCTACACGTTCCGGATGGTGTTCCTCGTCTTCGGCGGTGAGCAGTCCGCCTATGCGCGCGAGCACGTGCACCGACCCGACCGCAGCGAGCCGTGGGTGTGGATGGGAGTCACGGTCGGCGTGCTCACCGTCGGCGCGGTCGTCGCGGGCTGGATCCAGATCGCGGGCATCTGGCACCCGCTCGCCGACTTCCTGCACCCGGTCGCCGAGCCGCTCGTCGAGCCGTCCGGAACGCAGGACGCGATCGCCTCGCTCCTCGCCGTCGGGCTCGGTCTCGCGGGAATCTGGCTCGCCTGGCTCGTCTACGCCGACCGGCGCATGACGGTCCCGGCCGCGCGGCCGCTCCGGGCCCTCCTCGAGCACAAGTTCTACTTCGACGAGGCGTACGACTGGCTCTTCTACAAGCCGGGAGTCTGGCTCGCGCGCGGGCTCGCGGCGCTGGTCGAGCGGCCGGTCGTCGGCGGCTCGCTCACGGGCATCGGCATCGGCGCGCGCCGTGCCGGCGGTGAGGTCGCGGAGGCGCAGACCGGCCTCGTCCGCACCTACGCGCTCGTGATCGCGGCCGGCGTCGCGACGCTCGCCCTCGTCTTCGTCTGGGTGCGCTGAGATGGACTGGCTCGCGACGATCCTCGTCTTCCTGCCGGTCGCCGGGGCGCTCGTCGTCTGGCTCTTCCCGTGGCCGCGCCAGTCGGCCGGGGCGCTCGCGCTCCTCGTCGCGCTCGCCGAGGTCGGCGTCTGGATCAACGCGCTCATCCGCTTCGACTTCGGGGCGCAGGGGCTCGAGTTCGAGCAGCGGACGGAGTGGTTCAGCGACCTCGAGGTCTCGTACCACGTCGGCTTCTTCGGTTATTCGCTGTGGCTGACCGGCCTCACGGTCGTGGTGCTCGCGGCCGCGATCGGCTACGGCCTCTGGTCGGGCCGCGACCGGCCGCGCGCCTACTACGGGCTGATGCTCTTCCTGACGGGCGCCGTCGTTGGCGTCTTCGCCGCGCAGGACCTGCTCCTCTTCTACGTCTTCTGGGAGGCGATGCTGATCCCGCTCTACGTCCTGATCGGCGTCTGGGGTGGCGCGGGTCGGCTCGGGGCGACGATCAAGTTCGTCATCTACACGATGGCGGGGTCACTGCTGATGCTCGCGGCGGTGATCGTGTTCGGCCTCTCGCAGAACACGTTCGACCTCGTCGACTCGGGGCGGAGCGGCAGCGCGTGGCTCTTCCTCGGCTTCGCCGCCGCCTTCGCGGTCAAAGCGCCGCTCTTCCCGCTGCACGGTTGGCTGCCAGACGCGTACCGGGAGTCGTCGCCCGAGGTGGCGGCCGTCCTCTCGGGCGTCGTCTCGAAGGCTGCCGTCTACGGGTTCCTGCGCATTGCGCTCGAGAAGTTCCCTGGACCGGTGGACGACTTCCGCAACCTGATCCTCGTGCTCGCCGCCGCCGGGCTCGTCTACGGCTCCCTGCTTGCGTTCCGCGCGCCCGACCTGCGCGGCATCGTCGCGTACTCGAGTCTCGCGCAGCTCGGGCTGATCACGCTCGGGCTCTTCGCCGGCAACCAGGCAGGCCTCGACGGCGCCGTGCTGCAGATGGTCAACCACGGCCTCGTCTCCGCGGCTCTGTTCATGCTCGCCGGCGGCATCGAGCGGCGTGCGGCCACCGGTGAGCTCGGCCGGCTGGGCGGCATGGCCCGAGGGCGGCCGGCGCTGGCGACACTCGTGATGGCGACGGGGATCATCGCGCTCGCCGTGCCCGGGGCGACGACGTTCGCGGGGGAGTTCCTGATCCTGGCGGGTGTCTTCAGGCAGGGCTGGGGCTGGGCGGTCGTCGGCGCGGCGGGGATCGTGCTCGCGGCGATGTACATGCTCCGCTTCATCTCGGCCGTGCTGCACCAGGAGCCTGGGCCCGCGGTGAGCGAGGACGCGCTCGACCTGCGCCCGGCGGAGCTCGGAATCCTCGTGCCGCTCGTCGGGTGCCTGCTCGCGCTCTCGGTCTGGCCGGCGGCGATCACCGACCGTTCGTTTTCGCCAGGGGCTACTGAGCGCCTTGAGGCGGCCGGCTGGACAGGGTACGCACCGATTACAGCCAACGACGGCTGCGTCCAGCGAGGCCTGGGCATCTCGTGTCCGGAGATCAGGACGGCCCCATGATTGATACCCCGTCCGTCGACTGGTTCGCGCTCTCGCCGTCGCTCGCGCTCCTCGGCGCGGCCGGCGTCGCGCTGCTCGGCGCCGTGCTCGTGCCACGCGCGTGGATCCGCCCGCTGGCCGCCTTCGCCTGCGCCGCCGGGTTCGTCGGCGCGTTCGTCGCGGCCGTCCTCCTCTACTGGAAGAGCCCCGAGGCGCACGGCGTCGTCGCCGACGCGATGCAGCGCGACCGCTTCGCCGCCCTCGCGCAGATGATCGTCGCCGGCTCGGGCCTGCTCGCTGTCGGCATCTCATACTCGTGGCGGACACGCGACGAGCACGTCGGCGAGTACTACGCGCTGCTGGCCGCGTCGGGCGGTGGGATGGCGTTCCTCGTGTCCGCCGGGAACCTAATGACGCTCTTCCTCGGGCTGGAGTGGTTCTCGATCTGCCTCTACGTCCTCTGCGCGGTCGAGATCGACCTCGTTGGCTCGCTCGAGGCCGGGCTCAAGTACCTGATCGTCGGCGGCTTCGGCTCGTCGGTGCTCCTCTTCGGCTCGGCGCTCGTCTACGGCGCGACCGGCGAGCTCGGTTTCGCGCAGATCGCCGAGACGACACGCGCGCAGGGCCTCGACGGCGACGCGCTGCTCGTCGTCGGGCTCGCGATGCTCCTCGCGGGCCTTGGCTTCAAGGCCTCGGCGGCGCCGTTCCACATGTGGACGCCGGACGTCTACGAGGGCGCGCCGACGCCGGTGACCGCGTTCATGAGCGCAGCGACCAAGGCGGTCGCGCTCGTGTTGATGCTGCGGGTGCTCGTGACGGCGTTCCCGCAGGAGGACGAGCTGTGGACGATCGCGGTCGCCGTCATCGCCTGTGTCTCGCTCGCCGTCGGCAACCTCGCTGCGCTCGTCCAGCGGCGCGTGAAGCGGATGCTCGCCTACTCGTCCATCTCCCACGCCGGCTTCATGCTGATCGCGATCGCGGCGGCGAACGAGCTCGGCGGCAAGGCGCTGCTCTACTACCTGATCCCGTACAGCGCGGCCTCGCTCGGCGCGTTCGCGGTCGTCGCGGCGCGCGAGCGTGAGCTGAACGCGCCGGTCACGCTCGACAACCTCGCCGGGCTCGGCTGGGAGCGCCCTTTGCTCGGCGTGGCCATGTGGACGTTCATGCTCGGCTTCGCGGGCTTCCCGCTCACCGGCGGCTTCATCGGCAAGTTCTACGTCTTCTCGGCCGCGTACGACCGCGGCTGGACGTGGCTCGTGATCGTCGGCGTCGCCGCGACGGCGGTGAGCCTCTACTACTACCTCGCCGTCATCCGCGCGATGTACATGCGCCCGGGCGCCGAGCTCGGGCTCGCCCCGGCCGGCGGCTCACCGCCGCGCGAGGGGCTGCTGCAGGCTTCCGTCTTCGTCGCGCTCGTCGTCAACGTCGGCTCGTTCTTCGCCGTCCAGCCGCTGATCGACGTGGCTGAGAAGGCCGCTGAGTCGATTCCGCTCTAAGTCAGATCCGTAGCCGGCCGGCGTGCTGGGCGCGGCTCGGCGAAGACGGCGACAAGCGCCTCGAGCACGAGGACCGAGAGGCAGGCGGTAAGCGCGTTGCCCGCCAGGGCCGGGAGGCTGGAATCCCCGACCGCGGGCGCCCGGATCGCTGCCCCCGAGACGAGCAGGAGCACCGCCAGCGCGCTCAGCACGGGCTGCAGGTAGAGGCCCGGGCCCGCACGGTCCTCGGCGCGCGAGTCGAGCAGCTCGCCCAGGGAGCCGAGCGCGGCGATCGCCGTCGTCGGCACGGCGGCTAGCACGATGTAGAACGCGGCGAGGTGGAAGCCGGCAGCGTCGAGGCAGGCGGCGAGCAAAGCCATTCCGATCGGAAGCCAGCGCCTGGCCATACAGGTAGCTTCGGCGCCGCGTCGGACAGTCCTGTGCTCTCAACGGCGATACGCTCGACCGACCTCGATGCCGTTCCTTCTCGCTGCACTCGCACTCCCCATCGCAGGCCTCGTCGTCCTGCTCGCGGCCCCGGACGTGGACTTCCACTGGGAGCACCATCCGGCGCACTTCTGGCTCGTGCTCGGCACGGCACTCGTCAGCGTCGGGCTCGGCTTCCTGACGAGCGAGGCCGCCCGCCGCCTCGACGACGCGCGGCTCTTCCTCGTCTCGATGGCCTTCGTGACAAGCGCCGGGTTCCTCGGCCTGCACGCGCTCGCAACCCCGGGCGTCCTCCTCGAGGGCAAGAACGCCGGCTTCGTCATCGCGACGCCCGTCGGGCTGCTCATCGCAGGCGGCTTCGCGGCCGCCTCCGCGCTCGACGTCGGAGACCGCGCGGCGGCGCTGATGCGGCACCGAAGGCTGATCCGCAACGGCGTCTTCCTCCTGCTCGCCGCGTGGGCGGCCGTGTCCCTCGCCGAGACCGGGCCGATCAACGAGCCGCTGCCGCCGGAGGAGGCGGACGGGTGGCTGTACTCGCTCGCCGCGGTCGGCGTCGTCCTGTACGGGTTCGCCGCTTACCGCTACTTCCACCTCTACCGGTCTCGCCGCGCGCGGCTGCCCCTGGCCGTGTGCGTCGCGTTCGCGCTGCTCGCGGAGGCGATGGTCGCGATCGCGCTCGGGCGCAACTGGCACGCGAGCTGGTGGGAGTGGCACGCGCTGATGGCCGCGGCCTTCGGCCTCGTCGCCGTAGCGGTGCGCGACGAGTACCGTGCGCGCCGCTCGCTCGCAGGCGCGTTCAGCGACCTGTACCTCGACCGGACGATCGAGCTCGTCGACGAGCGCTACGGGCGGGCGCTCCAGGAGGTCGTGCACGCACAGGAGCGGGGCGAAGACCGGCCGGCGGCACTCGAGGGAATGAGCGCCGAGGAGGTCGAGCTGCTCGAGCGCGCGGCCGGCGAGATCCGGCGCCTCGACGATCTCTTCCGCCCGTACCTCGCGCCGCAGCTGACCGAGCGCTTGCGGGCCGACCCGGGAGCGGCGGAGCTCGGCGGCGAGGAGCGCGAGATCAGCGTCCTCTTCGCGGACCTGCAGGGGTTCACCGCCTTCTCGGAGCGGCACGAGCCGGCCCAGGTCGTAGGGATGCTGAACGAGTACTGGGCGCGCGCGGTGCCGGCCGTCACCGAGCAGGGCGGGATGATCGAGCGCTTCGCCGGCGACGCCGTGATGGCCGTCTTCAACGCCGCAGGCGACGAGCCTGACCACGCCGCCCGCGCCGCCCGCGCCGCGCTCGCCCTACAGCGGGCGACTGCCGACGTCTCCGGCCGGCGCCCCGACTGGCCGAGCTTCCGCGCCGGAGTGAACACCGGCCGCGCCGTCGTCGGCAACGTCGGCAGCGCCGAGCAGCGGAGCTTCACCGCCATCGGCGACACGACGAACCTCGCCGCGCGGCTCCAGGCGGAGGCCGAGCCGGGCCAGGTCGTGATCGGGCGGGCGACGCTCGCGGCCCTCGGCGACGGCGCCCTCGTGCGGCCGCTCGGCGGCCTCGACCTGAAGGGCAAGAGCGAGCCCGTCGAGGCGTTCGTCCTCGTCGAGCTGGACGGCGATTCTCGGTAGGCTGCCGCCCCATGCCGGACGTCGCCCTCACGTGGCTCGGACATGCCGCTTTCCGCTTCGACACGCCCGGCGGGAAGCGCGTCTACGTCGACCCGTTCCTGACGAACCCGAAGATCCCCGAAGCGGAGAAGGAGCCCGAGCGGATCGACATGATCGCGCTCACGCACGGGCACGACGACCACGTCGGGAGCACGATCGAGCTCGCCGACAAGTTCGATTGCGTCGTCGTCGCGCCCGTCGAGCTCGCGGACTGGCTGGTCTGGATGAAGAAGGCCGTCTCGGAGGACAAGATCCGCGACCCGAACAAAGGCGGCACGGTCGACGTCGACGGCGTCAAGGTCACGCTAACGGACGCCAACCACTCGAGCAGCACGATCGATGACGACACGATGGTGTACCTGGGCGAGCCGTGCGGCCTCGTCTTCGAGGCCGAGAACGGCACCAAGCTCTACTTCGCCGGCGATACGAACGTCTTCGGCGACATGCAGCTGATCCGGCGCCTCTACGAGCCCGACGTCGCGATCCTGCCCATCGGCGGCCACTACACGATGGACCCGAAGGAGGCCGCGGTCGCGCTCGAGTTCCTCGGCGTCCAGCGCTGCGTTCCCTGCCACTACGGCACGTTCCCGATTCTCGCCGGCACGCCCGACGAGCTGCGTCAGCTGGCACCGGACGTCGAGGTCTTGTCGCCCGAGCCCGGCGAGACGATCACGGTTTGAGGGAGCGCTGGTTCGGAGCGACCCGGCAACGCGTGCCGGAGATCGCTGTGGAGGGGGAGATCGAGTTTCCGGCCGACCCGCTTGTGCTCGACGGGGTCGACGACGTCGACCGGCTCCAGCGGGCACATGACGAAGGCACTCCGGTCGTCGTCCGGGCCGCGACGGCCGAGGAGGTCGTGCGCGCGCTCGAGCGCCCCGAGGTCGCGACAGTCCTCGTCCCGCCGGAGCAGCACGAGCTCGTCGACCTCGACCTCGTCGAGCTGACCTATGGCTGAGATCGTCTCGACATACTCGATCGTCGCCTGCGACCTCGAGGCCGGGCAGTGGGGAGTGGCGGTGCAGTCGAAGTTTCTTTCCGTCGGCGCCGTCGTGCCCTGGGCCGAGCCGCAGGTCGGCGCGGTTGCGACGCAGGCGTATGCGAACCCGCGCTACGGGCCCCAGGGGCTCGAGAAGCTGCGCGAGGGCAAGTCGGCGCAGGAGGTGGTCGACGAGCTGACGCAGGCCGACGACGGTCGCAGCCAGCGGCAGCTGGGCATCGTCGACGCGCAAGGCGGCAGCGCCAGCTTCACGGGCGACGAGTGCCTCGACTGGGCCGGCGGCCGCACCGGAGACGGCTACGCGGCGCAGGGCAACATCCTCGTCTCGGCCGAGACCGTCGACGCACTGGCCGAGACGTTCGAGGGAAGCGCAGGCAAGCCCCTGTCCGAGCGCCTGCTCGACTGCCTGGACGCCGCCCAGGCCGCCGGCGGGGACAGCCGCGGGCAGCAGTCCGCTTCGCTCCTCGTCGTCGAGCGCGACGGCGGCTACGCGGGGCTCTCCGACCTGCTCATGGACCTGCGCGTCGACGACCACGAGCGCCCGATCGAGGAGCTGCGGCGGATCTACGGCCTTCACCAGGAGATCTACGTCGCGACGCCGCGCGAGAAGTGGGTCGACGTCGACGACGCGCTCGCCGCGGAGATGCGCGACCGGCTGGCGAAGCTCGGCTACGAGGGCGAGCTCGATGACGCCTTCGCCCGCTGGGCCGGAACCGAGAACCTCGAGGAGCGGATCGACGGCGTCGAGGCCGTCGACCCTGTCGTGCTCGAGGAGCTGCGGGTGACGAGCTCGTGAGCGCGTACGAGGTCGCCCACCTCGACGAGCTCGATCGCTTCCGGATCGACGAGCAGGGGCTCGTCTGGCGGCCGGTTCGGCGGCGCTTCGGCATCCGGGCTTTCGGGACGAACGCGTACACCGCCGAGAAGGCGGGCGACCGCGTGGTCGAGGAGCATCGCGAGGCCCAGAACGGCCACGAGGAGCTCTACTTCGTCGTCAGCGGGCGCGCGACGTTCACGCTCGAGGACGAGGAGCACGACGTGCCGGCCGGGACTTTCGTCTTCTGCCGGCCCGGGACGAAGAGGGGAGCGATCGCCGCCGAAGACGGGACGACGGTGTTCGCCATGGGCGCCCGCGCCGGCATGCCGCACGAGATCTCGGGCTGGGAGGGGATCTTCGTCGCCTTCGGGTATCTGCGAAACGGCGACGAGGAGAGGGGCCGCGAGGCGATCGAGGCCGCAATCGCGGAGCGGCCGAACGAGTGGCAGGGCTACTTCAACGCCGCCTGCTTCGAGAGCCTGACGGGGCACAAGGACGCGGCTATCGCCCATCTGAACCGCGCGATCGAGCTCAACCCAGAGGCGCGCGAAGCCGCACGGAAGGACGAGGACTTCGACCCGATTCGCGACGACCCGGAGTTCCCGGCATGAGCGAGCCGTTCCGCATCGCGAGTCTTTCGGAGATCGAGGTCGGGGGCGCTCCGGCCAGCGCGCGCTGGTCGCCGGTCCGGATGCATTTCGACATCAGCGCGTTCGGCGTCAACGCGTGGACGGCACGCGAAGACGGCCAGGCCGTCATCGGCGAGCACACCGAGGATTCCGGCCACGAGGAGCTCTACTTCGTCGCGAGCGGCCACGCGACGTTCACCGTCGCCGGCGACGAGATCGACGCGCCCACGGGGACGTTCGTCTTCGTCAGGGATCCGAAGGCAAAGCGGAAGGCCGATGCGAAAGCGGCGGGCACGACCGTGATCGCGCTCGGCGGCACGCCCGGGAAGGCGTTCGAGCCGATGGGCTGGGAGCAGAGCGCACGCGCGCTGCGCCACTGGGCGACGGGCGACTTCGAAGAGGCGGTCGCCGAGCTCTCGGCGCTGAAGGACCAGCATCCCGAGGAGCCCGGTCTCGTCTACAACCTCGCCTGCGCGGAGAGCCGCTCCGGCCAGACGGACGAGGCGCTGGCCCACCTCCGCGAGGCCGTCGAGCTGAACGACGACTTCCGGGAGCTGGCCGAGAAGGACGAGGACTTCGACCCGATCCGCGAGGACCCGCGCTTCGCGTCAGCCGTCGCCGGGCAGGCGGGCGCCGGCCGCCCGGGCCCGTAGCGCCGGCACCGGGTCGGCCGCGGGCTGAGCGACGAGCAGGACGGCGCCGTACGTCTCCGTTCCGGAGAGCGCATCGACGAGCGCCTGTAGGCCCACGGCCAGCGCGAACGCCTTGTACGCCTGCTCGCCGCCGAACGGCACGAGGTCGTGCTCACTCGCTTGGCCGGAAATGACGTCGCCCCACGTCACGCGGCCCATCGAGACGTCGGTGACGAGCACGTGGCCATCCGAGCTCGGGATGCCGATCGCGAGCGGGTTCGTGCCCGCGAGCGTCGGCCCGCCTTCCGGATGGCCCAGGCGCGCGGGCGACGTCGCAGTCAGCGCGGCGACGAGGCCGCCCTGGGCGAGCCGGCGTACCCAGTACCCGAGCATTCCTGTCGGGAAGCAGTCCGCGGCGACCACAAGCCGCGCGTGCTCCGGCGCGTCCGCGAGCTGCGCGTCGCAGATCGAGGCGAGCGTCAGGTAGCCGACGGCGCCCCGGCCCTCCCAGCGCTCGAACGCGGGTTCGGCAACGACGCGCTTTGGGCGAGCGTCCGGGTCGAGCCCCTCGAGCGTGGAGAGCCAGTCGATGCGCGCGAGCCCGTGGCCGGCCTTGCCGCGCGCCTCTGCCTCGAGGAAGTGGTCGGCGAGCGCCTCGGCGTCGGACTGCGCGAAGCCAAGCCCCTGCAGGCGGGCAACCGCCTCGCTGCGTCCGTCGCGTGTCAGCTCAGGACGGGCAGCGGCTTGGTGATCCCGACGCCCTGCTCCCGGCGCGTCGCGGCGACGTCCTCGGCGAGGCGGACGACCATCTGGGCGGTGTCCGACTCCGGATCGGCCCAGACGAGCGGCTCGCCCTCGTCCGCAGCTTGCCGCAGCGCCGGGTCGAGCGGCACGCGGCCGAGCAGCGGTGCCCCGATCGCGTCGGCGAGCGCCTGCCCGCCGCCGGATCCGAACAGCTCGTCGCCGCTGCCGACGAGGTACGACATGTTCTCGATCGCGCCCACGAGCCGCATCCCCGTCTTCTGCGCCATCTGCGCGGCGCGGACGGCGACCTGCTGTGCCGCGGGCTGCGGCGTCGTGACGACGAGCACTTCGGCGCGCGGTAGCAACTGGCCGAGCGAGATCGAGACGTCCCCCGTCCCCGGCGGCATGTCGACGACCAGCGTGTCGAGCTCGCCCCAGTGCACGTCCGAGAGGAACTGCTCGAGCGCCTTGTGCAGCATCGGCCCGCGCCACATCACCGGCGCGTTGTCCTCGAGGAAGAAGCCGATCGACATCAGCTTCAGGTCGCCGCGGACGGGCGGCACGATCATCCGATCGACGAGCACGGGCCGCTGGCTGATGCCGAGCATGTGCGGGATCGAGTGCCCGTAGACGTCCGCGTCGAGGATGCCGGTGCGGTGGCCGAGCCGCGTGAACGCGGCGGCCAGGTTCGCGGTCAGCGTCGACTTGCCGACCCCGCCCTTGCCGCTCGCGACGGCGAGCACCCGCGTCGACGCGTCGAGCGAGAGGCCCTTCGAGCGCGGCGCGATGCCGCCGCGCAGCTTCGTCGTCAGCGCCGCGCGCTCGTCGGGGGTCATGACGTCGAAGGCGAGCGAGACGTCGTCGACGCCGTCGAGCGGCAGCAGCTGCTCGCGCACCTGCGTCTCGAACGACGAGCGGAGCGGACAGCCGGCGACAGTCAGCGCGATCGTGACGGCAACGTGGCCGCGGTCGACCGTGACGTCGCGCACCATGTCGAGCTCGGTGACCGGGCGCTTCAGCTCGGGATCGATGACACGGCTCAGGGCGTCGGTGATCTGGTCGCGGGAGGGCTGGTCCATGGACTTCGAGCGTAGCAGCGCCTAGGCGAGCTGCTCCTGCAGCCACAGACCGTTCTTGACCGCATAACCGTGCCAGTCGTTGTTGAAGTACGCGAAGACGTCGACTCGGCGCCGCCACTCGCCGATCCGCAGGGCCCACTCCTCGAGCTCCCTCTCGGAGTAGTTGCCGTTGCGGCCGCGGTGTCCGTAGTGGAAGCGGATGAACGTCCAGTTCGCCGTCAGCTCGTGCGTCTGGAACGTCCGCTGCGGGTGGTCGCCGATGACGAGTGCGACCCCGTGCCCACGCAGGAGCTCGTACACCTCCGGCACGAACCAGCTCTCGTGCCGGAACTCGAAGCAGTGGCGGCCCGGCGGGAGCGCTTCGAGCGCGCTCGCCAGGCGCTGATCGTCGCGGTGGAAGTTCCCGGGGAGCTGCCAGAGGACGGGGCCCAGCTTCGGCGAGGCGACAAGCGGCTCGATGCGCTCGTAGAAGCGCTCGATCCCTGAGCCGAGGTCGGTCAGCCGCTTCAGATGGGTGAGGTAGCGGCTCGACTTGATCGCGAAAAGGAACTCCGGCGGCGTCTGCTCGACCCAGCGCGCGACGGCGTCGCGGCGCGGGAGCCGGTAGAAGGTCGAGTTGACCTCGACCGTGTCGAACAGGGTCGCGTAGTGCTCGAGCCAGCGCGACGTCGGCAGTCCCTTCGGATAGACGACCTCGCGCCAGTGGGCGTAGTTCCACCCGGAGCACCCGATCCGGACGGGCTTCAAGTCACGTGGCGACGATGTGTGCGAGGCGCTCGGCCAGCTCCTGAGTGCCGGCGGCGGCCACAGGCGAGCGCGCGGCGGTGTCGAGCGGCGCCGCGTCGAACGGCCCCGCGTCCGCGTAGACGATCGGCAGCGAGCACTCGCGGAGCAGGAGCTGGGCGGCGGCGATGTCGACCGGGCGGGCCTCCTTCAGCGAGCAGACGGCGTCGACGCGCCCGGCGCTCAGATGGCAGAGCGAGAGCGCGAGCGAGCCCATGATCCGCAGCCGGTGGGCGAAGCCGGCGAAGGCAACCGCCTTGTCGGCGACCGCGCCGGCGACCGTCGCCTCCACGGCAAGCAGCTCGATGTGCTCCTTCGGCCGCACCGCCCCGAGCCGCCGCTCCCCGAGCCAGGCTCCTGCACCCGCCGACGCACGCCACTCCTCGCCCGTCCCGAAGTCGTAGACATAGCCGAACTCGACGTCCGCCATCCGGTCGCCGGCGGCCACGGCGACCGACAGCGAGAAGTACGGGATGCCGCGTTTCGCGTTCATCGAGCCGTCGATCGGGTCGACGAGCACGCGCGTCCCGTCGGACGAGCCGAAGCTCCGCTCGCCGAGCTCCTCGGAGACGAGGTGGAAGTCGTGGCCGTCGCTGTGCATGCGCTCGAGGCGCTCGACGATCGCGGACTCCGCCGCCTCGTCGATCGCGGTCGTCTCGTCGCCGCCGACTCCTTGCCCGACGACGGGCTCCCGCTCCTCGCGGGTCGGGAGCTCGCCTAGGACGCGCTGCACGTCCTCGACCGCCTCGCGGCAGAACGCAAGCCAGGCCTCGGTGGCCCTCACGGCTCGAGCGGATGGAAGAGCAGCCCCGAAAGCAGCTTCGGATAGAAGTAGGTGCTCTTCGGCGGCATCGTCTCGCCGCGCTTCGCGACCGCGAAGACGTCTTCGATCGGCGTCGGGCGCATGAGCACCGCGACCGCCGCCTGGCCGCTGTCGACGGCCCGCACCGCCTCTTGCCAGTCGGGCGTGTAGGCGATGCCTTCTTGCCCGAGCCGGTCGACGAGCCGCACGTCGAGCTCCCCGGCACCGTCGACCGCGAGCTCGGTGTGGCCGCGCTCGTAGACGACGGCCGCCGCGCGGTCAGCGGGCAGGTCGTTGAGCTCGGCGAGGGCCTCTGCAGGGGCGGCCCGCGTCTCGCCGTCGAGCCGCGTCTCGGGCGCGGCGCTGAAGATGCGATGCGTCGGGAAGATCGTCAGGCCGGGATCCTCGAGGCTGACGAGCACGACCATCATGTAAGCGCTCTCCGGGGTTCCCACCTCCTCGTGGTAGGCGACCGCGGTCTCGTAGCGGTGGTGGCCGTCTGCGATCAGGAGCGGCTTGCCGACGAAGCCTCCGGCAATAGCGCCGTCGTCGTCGAGACGCCACAGGCGCGCGCCCTCGGCTTCGATGTCGGGCGCACGGTGCGGCACGGCGAACGGCTGCGGGCCCTCGTACAGCAGGAAGATCGGTTCGAGCTGCGCGCGCACTTCACGGAGGAGCCGCAGCCGCCCTTCCTTCGGGCCGCGGTGCGTGAGCTCGTGCGGCAGCACGGCGCCGGTCTCGTACGGCTCGACGCGCAGGGAGCCAACGAGCCCGGTGCGCGTGCGGGCAACGCCGTCCGGGCCGACATAGTCCTGCGAGAGCGCCCAGAAGCCGCGCTCCTCGGCGACGAGCGCGCCCTCGGTCTGCCAGTCGTGAAAGAGCAGGCCGGCCTCTGCTTCGGAGTCGGGCAGCGTCAGCCGGACGACGTTGTACGGGCTGCGCGCAAGGTAGTCGTCGCGCTCGGCCGGGCCGATGACGTCGAACGGTGGCGCGACGAGTCGCTCGAGTGGCCCGGCCCGCCGCTCGTCGTAGCGCAGGGCTCGAAACGGCTTGATCTCGGCCACGACGGCGCAACCGTACCATCCGTTCTCCGGCCTAGACTCGGCCCGTGTCGGCGATCGCGGAGCTCGAGCAAGACCGCGTCGTCGACGGTGTCTACGCGGTCGCGAAGAAGGAGCGCCTCCGCACGCGCGCGGGCGCGCCGTACCTCGCGCTCGAGCTCGTCGATCCGAGCGGCCGGATCGAGGCGCGCGTCTGGAGCGACGTCGAGCTGCTCGACGGACGCTTCGCGGAGGGCGACGCCGTCCGTGTGCTCGGCCGGGTCGACCGCTTCCGCGACCGCCTGCAGCTCGAGGTGCGCGCCATCGAGCCTGCGGAGGGCCAGGACCCTGCCGAGCTGGCTCCGGCGCTTCGGCGCGACGCGGACGAGCTCGAGGGCTTCCTCGAGTTCCTCGCTGGCGAGATCGCCCATCCCGGCCTGAAGGCGACTGCGGCACGATTCGTCGGCGACGCGGAGCTGCGCAAGCGGCTACGCACTCTGCCCGCGACGATCGACGGTCATCACTCGTATGCGGGCGGCCTGCTCGAGCACACGGTCGGCGTCGCGACGCTCTGCCGCGAGGCGGCGCAGCTCCATCCGCGCCTGCGCGCCGACCTGCTGCTCACCGCCGCCGTGCTGCACGACGTGGGCCGCACCGTGGAGCTCGGCCGGGGGCCGGCCTTCCGCCAGACCGACGAGGGGCGCCTGCTCGGCCACGTCCATCTGGGCCTGCGGCTGATCGAGGAGCGTGCGGCAGCGCTCGAGGCCGAGGTGCGCGCGGAGCTGCTCCACGCCGTCGCCGTGCACCACGACGCACGCGCGGCCCGAACCGCGGAAGCCGCGGTGCTGTACCACGCGAACCAGCTCGACGCTGCTGCTGCGACGCGGCCCGTGGACTAGCGGGCGACGCTGCCCGCGGCGGTCCCGAGGACGAGCTCGGGCCTAGGTGCACCACCGAGCGCGAACGCGAGAGCCTCGACGGCTTCGGGCACGAGACGGTAGTAGACCCACGTTCCTCGCTTGCGTGCGACCTCGATCAGGCCCGCCTCGCGCAGGATCTTCAGGTGATGCGAGACCGTCGGCTGGGAGACGCCGAGGTTCTGGAGCTCGCAGACGCAGCACTCGTCGCGCCCGGCAAGACAGTTGACGATCGCGACGCGTGTCGGGTCGGCCAGCGCCTTGAAGCGTGCCGAAAGCGACTCGAGGTCACGGCGCGGAAGAGGCGGAGCGCCAGGAGCGCAGCACGTGACGGCAGGGATCGTTGCGATCTTCTTCATTGACAAACTTCAATGTAGCAGCTAGCGTCGAATATCGACGGTCATCGAAACAAGAGAGGAGGCCGAGATGGCGGACTGCGACTGTGAATGCTGCGGCGACGGCGACTGCGATTGCGGCGACGACTGCTGCTAGCGCAGATTCCGACGCCACAGCAGGAAGGCCAGCGGCAAAAACGCAAAGCCGAAGGCCCACGCGGCGAGGGGGGTCGGATCGACCTCCTTCGCCCTCGTCCGCGGGCCGCCGCTCCCCACTGAACGGCGCACGAAATCGCGGACGGACCCGAACTCGCGCTCGTCGAACGTCCGGGCGCGCGTAGCGGCGGCGAACGTCGCCAGCTCGCCCTCGACGCCCAGGGGCGGCCGGTACCTCGCGTCGACGAGCCCGTCACTGGTGAAGACGCGCTCGCCCTCGCTCCCGACCCGGACGAGTGCGGTCGCGATCGGCGCGCGGCGGAACTCGATCCGCAGCTCGTTCGGGTCGAACGGGCGGGTCTCGGCGTCGGTGAAGACGACGAGAACGCGCCGCTTGCTCTCCGGGCTGAAGAAGGCGGTGCGCGGCACGACGACGAGACCGGCGAGGTTCGTCCCGATCGCGTTCCCGCGCTGCACCGACGCCGGTCGCTCGACGCCGATCGCTTCGTCGAGCGTCGAGTGGAAGGCCGCCGCGCGCGAAGTCGGGAACAGGTGTGGAAGCACGCGGTCGGTGAGCGTTGCGATGCCGAAACGAAGCTCCGGCATCCCGGCCCGCAACCGTTTGGCGAGCGCGATGGCGCGCTCGAAGCGAGTCTGGCTCCTCGGCGAGCGGGACGCGGCCATCGACCGCGTCGTGTCGAAGACGAGGAACGCCTCCGCGTCCGTGCGGACGGTCACGTCCCGCTCGCGCTCGAGCACCGGCTGGGCAGCGCCGACGGCGACGAGCGCCGAGAGCGCGGCGATCGCCGCGACCGGAGGCCACAGCCGCGTGGGCGGGACGGGCAGGCGGAGCAGGGCGCGGGCGACATGTGCCCGGACCTGCGCGAACGCGAGCGCGACGACCGGCACCGCGACCGCCAGACCGATGACGGCCGCCGAGGGCGTCAGAAAGGTGAGCCGCATCAGTAGCCGTGCCCCTTTCCGAGCGCGGCAGCGCCCGCGATGTCGCGGCCGCGCATGCTGACGCCGTAGCGCGCGGCGAGCTTCTGTCGCTCCGGCTGCAAGAGCATGAGCAGCAGCTCGAGGTTGTACGGCGCTTCCTGATTCGCCGGGTCGAGACGGATCGCACGCCGGAAGTGGTCCATGCTGCCTCTGAGGAGCGCGGGGCCGTTCCGCTGGTCGCCGATCGCGTCCTCGAGCACGAGGACGCCTTCGAAGTTGGCGGCCTTCGACTTCGCCCGCCTCGGCGCCGACGACTCCTGCACGCCGGCGAGCGCGAGCTGGGCATCGGCGCGAGAGGCCCGCCGGGCCGAGCCGAACGGATCGGGCACCGCGGCCCGCAGGACGAAGAAACGCCGCGCCGCCCGCCGGTAGCCCACGTCGTCGTCAACGCCAAGCACGTTCTCGACGCCCGGAGCCTTTGTGTCGACGTCCCAGAGGCCGGGGCGCGAAGGCTCGACGCGGAAGGCGGCATCGCTGCGGCGGAGCTCCGCGTCGATTCGTCGCGCTTCGCGCGCGCCGTACGCCGCGAGGGCCGCGAGCAGGAATGCGGCGACCGCGAGCAGGAAGGGGACGGCCGGGCGCAGGCGCCTCACGTGTCCGCTCCCTGGTCCAGCCGCCGCCAGGTGAGACGCCCGCAGTAGTGCTCGTTCGCCGCCAGCAGGAGCAGCACGAGCAGGCCGACGAGAACGAGGTCGGCGGGGAACGCACCGGCCTCGCGCGCAGGAGACTGTTCGAGAGCCCGCGGCGCGAGATCAGCCCGGTCGACGAACGCCGAGGGGCCGAGGAGGCGGCGGAAGTAGGCACGGTCGTCGCGAAACGCCCCCAGTGCCACGACGTGCAGCGGGATGCTCTGCCGCCGGTAGGCGAGGAGCTCGCGCCCGAGCGACGGGAGGTCGAACGGCGAGTCGTTCAGGTCGCTGACGAGGAGCACACCGCGGTCGGTGATCCCTTCGCGCTCGAGCATCCGGCGCGCCAGCGCGAGGCCGGTGGAGATGCGTGTTCCGCCGCGAAACGACTCGAGCCAGGGATCGCGATGAGACGACGCGGTCGCGCGCCATTGATCCGCCTCGGCGGGAGACATGCGCCGCGTGCCGTGCGGGCACCGCCACCCGACCGGCATCAGGCAGGGCTCCGGGGGCGGGTTGAACCTGCGGATGAACGGCGTCAGCTCCGCACTGTCCGTGCCCGGCGGGATCGCCTCGTACGCGCTGTCCGAGAAGAGGACGAGGCCGAAGTCCTGCCTCGTGCGGGCGAGGTGGCGGAGCGGCTCCGAGAACCGGCGTCCTGGCGAGCCGATGCTGGCCGAAACGTCGAGCACGAGCACGCCGCTCTCGCCGCCTGGAAACGCAGCACGCTTCCGCTTCTCCGACTCTCGCCCCAGCGCCACCCCGACCGCGAGCGCGACGAGAAGCGCCGCGGCGAGGCCGATGCGGACGAGCGCGGTCCGGCGCGCGTGCCCACGGAGCGCCTCGGCGTCGGCGAGCGGAATCGCTTGCGGTGTGGCACGCCGAAGCCTCACTGCTCCTCCCTCGCGATCACCTGCTCGACATCGTCCGAGAGCGGGTCGACGGTCGGGTGGGCCGGGTCGGCTCGCCTCCAGGCAAGGCGGCTGGCGTCGAGGGCCAGCTCCCGCTCGCGTAGGTTCCGCAACTCGCCCGCGAGGCTCTCGAGCGCAGGACGGCTGCGATCGTGCTCTCCGCGCGCGACGTGGCCGTGGACGAGCGCCAGCGCGCGCCGCAGGGCAGAGAGGCGTGAGCGCCGACCGGCGAGCGCATCGCGGAAGTGCGCGCGAACATCGAGCGCGCGAGCAAGCAGGAGCAGGCCGGCCAGCGCGAGGAGTGCGGCAAGCGTGTAGCCGACGACGGCGAGCGTCCTCGGCCGGACGCGGTAGCCGACGGCAGGAAGGTCACGTGCGTCCGCCTGCAGCGAGAGTGCCTTCAGATCCTCCGGCCCGACCCGAGCGGCGACCTTCAGCTGCGGCCACTCGATCGACGCCGGATTCGCGCTCGCGCCGTCGCGCGTCGCATAGGCGAGCTGCGTCCGCGGGAACTGGACGATGCCCTCCTTGCGCGGTAGGCACCGCGCGGTCAGGCACTCGAGCTCCCATTCGAAGCGAAC
>DASQWH010000150.1:0-15977 GCA_035640335.1 Gaiellaceae bacterium | reverse complement strand
CTTGCCGCTGCCCATGTCGATCAGCGACGTAATCGTCGAGAAGCCGTTGTCGAGGTACGAGTGGCCGGTCACGAACGTCGTGGTCGCGCCGTACCGGCCGTCGGGGGACACGCGGGCCCGGCTGACGAGCCCGGTGACGCGTGCCTTGCTCAGCGGCTTGAAGTCCGTGCCGAAGACGTGAGCGTCGACCGAAGCGCTGAGGGCGTCTCTCGCGGGCAGCAGGCAGAGGCCCTTACCGCGCGCGTAGTACACGCGCTCGCAGACGAGCCCGGTGTACGTCGGGCTCGAGCGTGGCGAGCGAGTCGGCGCGACGGCGATCTCGGCGTAGTGCTTGTCCCGCGCGACGTGCTGGAAGACGACGAACGGCGGCTCGGCCGTCGCCGCGCGGACGGCGCTCGTGTCGGCCGGCCGCGTCACGGTTCGCTCGTCCGACTCCAGCGCCGCCCAGGTGACGTACGCAGCTGCGGACACCACCGCCGCGCCGGCGACCACGGCAAAAAGCACGAGCCGCTGCCGGCTACTCAGCGGGAACGACCTCGGGTCGGCGCCGCAGGCCGATCGCCGCCAGCGTCATCGCGAGGGCAAGCCCGATCGCGTACACGGTGAGCGCTGTCTCGACGTCGTACCACGTCCAGATCGTGCCGAAGAGGATGGACGCGAGCAACCGGCCGAGGCTCGTCGAGGTGACGAGCAGCGCGAGCCCGCTGCCACGCAGGGCCTCCGGCAGCGTCCTGCTTGCGAGCGCCATCAGCACGCCGTCGGTCGCCGCGTAGTAGACGCCGAGCAGGCCGAGATACAGCGGTACCTCGAACACGCCGCCGGACGGCAGGAGCAGGAGCGCGTACGCGGTGAGCAGCGGCACATAACCGAACACGAAGGTGCGGCCGCGCCCGTAGCGGTCGGCGACGCGGCCGACCGGAATCGCGAGGAGCATGTACGCGAGCGCGGTGCCGACGAAGAGAAGCGGCAGGAAGCGCTCGTCGAAGTCGACGCGCCGCTGGAGAGCGATGAAGAGGAAGCCGTCACTGACGGTCATCAGCCCCAGGGCGCCCGCGACTGCCACGAGCATGCGGAAGCGCGCCGAGCCGAGCAGGCGGGCGGCCGCGGCGAGAGAGACGGGCGTCTCGGCGACCTGCACCGGCCGGTTCTCGACGAAGAGCGCGAGGATCGCGAAACCGATCAGGGCCGCGGCGAAGCTGACGACGAAGACCGCGTCGAACTCTCCCGGCGCCAGGCTCAGCAGCGCGAAGCCGATCAGCGGTCCGAGCATGGCGCCAGCCGTGTCGAGCGCGCGGTGGACGCCGAATGCCGTCGCCAGCTGGTCGCGTTCGCTCGAGAGGGAGATGAGCGCGTCTCGCGGAGCCGTGCGGATCCCCTTCCCGGTGCGGTCGACGAACACGACCGCTCCGAGCGCCGACACGCTCTGCGCTGCGAGTAGCCCGAGCCGGGAGAGCGCCGAGAGCCCGTAGCCGAGGCCCGCGACCTCCTTGTGCCTGCGCGTGCGGTCGGCCACGAAGCCGCCGGCGATGCGCACGAGCGCAGCGGCTCCCTGCTGTAGCCCGTCGACGATCCCGAACTGCAGCGGCGTGAATCCGAGCGTGTAGACGAGGTACAGCGGGAGGATCGTCGCGACCATCTCGGAGGAGACGTCCGTAAAGAGGCTCGTGAGCCCGAGCAGGACGACGTTGCGCGCGACGCGCAGACGGCGGATCCGCAGGAGCTGTCTCGGGTGCGCGACCTGGTACACGGGGATGTGTTCGGCTCAGGCTTCCAGAACCACGAGAGGCCGGCTGTCGGCCGGCCTCCCGTAGTGCCTGCATCGTAAAGCGGTTAGCTCGCGCGCCAGAAGGCCCACGCGTCCTGCATGCGCGCGGCCTGGCCGGCGGTGAACTCCGTGTAGCACTGGTCGTACGAGTAGTCCATGTAGTTGTGGATCGGGTCGAGGCCCGGCGCCTGGCACGTGTCCTTGCCGACGGGGCAGCCGCTTGTCGGAGTCCGCTCGGACGGCGTATCTGCGACTCCGTCGCCCGCAGGGCTGCACTTGCCTTCGAACGTGTGCGCGAGGTTCAGCCAGTGGCCAGCCTCATGCGTCGCCGTCTCGCCCTGGTCGAAGCGGCCTGCGTACGTGTCCGAGACCCCCCGCAGCGACTCCCAGTCGATGACGATGCCGTCGAGGTAGGCGTACGTCGGGTCGTCGACGATGCTCGGGTAGTACGCCCAGCCGAGGTACGGGCCGGCGGTCGTCAGGTAGATGTTCAGCGTGTCGTCTCCGCCGCGGCGGAGCGCCTGCTTCATGGCCGTCTCCGACTCGAAGTCGGAGGCGTAGTGCCACGTGGCGTTGTCCGTGCGCGTGATCCCGACGAGCTCGAAGTCGAAGCCGGTCGCGACGCCGCCCTCGAAGCCCCCGTACGTCATGTCGAGGACGCGGATCTGATCGCGGATCGCCCGATCGGAGACATTTCCGATCGCGCCGTCGCTGACGACGTGGACCCAGGTCGGCACCGTGACCTGGAAGTCAGCACGCTGGGCGCGGCTCGCCCCTGCGGGCGCGCTCGCGTGCACCTGGCCGAGCTCTCGCTCGCGGATCACGCCGCCGCGTGCCGCCGCGGACGAGACGGCGAGCCGGTCGAGGCTACTGAACGGGCCCGAGTCGCCGCACCATGCCGCGGCGGCGTGCGAGTCCGTCCCGGCCGCGGCCGGGCTGACGGTGAAGGCGGCGAAGATCGCGACGGCCAGGCTCAGCACGGTGACGATCTGGACGCGGCGTCGCCGCGGGGACAAGCTAGTCATGTAGGAGTTCCCCCTCCCTCGATTGTCCTCGGAACGGCGGAAGCGTAGACGAGATTCCGATATCTCGCAGCGATGCGGACCGGGCCGGTGGCGCCGACCCGGTCTCGCAAGCGAACGTCGGGACTAGCTCGCGCGCCAGAAGAGCCAAGCGTCCTGCATGCGCACGGCCTGTCCGGCGGTGAACTCCGTGTAGCACTGGTCGTACGAATAGTCCATGTAGTTGTGGATCGGGTCGAGGCCCGGGTCCGGGCACGTGTCCTTGCCGGCCGGGCAGCCCGAGGTGGGCGTCCGCTCCGGCGGCGTGTCGGCCACGAAGTCGCCCTTTGCGTTGCAGCCGCCGTAGAACGTGTGCTCGAGGTTCAGCCAGTGGCCGACCTCGTGTGTCGCCGTCTCGCCCTGGTCGTAGCGGCCGGCGTACGTGTCGGAGACGCCGCGGAGCGACTCCCAGTCGATGACGACGCCGTCGAGGGACGCGTTGCCTTTCTCGGTCACGTCCGGCAGATATGCCCAGCCGAGATACGGGCCCGCGGTCGTCAGGTAGATGTTGAGCGTGTCGTCGCCGCCGCGGTGCAGCGCCCGCTTCATCGGCCGCTCGCCGCTGATGCTCGCGTAGTGCCACTCGGCGTTGTTCGTCCGTGTGATGCCGGCGAGTCGAAGCTGAAGCCGGTCGCGACGCCGCCCTCGAAGCCGCCGAACGTCATGTTCACGACCTGGATCTGGTCACGGATCGCGCGGTCGGACACGTTGCCGATCGCGCCGTCACTGACGACGTGCACCCACGTCGGCACGCGGACGCGGAAGTTGCGGCCGCGGCCTTGCTGAGCGGCGACCTCCGTGTGCACCTGGCCGAGGTCGGGCTCCCGGACGCCGCCCTCACCGCGCGCCGTCGAAGAGACGGCGAGGCGGGAGAGGCTGCTGAAGTCGCTCAGGCCGCAGGAGTCCGTCCAGCTCACCGTCTGTCCGACGGCAGCCGACGCCGGCGAGACCGTCAGGCTGGCGATGACCGCGAGCGCGAGCGCGCACGCGGCGAATAAACGTGTTCGCATCTATCCCCCTCCGAAGTTGCGGTTCCGCTCGGCGCGGAAGAGTAGTCGCGTTTCGTCGAGATTCCAATATGAACTCGCCGGTGTAGTGTGGCCGCGGTGAGGCTCACGGCTCGTACCGTCACGCTCGAGCTCGCGGAGCGGTTCGTCATCTCGCGCAGCGCGCAAGAGACCGCCGAGGTCGCCTACGTCGAGCTCGAGCACGAGGGCGAGCGCGGGTACGGAGAGGCGGCGCCGATCGAGCGCTACGGTGAGACCGCCGACTCGGCGTTGGCGTTCTTCGACGAGGCGGACGCGCTCTTCGGGCGCCGCGACCCGTTCGCGCTCGAGGAGATCAGCGCGAAACTCGCGGAGCGGCCGGGCGAGCGGGCGGCCAAAGCGGCGATCGACGCGGCGCTACACGACCTCTGCGGGAAACTCACCGGCCTGCCTGTCTGGCGCCTGCTCGGGCTGCGACGGGAGGGGCCGCCGACATCCTGGACGGTCTGGCTCGGCGATCCGGACGACATGGCTCGCCGGGCCGAGGGCGTGGGGGACAGGTTCAAGCGGCTGAAGCTGAAGCTCGGCGCGCGCGACGGGCTCGACGTCGAGCGTGTCCGGGCCGTGCGTGCTGTCACGGAGCTTCCGCTCCAGGTCGACGTCAACGAGGCTTGGAGCGGGGACGAGGCGCTCGAGTATCTGCCGCAGCTCGCGGAGCTCGGCGTCGCCTACTGCGAGCAGCCGCTTCCGGCGGGCGATTCGGCCGGCCCAGACGTAAAGGCAAGCTCGCCGATCCCGATCTACGTCGACGAGGACTGCCACACGCTCGCGGACGTCGCGGCCTGCGCCGAGCGCGCGCACGGCATCAACATCAAGCTCGCGAAGTCGGGCGGGATCCGCGAGGCGGTGCGGATGACGCACGCGGCGCGCGCGCTCGGGCTCGGCGTCATGCTCGGCTGCATGCTCGAGTCGGGTCTCGGGATCGCCGCCGGCGCGCAGATCGCGAGCCTGTGCGACCACGTCGACTTGGACGGGAACCTCCTCCTGCGCCACGACCCGTGGCCGGGCCTGGATTTCGTAGACGGGGTGCAGCTGCCCGCGGAACGACCGGGACTAGGTGTCAGAGAGCTCTCGCGCTCCTCGGGCGCCGCTGGCGGTGCGAGGCCGTAGGGGACAGTGTGGACGGCACGGCCCCGGAAGGCATCGTGCCGCCAGCGGCGTCAGGCGGCGGCGGAGCCGGGCTTCGCCCGGCGGGAGCCGACGCCGACGAGGGGCGCGAGAAGCGGTACCTGATCCTCGCTGAGGGCAAGTCCGGCGATCCGCACTACGGGAAGACGATGCGCGGCGTCCTCGCGTACAGCCCCCATCCGACCGTCGTCATCCTCGACTCCGAGCGCGCCGGCAAAAACCACGAGGGCATCCCGATCGTCGAGACCGTCCGAGATGCGGTCGCGTATCGGCCGACCACTGCTCTCGTCGGCGTTGCGACCGCCGGCGGGCGCTTCCCGCCGGAGTGGCGTCAGCTGCTGAAGCAGTCGATCGACGCCGGCCTCGACGTCGAGAACGGGCTGCACGAGTTCCTGACCGAGGACGACGAGCTGGCGGCTCTCGCCCGGGAGCGAGGCGTCGAGCTCCGCGACCTGCGCAAGCCACCCGCGGACCTGAGCGTGCCGACCGGCGAGAACCTGCACGTGCCGGCGAAGATCGTCCTCACGGTCGGCTCCGACTGCGCGATCGGCAAGAAGACCGTCGCCGTCGAGCTTGACCGCGAGGCCCGTGAGCGCGGCCTGCAGTCGGTCTTCGTCCCGACCGGGCAGACCGGGATCGCGATCGCGGGCTGGGGAATCGCCGTCGACGCGGTCGTCTCCGACTTTCTCGCCGGCGCTGCGGAGTGGCTCGTCGTCGAGGGCGCGCGGCGGGGCGGCAAGCTCCTCTTCGTCGAGGGCCAGGGCTCGCTCGTCCATCCGGCCTACTCCGGGGTGACGCTCGGGCTCATGCACGGCGCCGCTCCGCACGCCTACGTGCTCTGTCATCAGGCGGGCGCGACCGAGGTCGACTCCTATCCCGGTCATCCGCTCCCATCCCTGCGCGAGCTCGTCGAGCTGCACGAGCGCGCCTCGCTCCCGGCCCGGCCAGCGCGGGTGGCGGCGATCGCGCTCAACACACGTGGGCTCGACGAGGAGGAGGCCCGTGCGGCCGCGGCGGAAGCGGCCGAGGAAACGGGGCTGCCGGCAGACGATCCGGTCCGTTTCGGAGCCGCTACTCTGCTCGACGTTGTCCTAGGCGTCGTGTAATGCTGGTCGGAGAGGGGCCTGTGCACGGAATCGCAAGAGCCACGAGGCTGACACTGTCCTGCGCGCTCGGCGCTCTGGCGCTCGCCGCGCCGGCCTCCGCGGACATCGTGGTCGGCGTCGCCGACAGCCTCCCGAAGGACAACGCGTCCAACGCGGAGCGCTTCTTCGAGACGATGAACGACGTAGGGCTGACCGAGGACCGCATCTCGATCATCTGGGACAGCCAGCGGCCGGCGAGGATTCCCGACGAGGACGCCCTCGACCACGCAGTCGAGATCGCCGCTGCGCACAACGTGCGCCTAACGTTCGCGGTATACCCGTCGCGGGCCACGTCGATCACGGGTAATCCGAACGGCACCGCGCAGTTCACCGGTTTCCTGCGCGAGCTCGCACTGCGGTATCCGACGGTGCGCGACTTCATCGTCGGCAACGAGCCGAACAAGGCGCTCTTCTGGCAGCCGGTCTTCAACCGCAACGGGACCGGTGCCTCGTGCGCCTCGTACGAGGGTGTCCTCGCCCGCGCCTACGACGCGTTGAAGGCAGTCGACCAGCGCATCACGGTCATCGGCCTCGCGCTCGGGCCGCGCGGCACCGACAACCCACGTGCGCCCGGCAATCTCTCGATCTCGCCCATTCGCTGTCTCCGCGACGTCGGCAAGGCGTACCGCGCGAGCCGCCGCACGAAGCCGATCATGGACGAGCTCAGCTACCACGGCCATCCGAACTCCGCCGCCGACGCGCTCGAGACGGGCTACCGGTGGCCGAACGCGGGCATCCCGAACATGTCGCGGATCAAGCAGGCGGTCTGGGACGCGTTCCACGGAACGGCGCAGCCGACGTTCCCCGAAGCCGGCCTCCCGAACGGGCCCGCGCAGACGCTGAGGCTGCGGATGAACGAAGTCGGCTGGGAGGTGACGATCCCGCCCGCGTCTCGTGGCGCGTACTACGGCCGCGAGGCCGTCGTCACGACCGACGAGGGGACGCAGGCGGCGATCTACGGGAACCTCGTGCCGATGCTCGCCTGCGACCCGGCCGTGAAGTCGGTGCTGTTCTTCAACCTCGTCGACGAGCCGAACCTCGCCCGGTGGCAGTCCGGCCTGCTCCGCGCCGACTGGACGCGGCGCGCCTCGTACGGGTTCGTCAAGAGCTCGATCACGGCCGGTGTCGCGCGCTGCAGGACGCGGCCGGTCGCCTGGCGGCACGCCTTCAAGGTCGTGGGGGCGCGCGTCCGCTTCCCCGACTGGCGGCGCTCCCGCTCCGAGAGGTCGACGACCTGGAGCTTCGCGGCCGGCGCCGAGGAGGGCACGCTCTTCACAGCGGCGCTCTTTCGCGTCAAGCGCGCGGGGACCGTCCCGGCCGGCACGCGTGGCGCAATGTCGCGGGCGCTGCGGTCGAGCCGCGTACGCGGATCGGCGCTGAAGCTGAGCGGCAAGCTGCTGACCGACTGGGATGCGGTGATCACGCTGCCCGCGAAGCGCCTCCGGCCGGGGTACTACGCCTACGGCATCCGCCTCTCCGCCGAGCTCAATCCTACGCGCAAGGCGACGTTCGTCAGCCGCGCCTTCCGCGTCGGGGAGCCGGCGAAGAAGAAGCGCGCGCGGCGCTGAGCACCGTCGTCGCGCTCATCTCGGACACGCACATGCCGCGCGGGTCGCGGCGTCTTCCTGACGAGTGCATGCATCGCCTTGATGACGCCGACCTCGTCCTGCACGCCGGCGACTTCGTCGCGGCGGAGGTGCTTGAGCAGCTGCGCGCGCACGCGCCGCTCGAGGCCGTGCACGGAAACATGGACGAGGAGGGGCTCAGGCGCTCCCTCCCGCGCGAGCAGACCGTGGAGGTGGAGGGCGCCCGAATCGGCCTAGTCCACGATGGCGGGCCGAAGCAGGGGCGCCTGGCGCGCCTCACCGGCCAGTTTGCCAACTGCGAGGCGGTCGTCTACGGCCACACGCACATGCCGGAGGTGCTGCGGCACGGACGCACGTGGATCCTGAATCCGGGCAGTCCAACCGAGCGCCGCCGCTCGCCGGCGCCGTCGCTCATCGTCCTCCGCGTCGACGGCAGCACAGTCGTGCCGGAGCTCGTGCTTCTACCCACTTGACACGAACACGTGTTCGGTCTACTGTACCGAACGTATGTTCGTTCGCGTCATCCTCGTTGCCTTCGTCACCATGGCCCTCGCCTGGACGGTCCTCGTCCGTGCATCCGACGGCGCAGGGCGGCCGCAGCCGTACGTCGTGCGCCCCGGCGACACGCTTTGGTCGATCGCGGCCGCCCGCTACGCGGGCGATCCGCGCGAGGGCGTCTGGAAGATCGAGCGGCTGAACGGGCTCAGCGGGCCGGGGATCGTTCCCGGCCAGCGCCTGCTCGTGCCGTAGCGCACGCACCGCTAGGGGCGGCTGGTTAACTAGCCGCATGGACATGGATCTCGTCTTCCTCGGCACGTCCGGCTCGATGCCTACGGCGCAGCGCGCCCCTGCGGCGCTCCTCCTGCGCCGCGGTGGCGAGCGGGTCCTCTTCGACTGCGCCGAGGGCACTCAGCGGCAGCTGCTCCGGTCAAGCGTCGGCCTGATCGAGCTGCGGGAGGTCTTCCTCACGCACTACCACGCCGACCACTACCTGGGCCTGCCCGGGATGCTGAAGACCTTCGCCCTCCGCGGCCGGGACACGCCGATGACGATCTACGGCCCACCGGGGCTCGCCGACCTCTTCCAGGCGCTGCGCCGCATCTTCGGGAAGCTGACGTACACCGTCGAGCTGAAGGAGCTACGGCCGGGCGACGAGCTGATCCGCGAGGACTACCGGCTCGTCACGTTCGCGGTCGCGCACGGCGTCTCGGCCGTCGGCTATGCGCTCGTCGAGGATCCGCGGCCGGGGCGCTTCGACGTCCAGGCGGCCGACGCCCTTGGCGTGCCGGCCGGGCCCGAGCGGGGGGCTCTTCAGCGCGGTGAGGCGGTCACGCTGCCCGACGGGCGCACGATCAAGCCCGGCGACGTGCTCGGGCCACCGCGGCCGGGCCGCAAGGTCGTCGTCGCCGGCGACGGCGGTCCCTCGGAGTCGGTGATCGCGGGCGCGCGCGGAGCGGACGTACTCGTCCACGAGGCGACCTTCTGCGAGGACGAGCGCGACCGTGCCCGCGAGACCGCGCACTCCACCGCGCTCGAGGCCGCCGGTGTCGCCAGGGCGGCGGAGGTCGAGCTGCTCGCGCTCACGCATCTCTCGAACCGTTACTTCGGCGGCGAGGTCGCCCGCGAGGCACGCGCGGTCTTCCCCAACACCGTCGTGCCGAGGGACTTCGATACGATCGACGTCCGCTTCCAGGAGCGCGGAGGCCCGCAACTCGTCAAGGGCGGCGCGCTCCACCGCCGCGAGACGAGCGCAGAAGAAGAGACCGTCCCCGAGAGCATGGAGACCCCGCGATGACAGAGTTGGTGCAGGTCGCACTCGCCGAAGACGTGACCGAGGCGGAGGAGCTCCAGGAGCTGCTACGCGTGGCCGGAATCGAGGCGCAGCTCGAGCCGGCGGTCATGCACCACCCGCGGGAGGTCGAGGACACGCCGCAGAAGGTGCTCGTCCCGGAGTCGAAGCTAGAGGCGGCGCAGCACGCGATCGAGTCGCAGACCGGCCCGGACGAGATCGTCGTCGAGGACCCGCACTAGCGATCCGGCGCGGCTAGCGCAGGTGCCGCTCGAACCAGTCGACGATCCGCTCTAGCCGGTCGACGCGCCGGTCCGGTCGGCCGGTCGCGACCATGAGGTGGAACTCCTCGGGATAACGGACGTACTCGACCTCGCGGCCGAGCCCGCGCAGGATCCCGAAGACGATCTCCGACTGGTCGGCGGGGCAGCGTAGGTCGCCCTCGCACTGGAGCAGCAGGAGCGGCGCGCGATTGCGGTGGATGAGCGTCGCCGGCGAGCCGTCGCGGTACGCGTCGGGATCCTCGTGCGGGAACCGCGCGCCAACGGCCGTCGGGCCGACCCACGTCGCGAAGTCGCACGTGCCGAAGTGCGAGACGAGGTCGGTGACCGGGTTCTCGCTCACGCCCGCCGCAAAGCGCCCGGGATAGTGGCCGAGGAGCCAGTTGACCATGAAGCCGCCGTAGGAGAGGCCGAGTACACCGACACGGTCGCGATCGGTGAGGCCCTGGCCGATCGCCCAGTCGACAGCCGCGAGCTGCTCGGGGCTGTCCACCTCGCCCCACTTGCCGGTCAACGCGTGCGCGAACTCCTCGCCGTACCCGGTCGAGCCTTGCGGGTTCGTGTAGAGGACGTGGAAGCCGGCGTGCGCGAGCGCGAGCGTCTCGGTGAACGGCACCGGGCCGTACGCGCTGTGCGGCCCGCCGTGGATCTTGAGGACGAGCGGCGCCTTCCGGCGGCGTCCCTTCGCCGCGACGAGCCAGGCGTCGACGTTGGGACCGCCACGGCGACGGACTGCGACGCGCTCCGGCTCGATTCGGTGTCGCACGAGCCAGCGCGAGCCGTCACGGGTCAGCGGGCGCAGCCTGCCGTGCGCCACTTCGCAGACCTCACCGGCGCCTCCCGGCTCGGCCGCGATCACGAGCACACGCCTGCCGCCGACGGCGAGCGCCGAGCAGACGAGCTCCGGGTCGTCGAGCAGTGGCTCGGGCGGGCCGTCGAGCGGGAAGCGGTACGGCCGGGAGCCGCCCCGGTCGGACACGAGGGCGACGACGGTCTCGTCGTCGAGCCAGCGAGCGCGCGGCAGGAGCGTCTCGCCGAACTCGAGGACATCGGAGAACGTGCGGTTCCCGATCGGCCGGTCGAGCTCGGCACCGATCTCGCGCGTCTTCTGACCTTCCACGACGAAGAGCGTCTCGTTCTCCCAGCCGATGGGGTCGGCGCGGTCGAGCCCGACGAGCGCCACGCGGCCGTCGGGAGAGGGCGTCAGTGAGATGAAGTAGCCCTTCAGCGCGGCGACCGGGCGCCGGCGGCCGCCTGGCGTCACCGAGTAGGCCTGCGGGAACTCGATCACGCCGGCCTCGTCCCTGAGGTCGGCGAGGAACAGCACCCTGCGGCCGTCGGCCGACCAGGCTGCGTCGGTGACCTCGTAGGTCGGTTCCGTCAGCCGGCTCGCGCGGCCGCCGCGGGCGGGGATCGTCCATGCGCTCGTGAACTGGTCGCGGAGGCCGAGGCCGTCGAGGCGCCACGTGAGGTCGCGGATCGTGCGCGCAAGCGGCTTCTCGGCGTCGCCGACGACGAAGCGGTTCTCGCCGCTCGGCGCGAGGAGGAGCAGCGTCTGGCCGTCCGGCGACCAGCTCGCAAGTCGGACGGCGCCTTCCAAATCGCCGACGCGCTTCGGCTCGCCGCCGCCGAGCGGGAGGATCCACGGCTGGAAGCGCTCGGAGCGGTCAGAGAGGAAGAGGAGCAACCTGCCGTCCGGCGAGAACTGGGGCGCGAGGTCGTTCGCGTCGGCGAAGGTCAGCTGCTCCGGGCGGCCGCGGCCGAGCGGCACGCGCCAGAGCCGCGACCGGTACTCGCCGTTCTCGATCGTGCGGCGGCTGTAGGCGGCCCAGGCGCCGTCGGGGGAGACGGCAACGTGCTGGAGCAGCACCTGGCGGTGGACGTCCGCCGGCCGAAACGCGCGGAGAGCGGGAGCCACGGCGCGCATCACACCACAGTCCGCGCGTCGCCCGCTGGCCTCCGTCCGGAGCAGCAGCTAGAGTCCCGCGCGACCCGAACCCCTTTAACTCGGTCCAGTGAGGCCGGAAAGGAGTCCGATGCAGCCGCCTACCCTCGTTCGCCTCTCGAGCCCGCAGCCGCGTTGAGCAGCGCGGGAGTCTCCGCCGACAAGGTGCTGCTGGACGCGGACGCGATCCAGCGCAGCCTGGCGCGCATCGCGCACGAGATCATCGAGGCGAACCCCGAGCTCGAGCGCGTCGCGCTGATCGGCATCCATACCCGCGGCGTCCCGCTCGCGCAGCGCCTGGCCCGGCTGATCGCCGATTTCAGCGGCGAGCAGGTGCGCCTCGGAACGGTCGACATCACCTTCTATCGCGACGACGTCCACGTCCGCGGCGGCGAGGCGCCGATGCACGCGCAGCCGGTCGTCCGCGCGACGAAGCTCGACTTCCCGCTCGAGGGCAGGACCTGCGTCCTCGTCGACGACGTCCTCTACACCGGGCGCACGATCAGGGCCGCCGTCGAGGCGCTCTTCGACTACGGCCGGCCCGAGCGCGTCCAGCTCGCGTGCCTCGCCGACCGCGGCCACCGCGAGCTCCCGATCCGCCCCGACTACGTCGGCAAGAACCTGCCGACCGCACACGACGAGCGCATCCAGGTGGAGCTCGTCGAGGTCGACGAGGTCGACCGCGTCCTTTTGATCCCCTCGGAGGAGCCGTGAGCCTCCCGGCAACGTCCGGCGGCGCCAGGCCCGCGATCACGCTGCGCCATGCGGCGTCCTCAGTCGCGCCCGGGCGTCCAGCCCGAGCGCTCTGCCGAGGCCCGAAGGGCCGAGGCCCATTGCCTGTCTTGGTGCTCGCGACCCTCGCATCCACCAACGTCACCGGGAGGCTCACACATGGGTGACCTGCACGTCATGCGGGACGACCTGCGCCCGCCCGACCCGCCGCCGCGGCGGCACCTGATCTCGATCGCCGACCTGACGCGAGAGGACGTCGAGCGGCTGCTCGGCACGGCCCGCAGCTTTGCGCGCTCGCTCGACCGCGAGATGAAGAAGCTGCCCACGCTGCGCGGCCGCACCGTCGTCAACGTCTTCTACGAGTCGTCGACGCGGACGTCCTCGAGCTTCGAGCTGGCGGCGAAACGGCTCTCGGCGGACACGATGTCGATCAAGGCGAGCGGCTCCTCCGTCGACAAGGGCGAGTCGCTCAAGGACACGGCGGTCACGCTCGGTGCGTACGACCCCGACGTGATCGTCATCCGGCACCCGCACATCGGCGCGCCGCAGCTCGTCGCGCGCTTCACGAGCGCCCACATCGTCAACGCAGGCGACGGCAAGCACCAGCACCCGACGCAGGCGCTGCTCGACCTCTACACGATCCAGGAGCAGTTCGGCCGCATCGAAGGTCTCCACGTCGCGATCGTCGGCGACGTGCTCCACTCGCGGGTCGCGCGCTCGAACATCCAGGCGCTCAGGCTGCTCGGCGCGCACGTCGTCCTCGTCGGGCCACCGCCGCTGCTGCCGCGCGGGATCGAGGCGATGGGCTGCGAGACCTCCACCGACATCGAAGCGACGCACGGCGCCGACGTCGTCTACGTCCTGCGCATGCAGCGCGAGCGGATGCAAGAGGGCGCGAATTTCGTGCCGAGCCTGCGCGAGTACACGGCGCGGTGGGGAGTGACCAAGTCACGCCTGCGGCCCGGTCAGAAGGTGATGCACCCGGGACCCATGAACCGCGGCGTCGAGATCGATCCCGACGTCGCCGACGCGGCAGATGCGCTGATCGAGAGCCAGGTCCGGGCCGGCCTCGTCGTCCGCATGGCCGTCCTCTACGACCTGCTCACGACCGGGCCCGTCCCGGTCGAGGCCGCTCTGCCCGTGGAGGTGGCGTGATGCTCTTCGTCAAGGATGGCCCCAAGCAGGATCTGCTCATCCGGGGTGCACGCGTGCTCGACCCGGCGGAAGGGGTCGACGCGCAGGTCGACGTCAAGGTCGACGCGGGCGTCGTCGCCGAGCTCGGTTCGAGCCTGCCGGCGAACGGGCACCGCGTGCTCGACGCGGCCGGGCTCGTGCTCGCGCCCGCCTTCGTCGACCCGCACGTGCACCTGCGGACTCCCGGCCGCGAGGACGAGGAGACGCTCGCGAGCGGCACGCAGGCGGCGGCGGCCGGCGGCTTCTGCGCGATCCTCGCCATGCCCAACACCGACCCGGTCGTCGACTCGGCCGCGGTGCTCGGCGCGCTCGTGGAGACGGCGCGCGCTGAGGCGGAGGTACCGGTCGGCTTCCTGGCCGCGATCTCGAAGGGGCAGGCCGGCGGCGAGCTGACCGAGATGGCCGAGCTCTCGGATGCCGGCGCAGCAGGGTTCAGCGACGACGGCAGGCCGGTCTCCTCGCCGGGCCTGATGCGGAGGGCGCTGCAGTACGGGTCCGTCGCGCGCCGGACGATTGCCGTCCACTGCGAGGAGCCGACGCTCTCGCGAGACGGCCAGGTGCACGAGGGAGCCGTCGCCGCAGAGCTCGGTTTCGCCGGCTATCCATCCGTCGCCGAGAGCGTGATGGTCGAGCGTGACCTCGCCCTCGCCGCGTACGAGGAGCGACCGCTGCACGTGCTTCACATCTCCGCGCGAGAGTCGGTGGAGGCGCTTGCCCGGGCTCAGACGGCCGGGCTCCCCGCGACGGGCGAGGTGACGCCGCACCACCTGTGCCTGACGGACGAAGCCGTCCGCACCCTCGACCCGAACCTGAAGATGAACCCGCCTCTCCGCAGCGCGGAGGACCGAGCGGCGCTCATCGACGCGCTGCGGAGCGGCATGGTCGCGGCCGTCGCGACCGACCACGCACCGCACGCGCGCCACGAGAAGGAAGTGCCGTTCGAGGCAGCGCCGTTCGGCGTGACCGGGCTCGAGACGGCGTTCTCCGCGCTCTACACGCACCTCGTCGAACCGGGGCTGATCTCGCTCGAGACGCTCCTCGAGCGCATGTCCACCGGCCCCGCGACGATCTACGGGCTCGAGCCGCCGCGGATCGCGGTCGGCGCGGACGCGAACCTCGTGCTGCTCGACACCGCGGCCGGCTGGCGGGTGCAGGAGGACGGGTTCCGCTCGCGCTCGACGAACTCGTGGCTGATCGGCGAGACGCTGCGCGGGCGTGTCCGCGCGACCGTCGCCGCCGGCCGCCTCGCGTACGAGGCAGCGTGACCGGCTTCCTGCTCCTCGAGGACGGGACGCTGTTCCGGGGCGAGTCCGTCGGTGCGGAGCGCTCCGGCTTCGGCGAGGCCGTCTTCACGACGGCGATGACCGGTTACCAGGAGGTCGTCACCGATCCCAGCTACGCGGAGCAGATCGTCGCCTTCACGGCGCCGATGGTCGGCAACTACGGCGTCTCGACCGTACGCTCGGAGTCGAGGCGCGTGCACGCGCGCGCCGTCGTCATGCGTGAGGCTCGCGGGCCGGGGTGGACCGACTGGCTGTGCCGCGAGGGCGTTCCGGCCCTGTCCGGAATCGACACGCGGTCGCTCGTGCTGCACTTGCGGGGCCGCGGCGCGATGCGCGCCGCGGTCGTCGCGGGCGAGGCGTCGGTCGGCGAGACGCTGGCCACGATCCGGTCGCAGCCGCGGATGGCCGGCCGTGCGCTCGCGGAGACGGTCTCGACGGACGAGCCGTACGTCTTCAGCGACGCGGGCACAACCCGGATCGCGGTCGTCGACTACGGCTGCAAGCGCTCGATTCTCGACCGGCTCGCGTGGGCGGCCGCCGCGGTCACCGTCTTTCCGCACGACGCGGACGCCGACACGCTCGCCCGCTACGACGGCGTCCTGCTCTCGAACGGCCCCGGCGACCCGGAGCCGCTCGCGAGCGAGGTCGCGACCGTGCGCGCGCTCCTCGGCCGGGTGCCTCTGCTCGGCATCTGCCTCGGCCACCAGCTGCTCGCGCTCGCCGCGGGCCACCGCACGTTCAAGCTCCCATTCGGCCACCGCGGTGCGAACCACCCCGTCGTCCATCGCGCATCCGGCCGCGTGCTCGTCACGTGCCAGAACCACGGGTTCGCCGTCGAGGCGAGCGAGGCGCGCGAGGCGACGCACGTCTCGCTCTACGATGGCACCGTCGAGGGGCTCGACTTCCCAGAGCTGCGCGCGCGCTCGGTGCAGTTCCACCCCGAGGCCGGCCCGGGCCCGCACGACGCCTGGCACCTGATCGACGAATTCGTAGAAGGACACGGTCTTGCCGAGGCGGCCTGA
>DASQWH010000149.1:0-18924 GCA_035640335.1 Gaiellaceae bacterium | reverse complement strand
CGAACCGGCCGATCTCCGCGGCGGCGACGGGCTCGTTGAAGCGGAGCGCGGCCGGCAGCACGATCGCGTTCAGCGCGCCGTGGGGCGCGCCGTAGCGGCCGCCGAGCGCCTGCGCCATCGCGTGCCCGAGGCCGAGGCCCGCCGAGCCGAGCGCGGCGCCGGCATGGGAGGCGCCTTCGAGAAGCCGCCGGCGGGCCTCCGCGTCATTCGGGCTCGCAACGACGCGCGGAAGCCACTCGGAGATCAGCCCCGCGCCCGCGAGCGCCTCACGGTCGGCGTTCTCGCTCCGCCCGGCCACATAGAGCGCCTCGGCGCTGTGCGCGAGCGCGTTCGCCGCCGTGCCGACGGTCTCGGCCCGCGGCAGAGCGATCGTGAGCTCGGGCTCGTAGACGATCCCGGCTAGCGTTGCTCCGCCGCCGCCTCCGCGGGCACGACGTTGCGGGTCGCGAATTCCGTAGAACCGTGTCCACTCGGAGCCTGAGTACGTCGTCGGCACCGAGACGAGCGGCAGGCGGGTCTCGGCCGAGACCGCCTTGGCGAGGTCGATCGCGCTACCGCCGCCGAGCGCGACGACGCCGTCGGCAGCGCGGGCGGACTCGACGACGGCATCGATTCGGTCGGACGGGACCTCGCTCCACCTCCCGGCCGGCCGGATCGGAAGCGCGTGCTGCGACCAGCGATCGCTCGCGACGAGAAACGGCTGCTCGATGCGGAGCTGTCCGAGCAGTCGGGGCAGCTCGTCGAGCCCCCAGCGCACCTCCATCAGACGCGCTCGCGGGCGAACGCGGCGAACGCCTCGGCGACACGCGTCGGCTGTCGGCCGCTCGCGCGCACGAGCGAGATCTGGCGCGACGGCTCGAGCCCGCGGACGCGCGCCGTGGCAAGCGTCCCGGCTGCAAGCTCCGATTCCACAGCAGTTCGGGAGATGAACGTGACGCCGTAGCCGGCGACGACGGCGCTCTTGACCGACTCCTGCAGCCCAAGCTCGAGCTTGACGTCGAGGTCGCGGAGCCGCTTGCCCGCCTTGCGCAGCTCGTCCTCGATCACCTGTCGCACGCCTGCGCCCTCCTGCATGAGCACGAGCTGCTCGTCGCGGAGGTCGTCGGCCGCCACCGTCTTCCCCGCGAAGCGGTGCCCGGGCGGACACACGAGCACGACCTCGTCCTTGAAGAAGGGCTCGTACGCGACGGAGCGGTGGCGCGGCGTGGCGCCGACGACGCCGAGCTCGAGCTCGCGCCGAGCGACAGCCTCGATCACGTGCTGCGTGTCGGAGATCGTCAGCTCGACCCGGACGCCGGGATTCTCGCGCTGGAACTGGCAGAGGAGGACCGGGACGACGGTCGCGCCCGGGCCCGTCGCCGCCCCGATCGCGAGCTCCCCGCGGAGCTCGCCGTCATCCTCGCCTGCCACGTCGACGAGCAGCTGCTCCTCGAGAGCGAGCAGCTTCTGCGCGCCCCGGTAGAGGCGCAGGCCGGCCTCCGTCGGCTCGACGCGGCGACCCGAGCGGTCCAGTAACTGCAGGCCAACCCGCTCCTCGAGCGAGCGGATCTGCATGCTCACCGCGGGCTGAGTGACGCCGAGCCGTTCCGCGGCCTGCGAGAAGCTCTTGCGCTCGACGACGGCACAGAAGGCAGCGAGCTGGCGCGTGTCCATAAGCATGGATTATTCCAGGCATACGCGGTCCCGCGAATTCCTCATGCAGACGACTGCTCCGTTTCGGCTCGAATCCGGCACACACCCGTGCGCTCGGACTCGCTATGCTCGCCGCGGGGAGGAGGTTGGTGGTACCTAGCAAAGACGGGTTCCGATGGCGTCCCATGCAGCCCCGCGGCTCACCCGCGAGGACGTGTCCGCGACGCGACCGCGTCCCGGACCGCCGGCGCGGTCGCAACCCGTGACGAGCCTCGCCGAGCAGTACGCGCGCCTCGCGCGCGAGACACCTGGGCGCGCCGCCGTCGACTTCGAGCTGCGCGTGCTCGACGTCTTCTTCTCCGGTCTCTTCCTGCTCCTGTTCCTCCCGATCGCGGCCGTGATCGCGGCGCTGATCCTCGCGACGAGCGGGCGCCCGCTCTTCTACCGCGGCGAGCGTGTCGGCCGCGGCGGCCGCGTCTTCACGATGACGAAGTTCCGCACGCTCCGCCCCGGCGCGGAGGCGCGCATCGGGCGCCACCTCGGGCCGGCCCTCGTCGAGCACACCGACAGTGAGGTGACGCGCGTCGGCCGGCGGCTGCGCGCGACGCAGCTCGACGAGATCCCGCAGCTCTGGAACGTTTTCAAGGGCGACATGAGCCTCGTCGGGCCGCGCCCGATCCGGCCGCGGTTCTTCGAGGAGCTCGCGAACGAGCTGCCCGCGTACTGGCAGCGGCTCGTGGTTCGGCCGGGCCTGACCGGCTTCGCCCAGGTGCGCCGCGGCTACGAGACGTCGATGGTCGAGAAGCTTGCGCACGACCTCGAGTGGATCGCCGACCGGTCGGTGCCGCTCTACCTGCGGACGCTCGGCTCGACGGCCTGGCGCGTGGCGCTGCAGTCGCTGCGCGGGGTGTTCGGGGCTCCGGCCTAGACTCCGGCCGGATGTGTGGCATCTGCGGAATTGTCTCCGCGGGCGATCCTGTCGATCGCTCTCGCCTCGCCGCCATGAGCGCGACGCTCGCGCACCGCGGGCCCGACAGCGACGGCTCCTTCGTCGAAGCGCGCGCCGCGCTCGCCGCTCGCCGCCTGGCGATCATCGACCTCGAGACGGGCGACCAGCCGATCTCGAACGAGACCGGGACCGTCCACGTCGTCCAGAACGGCGAGATCTACAACTACCGCGACGTGCGCCGGGAGCTGGAACGCGGCGGGCACCGCTTCGCGACCCACGGCGACACGGAGGTCCTGGTGCACCTCTACGAGGAGCACGGTCCGGCCTTCGCCAATCGGCTGCGCGGCATGTTCGCGATCGCGATCTGGGACACCGCCCGCAACCGCCTCGTGCTCGCGCGCGACCGGTACGGCATCAAGCCGCTCTACTACCGCGCCACACCGGACGAGCTTACGTTCGCGTCCGAGCTCCGCGCCCTCCCTCGCGGAGAGATCGACCTCGACGCGCTTGAGGCGTTCCTGGCCTTCAATTCGATCCCCGCCCCGCTCACCATCTTCCGAGAAACGCGCAAGTTGCCGCCGGGCCACGTCCTCGTCTGGCAAGACGGGCGGGCCGAGCTCGAACGCTTCGCGCGACCCGCGCCAGTCCACGCCGACGACGTTCGCGCCGACGCCGAAGCCGAGCTCGTGGAAGAGCTCCGCGCGCGCCTCCGCGACTCCGTCCGGGCACACCTCGTCGCGGATGTCCCGGTCGGGGTGCTCCTCTCTGGCGGGATCGACTCGTCCGCTCTGACCGCCCTCGCCGCGCAGGAGAGCGCGGAGCCGGTGCGGACGTTCTCGATCGGGTTCGAAGAACGGAGCTTCGACGAGCTCGGTAACGCCCGGCTCGTTGCCGACCGCTACGGAACCGAACACCGCGAGCTCGTCCTCAGGCCGGATGCGGCTCTGCTCCTCCCCGAGCTCGCCGAGGCCTTCGACGAACCCTTCGCCGACTCGTCCGCCCTGCCGACCTACCTCGTCTCGCAGCTCGCCGCCGAGGACGTCAAGGTCGCACTTTCAGGCGAAGGCGGCGACGAGCTCTTCGGCGGGTACTACACGTACGCCGCCGACCTCCTCGCGCCGCGGGTCGGCGGCCTCGCACGCCTCGCGCGCCCGGTCGTCGAGCTGCTGCCCTCATCGAGCGCGAAGGCGAGCTTCGACTACAGGGCGAAGCGCTTCGCGCGCGCCGCGCACTTGCCGCCGCTCGAGCGCCACCACGCGTGGAAGGAGATCTTCTCCGCCGACGCGCGGGCCGACCTCACCGGCCGCAAGACCGCGTTCGACCCGGTCGATCTCCTCCGCGCGCGCTTCGCCGAGACAGAAGGCGCCGAGCCGCTCGCCCGACTGCAGGACGTCGACCTCGGCCTCTACCTCGTCGACGACCTGCTCGTGAAGACCGACCGGGCGTCGATGGCGCACTCGCTGGAGGCTCGCGTGCCGTTCCTCGACCCGGTCGTGACGAACTTCGCGCTGGCGCTACCGACGCGGCACAAGGTGCGCGGACTGCGCAAGAAGGTGCTCCTGCGCCATGCGCTGGAGCCGCTCGTACCGGGCCGAATCCTGCGTGGCCGCAAGCGCGGTTTCTCCATTCCCGCGGCCGCCTGGCTGCGCGGCGAGCTCGAGCCGTTCGCGCGCGACGTGCTTTCGCCGGCGAATCTGCGGCGCCAGGGCTTCTTCGAGCCGGAGACGGTTCGGCGGCTCATCGACGAGCACGTCTCGGGCCGCGAGGATCTGAGCCGCGGGCTGTGGGGCCTGCTCGCCTTCACGCTCTGGCACGAGCGGCACGTGGAGCGAACGCCTGGGCCGCTGCGCGAGGCGCGGGCCACGGAGGTCGGCGCCACCGCAGGTTGAACGTCTGGGTCGACATCTCGGCGCCGGCGCACGTGCTCGTGTTCCGGCCCCTAATCGCCCTGCTCCGCAGCGACGGCCACGAGGTCGAGGTGACGACCCGCGACTACGCGCAGACGCTCGAGCTGCTCGAGCAGCACGGCATCGACGCGACGGTCGTCGGGCGCCACGGAGGGCGCTCGCGGCTCGGCAAGGCGCGTTCGCTTCTGTCGCGTCTCGGCGCGCTCAAGCGCTTTGCGAAAGGGCGCTCCTACGACCTCGCGCTCGCGCACGGCTCGCACGAGCTGACGATCACCGCGCGCAGGCTCGGTATCCCGAGCGCGACGACTCACGACTACGAGTTCGCCACGCTCCAGCACCACCTCGGCGATCGCGCAGCGACAAGGGTCGTCGTCCCTGAAGCGATCCCTGCGGAGCGGATGGCGCGTTTCGGCGTACGGCCGCCGAAGCTCTTGCAGTACCCCGGCCTGAAGGAGGAGTACTACCTGCACGACTTCGAGCCCGATGCATCGGTGCCCGCGGCCCTCGGCGTCGATCCCGCGCGGACGCTCGTCGTTGTCCGCCCCCCGCCCGACGTCTCGCTCTACCACCGCCGCTCGAATCCGCTCTTCCCCCAGGTGCTCGCCTACCTCGGCGAGCAGGACGGCGCGCACGTCGTCGTCCTGCCGCGCGCGCCCGAGCAGCGCGACTACGTCAAGGGGCTCGGGCTCCCGTCGGTGATCGTCCCCGAGCGGGCGGTGGATGCGCAGAGCCTGATCGCGCTCGCCGACCTCGTCGTCTCAGCCGGCGGGACGATGAACCGCGAGGCGGCGGCGCTCGGCGTGCCGGTCTACACGACGTACGGGGGCCGGATCGGCGGCGTCGACGAGATGCTCATCCGCGAAGGGCGGCTCCGCCCGTTGACGGATCCGCGCGCACTGGACTTGCGCAAGCGCGAGGGCAGCTCCGATCGCGTCAGGCGCGATCCGCGGCTGATGCTCGATCTGCTGCTCTCGGCGTCGTAGGATTCCGCCGCCCAGAAAACCGAGCAAGGGGGAGAGGATGAAGAGGCTGTCTGCTGCCGCCGCTTGCGCGGCCGCCGTCGCTGCGCTCGCCGCGTTGGGTGCGTTACCGGCCGCCGCAGGGGAGAACAACTCTGGCTTCCGCACGTCGACGCCTGCGATGTTGACGCCGCTCGCGCCCGGGTCGAGCGTCAAGCCGATCATCTCGGTGGGCGACACGCTCCGTGGCTACATGTTCGAGTCGATCCCCGACGGGATCTCGTTCACGCGCAACGGCCGCGGGACGATGGACGTCTACGTCAACCACGAGACGTCGCTCGCGCCGTTCCCGGCCTCGCGCAGCGACTTCACCAACGCGATGCTGAGCACGCTGCGGCTGAACCAGCACAGCGCGGGCGTACTCCGCGGCGAGTACGCGATTCCGTCCGAGCCGGGGAACTACCAGCGCTTCTGCTCGAACTTCCTCGTCGGGCCCGCGCAAGGGTTCGAGCGAGAGCTGCTGTTCACGAACGAGGAGGCGCGAGACGTCGTCCTTCGCGACGGCTACGCCTGGCACCCGCCGTTCGTCACGCTCGACGAGCCTAGCGCCGAGCAGGCGGGCGTCGTCGTCGCCATGGACGTGAAGAGCGGCGCCTACCGCTCGATCTACGGCATGGGCCGGCACAACCACGAGAACAGCGTCGGGCTGCCCGGATACGGGCACCCGGTCGTGCTGTCAGGCGACGACACGTTCGACGCCCCGGCGTCGCAGCTGTACATGTACACAGCGTCCAGCGGCCGGGCGGTCTGGAACGACCAGGGCGCCCTGTTCGCGTTCAAGGCCACCGATCCGAACGTCAACGACTACGGAGACTTCCCGGCCGCGAACGGCGCGTCCGGTGAGTTCATCCCGGTGCCGCAGCAGATCGCGCGCGGCAAGCGCGCCGACGGGAGCGACGTACGCGCAGCCGACCTCGGCTACCCGAACCCGCCGAGTGGGGTTCCCGACGGGCCGCAGTGGGTGCTCGAGCACTGGAGCCACAACGTCGCGAGGGCCTTTCAGTTCATCCGCGTGGAGGACATCGCGTACGACCGTGCCCACCCGAACATCGTCTACTTTGCCGACACAGCCGAGCCGCGGGCGATCCCCGACGGGCAGGGTCGCCTCCGCCGCGGCGCTTCCGGCACGCGCGGCCAGTACATGAACGGGCGCATCTTCAAGATGGTGCTCGACCCGAACAACCCGCGCGTCGTGCAGAGCCTGTCGGTCCTGACCGACCAAGACGTCCTCGGCTACAACAACCCGGCGGCCATGCACCAGCCCGACAACGTCGAGACGACCGCGAACAGCCTGCTCATCCAGGAAGACCCGGGCAGCCACAACCAGGGCGCGGCGATCGGGTACGCCAAGGTCTGGCGCTTCACGCTGCCGAACGGGCCGCTGACGCCGGTCGCCCAGGTCAATCAGTCGCTGCGGCCGGATCTGACGCCGGGCTCGTGGGAGTCGAGCGGCATCATCGACGCCTCGGCGGCGTTCGGGCGCGGCGCCTTCCTGCTCGACGTGCAGGCCCACGGCTTCGAGATCGACAGCGAGCCGAGTCCGTTCCCGGGCGTCACGTACATGCGTGAGCACGGACAGCTGCTGCTGTTCAGGGACCCAGGCTCGTAGACAACGACACTTCGGCTGGCGGAACCTCCCGGTTCCCCCAGACCCCCCCACCGGCCCGCTACGCGGACAGGCGCTCTCGCGCCGCTCCGGCGGCCACGGCGGCCAGTACGCCGTCGCCATACCGTTCGAGCTTGGCGGGGCCGACGCCGGGAATCTGGGCCAGCTCGGCGAGCGTCGTCGGCGCCTCGCCCGCGATCGCCGCGAGCGTCGAGTTGTGGAACACGACGTAAGCCGGGCGGTCCTCGGCCTTCGCCGTCTCGAGCCGCCACCGTTTGAGCGCCGCGTAGAGCGGATCGTCCGGCTCGACGGCAGCGGCCTTGCGCGGAGCCTCGCGCCGAATGCCGAGCTCGGACAGGAACCGGCTCGGCTTGCCGGCCCACGTGATCGTCAGGTGCCGCTTCGCCCGCGTCATGCCGACATAGAGCAGACGGCGCTCCTCGGCGATCGCGGCGGCCGTCTTCGAGAGCTTCGACGGCAGCTCGCGCTCCTCCACGCGCGGTAGGAAGACGGCCTCGAACTCGAGCCCCTTCGCGCGGTGGTACGTGAGTAGGTGCACGCCCCGTCCTTCGCCGCCGGTCCCGAAGCGCTCCTCGAGGTAAGCCACGAACTCACCCACGCTTTGCGAGCCGTCGTCAAACTCCTCCGCGAGCCGGACGAGGCGCGCGAGGTCGTTCTGGCGAGTCACCTCGCGCTCACCGAGCCCGTCCGGGATGCGCTCGAGAAGTCCCTGGTCGCGGGCCACGCGTCGCACCGCCGCCGCCACGCCGCCGCCGCTGCGGCGAAGCCCCTTGAGCAGCTGTCTGGCGCCGTCGCGCGTGAGCAGCGCCGCGCCCTGGAACGGCAGGGCCGCGGCCGTGAACGCCTCCTCGAATTCGGCCGAGCGCGCGTTCGTGCGGTAGAGGAGCGCCATCTCCTCGAACGGCACGCCCTCGCCGTGCAAGGCGCGGATGCGCTCGACGAGGAAGGCGGCTTCCGCCTCCGGGTCCGCGAACGCCGAGGTCACCGGCTCCGGCCCGCTCGGGCGAACCGCCCGCAATACCTTCTCCGCACCACCGAGCTCCGGCACGAGCCGGTTTGCCGCGGCGAGCACCTCCGGGGTCGAGCGGTAGTTGTCCTCCAGCCTGACGACGGCGGCGTGGGCGAAGCGCTCCGGCATCGACAGCAGGTACTCGGGCGTGGCGCCCGTGAACGCGTAGATCGACTGGTAGTCGTCGCCGACGGCGCAGAGCTCGTCGCGGTCGCCGAGCCAGAGGTCGAGCAGCGACTGCTGCAGGAGGTTCACGTCCTGGTACTCGTCGACCGTGAAGGCGCGGTAGCGCTCCTGGACCTGCGTCAGCGCACCCGCGTCGGCCTCCAAGAGCCGAATCGCGAGCTCGAGGAGATCTTCGAAGTCGAGCCAGCCCCGGTCGGCCTTGCGCCGCTCGTACTCGCGGTAGACGCCCGCCATCAGCCGCGCGGGAATCGGCGGCTCGTGGTCGCCGAGCGACGCGAGGTACTCGCCGGGCGCGATGCGCCGGTTCTTGGCCCACTCGATTTCCGTCGCGAGGTCTGCGGCCGGCCGAAAGCGGTACGGCCGCCGGAGCGTGTTACCGATGTGGCGCAAGGGCAGCGCCTTCGACGCGAGGATCTTTTGCGGCGGCTGCGCGGCGAAGAACCGCAGCTGGCCGAGCGCCGCCGAGTGGAAGGTGCTCGCGCGGACGCCGAACGCTCCGAGCGCCTCGAGCCGCGATCGCATCTCCCCCGCGGCCTTGTCCGTGAACGTCACCGCAAGGATCTCGCTCGCCGCGAACGTCCGGCCCGCAACCTGGTTCGCGATCCGCCTCGTGATCGTCGTCGCCTTGCCCGAGCCCGCGCCGGCGAGGATGCAGACCGGCCCCCGGACGGCCTCGACCGCACGCCGCTGCTCGGCGTTCAGGCCGTCGAAGATCGCGTCGGCGTGCACCGGCCCACCCTAGTGGGGGCCGAAGACGGCGTTAGTGAAGCGTTTGCTCCGAAATCGCGCCTTCTTGCGCAACCCCGAGGCGCCGCGGCGCGCGCACCATCGACGAGAGACGTGACACGACCTCGAGGGTCTCGCCGGCGGCGACGAGGCGCTCGAGCTCGCCGAGCTCCTCCTCGAGCCACAGGCCGTCGATCGATGCCCGGGTCGCGCGCTTGATCTTGGGGTGCTCGGTGTCGGAGATGTCCTCGTCGGCGCCCCAGAGGTCCTCGTGGAACTTCTCGCCGGCGCGCACGCCGATGAACTCGATCGGGATCTCCTTGTCGGGCTCCCTGCCGGAGAGACGGATCATCGAGCGCGCGAGGTCGATGATCTTGACCGGCTCACCCATCTCGAGCACGAAGATCTGGCCACGCCCGCCGATCGCGCCCGCCTGGACCACGAGCGACACGGCCTCGGGCGTGGTCATGAAGTAACGGGTCATCTCCGGGTGCGTGACCGTGACCGGCCCGCCCTTCGCGATCTGGCGCTTGAAGATCTGGATCACGCTCCCCGCGGAATCGAGGACGTTGCCGAAGCGCACGGCGACGAACCGCGTGGAGACGTCGTCGCGCTGCCCGTACGCCTCGATGATCCACTCGCAGAGCGCCTTCGACTGCCCGTAGACCGCCTGGGCGATCAGCGCCTTGTCGGTCGAGATGAGCACGAAGCGCCTGGTGCCGTGCTCGACGGCCACCTCCGCGACGACCTTCGTCGCGAGCACGTTGTTGCGCACCGCCTCGAGCGGGTTCGCCTCCAGCATCGGCACGTGCTTGTAGGCGGCAGCGTGGAAGACGACGCTCGGCCGGTAGCGCTCGAAGACCTGGTGCACCTTCTCGCGGTTCCCGACATCGGCCAGCACCGGCACCGCCGCCGGGAAGCCCCGGTCGTCGACGAGCTCGCGCTCGATGTCGAAGAGCGCGGTCTCGGCGTGGTCGACGAGGATCAAGCGCGCGGCACCTGCGCGGGCGGCCTGGCGGCACAGCTCGGAGCCGATCGACCCGCCGGCGCCGGTGATGAGCACCGTCTCGTCGCGCAGGTACGACGAGATCTCGGCGAAGTCGACCTCGACCGGCTCGCGGCCGAGGATGTCCTCGACCTGCACCGGGCGGATCTGGGCGGCGAGGTTGTGGTCGCCGGCGATCAGCTCGTAGAGGCCTGGCAGCGTCTTCACGGGCACCTGCGCGTCGCGCGCCGCCTCGACGACCTTCTGGCGCGCCTCGCCCGAGGCAGACGGGATCGCGATCAGCAGCTCGTCGGGCCGGTTGTCGCGGAGGATGTGCGGCAGCTCGGCGGTCGTGCCGAGGACCCGGATGCCGTGGATGCGCAGGTTCTTCTTGCGGCGGTCGTCGTCGACGAGCCCGATCGGCGTGTAGTCGAGCGCACGCGACTTGAGCATCTCGCGGATGACCAGCTGGCCCGCGTCGCCGGCGCCGACGACGAGCACCTCTTTGCCGCGCGCGACGAGCCCGCCCGCGGGGGGCCGCTCGAAGATCGTGCGGGCTGCCAGCCGCGTACCGGCCACGAACGCGAGCAGCAGCAGCCAGTCGATGACGGCGATCCCGCGCGGCAGGCGGCTCGTGTCGTCCGGCGGGAAGAAGTAGAGCGTGAACCCGACGAGCAGCGAGGCGACGGTGACCCCGCGCAGCGCGCCCCACATGTCGCGCGTCGACACATAGCGCCACCAACGGTTGTAGAAGCCGAAGGCGGTGAAGACGAGCAGCTTGATCGCGACGACGACGCCGACCGTCCGCCACTCGGTCAGCCGGTCGTAGTACGGCGGGATGCCCGAGTCGGAGTCGAAGCGCAGCTCGAACGCGAGCCGCCAGGCAAGGACGATCAGCGCCGCGTCGGCGGCGAGCTGCCAGACCCGGTGGATGTTCACCGGGCTCCTCATCGGACGGCGCCCTCGAGCGATACGGCCCTCTTCACCGCGGCCACGACACGTTCCTGCACGTCGGCGCCGATCCCGGCCCAGAGCGGTAGCGCGAGGTTCTCCCGGGACGCGCGCTCCGTGACGGGGAAGTCGCCTTCGCGGTGCCCGAGGTCGGCGAGAGCGGGCTGCAGGTGGAGCGGCGTGCGGTAGTAGGCGGCGGACGCGATCTCCGCGTCGGCGAGCGCCTCGGCGATGCGGTCGCGCTCGGATGAGCGGACGACGTACATGTGGTAGACATGGCCCGGTTCGTCGGCGGGCAGGTCGCAGGCCTCGCCCAGCCCGAGCGCGTCGTAGCGGGCCGCCGCCTCGCGACGCAGGCGGTTCCAGCCGTCGACGTGCGGCAGAAGCACCCGCAGCATCGCCGCCTGCACCTCGTCCAGGCGAGAGTTGTAGCCGGCGAGCTCGAAGCGCTGCTTGTCGCGCGAGCCGTGGAAACGGAGCAGCCGGATGCGGTCGGCGAGCTCGGCGTCCTGCGACACGACGAGCCCGGCGTCGCCGAGCGCGAACAGGTTCTTCGTCGGGAAGAAGCTGAACGTCGAGAGAGCGCCGGTCTGCGCGACGCCCTGCGCCCCAAAGGCCTGCGCCGCGTCCTCGACGACCGGCACGCCGAGCTCCACGAGCGGGCCGACCGGCGCCGGCCTGCCGAAGAGGTGCACCGGCACGATCGCCTTCGTCTTCTTCGTGACGCGGGCCGCGGCGTCGTCGAGGTCGAGGTTGAGCGTCTGCTCGTCGATCTCCGCGAACACGGGCTTCGCGCCGCGTTGGAGGATCGCCTCCACCGTCGCGTAGAACGTGAAGCTCGGGCAGATCACCTCGTCGCCGGGGCCGACGCCGAGCGCGTCGAGCGCGAGGACGAGCGCATCGGTGCCGTTGGCGACGCCGATCGCGTGCGGGACGCCGAGGTACGCGACGGCCTCCTCTTCGAAGGCGCTCACCTGCGGGCCGAGGATGAAGCGCCCCGAATCGAGCACCGAGGCGAAGGCTTCTCTCAGCTCGTCCGCGAAGGGCGCGTACTGCGCCCTGACGTCAACGAGCGGGATCTGCGGCACGGCGAGCCAGTCTAGTAGAGCGCCTCCGGCGGACATAGAGATAGACGGCAGCCGCGACGACGAGGGCCAGGAACGCGTAGTCGACGTAGCGGAACGCGTGGTGGAAGTCCTCGTAGTTGCTTCCGAACCACCAGCCGATGCCCGCGAGGCCGAAGCACCAGGGGATGCAGCCGAGGAAGGTGAGGACGGCAAACCGCACCGGCTCCATGCGCGCCACCCCCGCCGGAAGCGAGATGAACGAGCGAACGACCGGCGTCACGCGGCCGAGGAAGACCGCGGCGTCGCCGTAGCGGTCGAACCAGCGGTCGGCGCGCTCCAGGCGCTCGGAACCGACGTGGAGCCATTTGCCGTGGCGCTCGAGGTACGGGCGCCCGCCGTAGGCGCCGATCGCCCACCCGAGCAGCGAGCCGATGGTGTTGCCGAGCACGCCGGCGAGCGACATGGCGACGAACGCCCAGAACTCTGACTCGATCGGCTTGCCGAAGAGGACGACGCTCTGGCCGGCGAAGGCGCCCGCGGCGACCGCTCCCGCGTAGACCATGACGAGCTCGCTGGCGGCGGGCAGCACGGCGTCGATCACCATCAGGATGAAGACGGCGTAGAGGCCGTGGTCGCCGATCGCCGACGTCAGCTCGTGGGTAACCGACGAGACGACCGACGCGAGGACCATCGCTCGAGTCTAGGTGGCGCTAGCGACGAGCGCGCCGGACGATGATGCGGCGCGAGAGCTCGACGGGCCCGAAGCGGTTGTTCGCGAGCACGCGGACGACGTAGAGACCGCGGTACGCGAGGGCCCGGTTGCCGAACCTGCCGTCCCAGCGGACGGTCTTCGTCCCGGGCAGCATCACGCGGTTCGCGACCGTGCGCACGCGTGTTCCGGAGGCGGTCTCGATCGTCACGCGCACACGGGCCGGGTTGGCGAGGCGGAAGCCGATCCTGAGCGGCGCGCTGCGGCGCTTGCGCAACCGGTAGACGCTCTTCGTGCGCAGCCTGGCGAGAGTCGTGTTCAGCCAGAACGAGCGCTCGACCGCGGAGTGCTGGCCGGTCTGGTCGACGGCGTTGATCACCCAGCGCCAGCGCCCTTCGAGCTCGGGAGCGCCTTCGGCCGTGCGGCCCGACCAGGTCAGCCGGTAATGGCCAGGCGCACGCGCTCCGGTCTCGGTCCGGCGCGGGATCCGGTCGGGCCCGATGAGGCTCGCCGTGACCGTCGACGGGCGCACGAGCTTGTAGGAGAGCGACTGCACCTCGGCGACTCCGTCAGCGTTCGGAGACAGGACCCTGTGAGCCGCCGGCGGCGCGTGGACGCCGTAGTAGAAGAGCGTGAGGCTGTCCCCGACCGCACGCTCCCCGCCGCGGTCGGACGGCCGGTTGAGCAGGTCTCCCTCGAACGCCATCGTCGACGAGCCGCCCGAGTCGAGCGCCGTGCCGCGAACGGCCCCGAGGCCGACGAGGATCTGCCCGAGCTCGAAGGTCGTCACGCCGACGCTGTACCGAGCCTGGCGCCCGTCGACGACGACGAAGACGAGCCGCCCGTCCGCGAGCTGGCCGACCCCCGTCCTCGGGGCGTTCGAGTAGATCTGGGTCGCCGTGAAGTCTTCGAGCGCGCGGAAGACCGGCTGTCCGTCTCGGACGATGACCGGGCCGCCGCCGATCGCGTCGACGACCGCCCCCCACTGGGGACGCAGCACGAGCCGGACGGTCATCGGCTCGCCAACCACGGCCTCGGCCGCGAGCCGCGTCGCACCGCCCCCGCGGGCCATGAGCACGGCGCCGTTCGACGGAATCGGCGTGCCGCCGCCCAGCGTGATCGCGGCGACGGTCCCCGGCAGGTCGGTGTTCGGAGCCGCAGGCGGCAACGGTTGCAAGACGACGTCGACGGCCCCCCGCATGACCGGCGTCGACGGCCCCCAGTCGGGCGTGAACAGCGACGTCCCGTGTGCAGCCGGCCGCTGGTTGAGGCCGTTCAGCAGCCTACGCGGCCCGGTGCCCTGCCACTGGCCGAGCATCGTCACCCGTTCCACGAGCAGGGTACCGTCGTCCGTGATGCCCAGGCTCGAGCGGCGCGGGTGCGGCGGCGCCTTCAGCACTCCGGACTCCATATGCATGCCCGTGGGCAAGCCTTCGTCCCACGTGAAGAGGTTGCCGTTGACGCCCGCGACCGTCGCGCTGGACGAGGCCCGCCGCTGCATCGACGTCACCGTCTCGCGACCGAGGAGCATGTCGTTGGCGAGGAGCGGGCGCAGCGCGTAGAGGCCGCCGGGCTTCGGGCCGCGCATGACGTGGACGACGATCGGGCCGCGCGGCGTGAAGCGCACCTGCCGCTCGTACGACACGCCCGGCATCAGGGGGAACGGACCGGCGTGCGCGGGTCCCGCGAGAACGGCCGCTACAGCCGCGGTGATAACGATTTTCCACAGCAAAGCCGGCCCGCAAGCTAGCGCAAGACCGAGCCTCGTTCCGGACTCTTTACACGTTTCGAACGAGCAACAACCCGGAGCCGGCCCGGAGTACCGTCTAGCGAACGCGGCGCACGGAAAAGCGGCGCGCGAGCTCGGCCGGGCCCGACGAGCTCGACGTGCGGACGCGAGCGACGTACGAGCCGGAGAAGGCCCGGGCGCCGTTGCGGTAGCGGCCGTTCCAGCGGATGCTCGCCCGCCCCGCACGCATCCGGCGCGTGATCGTGCGCACCCTGGCGCCGCTCGCCGTCTCGACGGTGAGCGTCACGACTGCAGGACGCGCGAGACGGAAACCGACGTGCAGGGCGCCGCCGCGGCGCCTGAGGACGAGTCGAGACGGGCGGACCTGGAGATAGCCGAGCGTGTTGTTGAGGAAGAAGGCGCGCTCGGCCTTCGACTCCTTACCCTCGTCGTCGAGCGCGTTGATCACCCAACGCCACCGGCCCTCGGGCTCGAGACTGCCCTCGCCCCGTCGCCCGGACCATGTGAGCCGGTGCACGCCGGGCTCCTGGACCCCGGTCTCGATCTCTCTGGGGACGCGGTCCGGGCCGATCAGGCTCGCGGTCACGGTCGACCGGCGGACGAGCTTGTACGAGAGCGACTGCACCTCGTCGACGCCGTCTCCGTTCGGCGAGAGCACCTTCGCGGACGGCAGCGGGGCGTAGACGCCGTAGTAGAAGACCATCAGGGCGTCGGAGACCGGCCGCTCGAAGCGCTCGGAGGGTCGGTTGAGCAGCGTGCCGTCGAATGCCATCGTCGTCGAGCCGCCCGCGTCGAGCGCCGAGGCAGTCGCCGCGCCAAGTCGCACCATCGTCTGCGCCAGCTCGAAGTTCGTCATCCCGACGGAGTAGCCCGGGCGCCGGCCGTCGACCGCGACGAGAATGACCGTGCCGTCGGCGCGCTGTCCGACCGCGGTGCGCGGATGGCGCAGATTGAGCTGGCCGCTCGAGAAGTCCTCGAGCGCACGGAAGACGGGCTGACCGTCCTTGACGATCAGCGGCCCGCCGCCGATCGCCTCGGTGATCCCGCCCCACTGCGGGCGCAGGATCAGCCGCACGGTGACCTCTTGCCCGAGCTGAGCCTCGGCGGCGAGCCTGCCCGCGGACGAGCCGCGCGCGACGAGGACTGCGCCGTCGGCTGGGATCGCGGTGCCGCCTCCGGGCTTGGCGGCGACGACGCTTCCGGTGAGCTCGGTGAACGCCGACGCCGGCGGAAACGGCTGCAGGACGACCTCGACGGTCCCCTGCGCGAACGGCGTCGCCGACCCCCACGCGGGCGTGAAGAGCGAGGCTCCTTCCGGCCCCGGCCGCTGGTTGAGGCCGTTCAGCGGCCGGCGCTGGCTCGACCCCTGCCACTGGCCGATCAGCGCCACGCGGTCGACTGCCAGCCGCCCGTCGCTCGTGATGCCGACGCTCGAGCGCCGCGGATGCGGAGGCGTCTTCAGGACTCCCGACTGCATGAGCATCCCGCTCGGTAGGCCCTCGGCGAAGGTGAAGAGGTCGCCGTTGACGCCGCCGACGGTCGCGATCGACGAGACGCGGCGCTGCATCGAGGTCACCGTTTCGCGACCGAGCAGCGCTCCGTTCGAGAGCACGGGGCGCAGCGCGTAGAGGCCACTGGGACGTGGGGCCGTCATCACATGGATCACCTCGGGCCCGTGCGGCGTGAACTGGACCTGCTTCTCATAGACGACGCCCGGCATCAGCTGCACCGGCTCGGCCGCAGCAGCCGGGGCCAGGGCGCCCGCGAGCACGATCGCGACGAGGAGTCGACGAACCACGACGGCGCCGAGGCTAGCGAAAGGGCCTGCGCGAGCGCTCAGGCTCTACGAGTCAGCGGCGACCGACGAGGCGATTGACCCTCGTGCCACGAGGGCGCCGCACGCCTCCGCTCGGGGTCTGCGCGAGAAGGCGGCCGCGCAGCGACTGCCTGGAGCGGGCCGTCGGACTCGCCCGACGCGGCAACTCGCGCGCACGATCCTCGCCCGCGCCGCGCAGGTCGCCCGAGACGACGAAGTGGTTCCCGCCGTCGAACGCGAGGCCGGGCAGATTCTGGTGCGACGGCACCATCTGCGCGACGTAGTGCTCGGGGCTCACGACCGTGGCCGCGGTCCGGGAGTGGGCGGCGCCTACGGCAAGCGTCCCGGCTAACACGCAAGCCGGGAAGACCGCCGGCCTGCGCCGTCTGAGCCCCCTACGCTCCATCTCCCGCGCGGAAGTTCGAACGACCGGCGGCCTGTTGCCTAGGGGCCGTTCGACCTATGCGCGGCTAGTTCCAGACGCGGACGTCCCGGTAGAGCGTGTCCCGCTGCACCGGGGTCTTGCCGAGCGCCTTGATCGCCCGTACGAAGTCGTCGGTCGAGGCGCGGTGCGTCGTTCCTGCGGCCGAGACGACGTTCTCCTCGATCATGACCGAGCCGAGGTCGTCGGCGCCGAAGCCGAGGGCGACCTGGCCGACCTTCATCCCCTGCGTGACCCACGACGACTGGATGTGATCGACGTTGTCGAGGTAGATCCGGCTCACGGCCTGGTTGAGCAGGTATTCGACCGACGTCGGGTAGTGCTCGACGAGCGGCGCGAGGCGCGTGCCCTCCGGCTGGAACGTCCACGAGATGAAGGCGCGGAACCCGCGCGTCTCGTCCTGCAGCTCGCGGATACGGCGCATGTGTTCGACGCGCTCGGCGAGCGTCTCGACGTGGCCGTACATCATCGTCGCCGTCGTCGACATGCCGAGGCGGTGTGCGTGGCGCATGACGTTCAGCCAGTCGGCGGTCTTCGTCTTCTTCGGGGCGATCACGTCGCGGACGCGGTCGACGAGGATCTCGGCGCCGCCGCCCGGGATCGAGTCGAGGCCGGCGTCGCGCAGGCGCGTCAGCGTGGCGGGGATCGTGAGCTTCGAGCGGCGCGCGATGTGCTGGATCTCGGGCGGCGACAGCGCATGCAGGTGCGCCTTGTAACGGGACTTGATCGAGCGGAAGAGGTCCTCGTAGTAGTCGATGCCGAGGTCCGGGTGGTGGCCGCCCTGCATGAGGACGCCGGTGCCGCCGATCGCTAGCGTCTCCTCGATCTTCTTGAAGATGACCGGCTTCGGGAGCAGGTAGCCCTCGGTGCGGTCGCCTGGTCGGCGGTAGAACGCGCAGAAGTCGCAGTCGGTGACGCAGACGTTCGTGTAGTTGACGTTGCGGTCGATGATGAACGTGATCCGGCTCGGGTCGGTCTTGCGCCCACGGAGTTCGTCGGCGGCACGGCCGATCGCGACGAGGTCCTTCGACTCGAGCAGCACCAGCGCCTCGTCGTCGGAGATCCGCTCGCCGTCGAGGGCCTTCGCCAGGATCTCGTTGACGCTTCCGTGACCATTTTGGCCCACTCTCGAGGCGGGGACTGTCCCCGGGACACGGCTCATGCGGGCACGGCCTCCTCGTGGACGAAGCGGAGCTCGGGGACGCGCCCGAGCTCGCCGGCGTCGCGGGCCAGCTCGAGGAACGTGTAGAGGCCGGCGCGCTCGCGCGGACCGAAGCGGTAGCGGAGCTTCTCGAAGTAGCGGGCGAGGAACCCGGCCGGGTAGCCGTAGCGCTCGCTCGCCTCCCGCGCCAGCCGCTCGGGCTCCGCGCGGGCGAACCGGACCGACGCGACGAGCGCCTCCTCGAGCTCCGCGATTCCGTCCGGCGCCGGGTCGGCGCATGCCCAGACCGCGAAGACCATCGGCAGCCCAGTCCGCTCGAGCCAGAGGCGCCCCAGGTCGTAGTGCGGCGTGGGGTCCTCGAACGCGCTCCGCAAAGCGGCGTCGCCGATCAGGAGCTTCGCATCCGCCGGCTCACCGAGCGGCACCTGCTCGGCCTCGGGCAGAAGCACGCGCGCGAGCACGACCGACGTCGCGCTCTCCGGGGTAACCGCGACGCAGCGCACCTGCTCCAGCGGGACCGGCGAGACGAGCTGGATCGACTCGACGGCGCCCTCCGAAGAGACGCAGAGCCGCGGCAGTAACCGGAGCCGGTCGGCGTTCCGAGCCCACTCGATCGAGGGGATCGGAGCGACGTCGACGTCACCCTCCAGCAGCGCTCGCGCCAGCTCGGTCGGCACGCCGACCACCTCCTCGACGTCGGCCTCCAGCCGGTAGAAGACCGGCGCCATGTTCACGTAGGAGATGCGCCCGAGCCTCACCATCGGCGCAGCTCGTTGTAGAGCGTGTCTCGCTGCACGGGGATGCGCCCGGCCTCGCGCACGACCCGCACCAGCTCGTCGATCTTCTGCTCGGTCTCGGTCTGCGCGCCGGCCGCGTGGAAGATCTCCTCGCGCACGACCGTGCCCTGCACGTCGTTGGCGCCGAAATGCAATGCGACCTGCGTCAGCGGCAGGCCCATCATGATCCAGTACGCCTTCACGTTCGGCA
>DASQWH010000148.1:0-8653 GCA_035640335.1 Gaiellaceae bacterium | reverse complement strand
CACGACCCAGACCGACCGCAAGCCGCTCGAAGTCGCTTCGAGCATCGCGGGCGCCAGGCACAAGCGCTCGATCGGGCTGGTCATGATCCTGCTCTCGATGGGCAGTGCGGTCGGCTTCCTGATCATGACCGAGCTGCAGCGCATGTTCCCGGCGCCGCGCCGCCTGGCCTAGCCGAAGACGACTTCGAGTGCGAACGCGCAGGCGACGGCGATCAGCGCGACGCCGATCGCGCGGCGAAGCGCCTGCTCGGAGAAGCGCCCGGTCGCGCGCGCGCCGAGCCACGCTCCCGGCAGCGCTCCAGCGAGCCCCGCCGCAAGCAGGCCCCATTCGACCTCGAGGCGGAACGCGTGGGCGAGGAAGCCCGCCACGCCGAGCAGGAACCCGACGACGAGGTTCGTGCCCACCGCCCGGTGCGCGGTGAGCCCGACGCTGCGCAGGAGCGCCGGCATCCGAAGCGTCCCGAGGATGACGCCGACCGCCCCGCCGACGAGCCCGATCGCGAACCCGAACGCAGCCGCCGGCCAGAGCCGGGGCTCGGGCGCCGGTTTGCCGCGGATCGGGTTGAAGAGCAGGTCGAACCCGTTCCACGCCAGGACGGCGGCGACCGCGGCCAGCAGGATGCCGGTGGGAACGGCGTGGCCGACGAGCGCTCCCGCCACGGCTCCGACGACGGAGGCCGGGCCCATCCAGGCCACGACTCGCCAGTCGACCCGCCCGGCTCGCGCGTGTCCGTACCCGCCCGACGCGGCCGCGGCCGCGCTGATCGCGATGTTCGTCCCCGCCCCGCTGCTCGGGTCACCCGAGAGCAAGACGATCGCGGGCAGGCGCAGCGTGCCGAGCACGAGGCCGACGACGGAGCCGAGGTACCCCGCGACGAACGACGCCGCGAAGGCTAGGCCGAGCTCCCAGGCTTCCAGAGCGGCTCGGCGGCGCCGGCGGCACGGTTCGCCGAGCGCGCGAGGATGAAGAGCAGATCGGAGAGTCGGTTCAGGTAGACGAGCGCGAGGTGGTTGATGCCGAGCTCCTCCGCCGCGGCGAGGGCGTCACGCTCGGCACGGCGGCACACGGCGCGTGCGACGTGCAGCCGCGCAGCGGCTTCCGTGCCGCTTGGCAAGACGAAGCTCGTCAGCTCCGGCAGCTCGGCGTTGAAGCGGTCGCAGTCCTCCTCGAGCGCCTCGATCTGCTCCTCCGTCACGCGCAGCCGGTCGGTGACGCCGAACGGCACTGAGAGGTCGGCTCCGAGGTCGAACAGCTCGTTCTGCACGCGAGTCAGGACGGAGCGTGCGTCGTCGTCGACGTCGCCGGCCAGGACGACGCCGAGGTGCGAGTTGAGCTCGTCGACACTCCCGAAGGCGGCGATGCGGCAGTCGACCTTCGGGACGCGCGTCCCGTCGCCGAGGCTCGTCTCGCCGCGGTCGCCCCCGCGCGTGTAGATCCGAGTCAAGCGGACCGGTTCATCCCTATCGGGAGCCATGCACATACATTAGGCCTCCGTGCAGCTGCGCCCGGCCCGCACCGACGAGCACCACGCCCTCGCGCGGCTCTTCCAGCGCGCGCGAGACGGGTGGGAGTTCGTCCCGCGAGTCCCTGACGAGGCCCTGCCCCGCATCGCCGATGACATCATCGCCCGGCACGAGGAGGTCTGGGTCGCGGAAGAGGACGGCCGCCTGCTCGGCTTCGTCGCCATCCGCCGCTCGCGGCGCAACGGCTGGGAGGTCGTCGAGAAGCTGTACGTCGATCCCGAGGCCCAGAACCGCGGCGTCGGCTCCGCCCTGCTCGACCAGGCGAAGGCACTGCGGCCCGGCGGCCTCGTGCTCTGGGTCTTCCAGGAGAACACCGGGGCGCGGCGCTTCTACGAGCGGCACGGCTTCCGCCTCGTCACGCTGCGCTTCGGCGCTGCCGCGGACAACATGGAGGGCGAGCCGGACGCGCTCTACGGCTGGCCCGGGGTCAGCCCTGAGCGAGCGCCGGCTGCTTCAGGCCGAGAATCGAGCGCGCGATGACGAGCCGCTGGATCTCGCTCGTGCCCTCGTAGATCTCCGTGATCTTCGCGTCGCGGTAGTAGCGCTCGACCGGGAACTCCTTCGTGTAGCCGTAGCCGCCGAGGATCTGGATCGCCTCGGCCGTCTGGCGGCGAGCCATCTCCGACGCGAACAGCTTCGCCTTGGCGCCCGCCTCGGAGTGCGGACGCCCCTGCTCCTTCAGCCACGCGGCGCGGTAGACGAGCAGGCGCGCGGCCTCGATCTCGGTTGCCATGTCGGCGAGCTTGAACTGGATCGCCTGGAAGTCGGCGATCTTGCGGCCGAACTGCTCGCGCTCGAGCGCGTAGCCGTGCGCGGCGTCGTAGGCCGCCTGGGCGATGCCGAGCGCTTGGGCGGCGATGCCGATCCGCCCGCCGTCGAGCGTGGACATCGCCACGGCGAACCCCTTGCCCGCCTCGTGCAGGAGGCGATCGCGCCCGACCTGCGCGCCCTCGATCGCGATCGAGTTCGTGACCGACGAGTTGAGGCCGAGCTTCTCCTCGGCGCCGGTGACCCGGATGTGGTCGGCGTCGAGGACGAACGCGCTGACGCCCTTCGCGCCCGGCGTGTCGGGGTCCGTCCGCGCGAAGAGGAGGAACGTGCCCGCGAACTCGGCCGTCGAGATGAACTGCTTCGTCCCGCTGATCGTCCAGCCGTCGCCGTCCGGCGTCGCCGCAGTGCGGAGCGAGCCCGCGTCCGAACCGGCGCCCGTCTCCGTGAGCGCGAACGCGCCGATCACCTCCCCGCGGGCGAGCGGCGGCACGAAGCGCGACTTCTGCTCGTCCGTGCCGAACGCGAGCAGCGGCAGCGTCACCGCGCTCGTATGGACGGCGACGGTGACGCCGACTCCGGCGTCGGCCCGCGAGATCTCCTCGAGGACGAGGATGTACGAGAGGAAGTCGGCGCCCGCTCCGCCGTACTCCTCGGGCACGCACGTCCCCATCAGCCCGAGCTCCGCCAGCTTGCCGAAGACCTCCTTCGGGAAGCGGTGCTCGCGGTCCCAGTCGCCCGCGAACGGCTCGATCTCGGCGCGCGCGAGGTCCCGCGCGAGCGCCTGGATCTCGCGCTGCTCGGGGGACAGGTCGAGGTCCACGCGGCGAGTATAGGTCGCGTCCTTATATAACATGTCTGTTATAGGCACTAGAACCTATCTGTTATGATGTGGGCGATGGCGAGCGCAGATCTTCTTCGCGAAGCTCGGCTTCGCGCCGGACTCACCCAGGCCGAGCTCGGGCGTGCCGTCGGCCGGTCCCAATCCGCGATTGGCAGGTGGGAAAGCGGCCGGGTCCAGCCGAGCCTCGAAACGCTGCGTGACCTGATCCGCGCTTGCCGGCTGGAGCTCACCTTCGGCCTCGCCAACTACGACGACTCGTACGTGCCCGAGATCAATCGACTCCTTGACCTGGAACCCGCCGAGCGGATCGAGGACGCGCTCGCCCGTCAGCGCGCCTTCGCTCCGATCAGGAATGCCGCGGTCCCCGCAGCCTGAGCTCGACCCTGAGCGGATCTTCTCGACACTCGACCGGCATGGCGTCCGCTACGTCGTGATCGGAGCGGTCGCCGCGATCGCTCAAGGCTATCCGCTCAACACCGGCGATCTGGACCTGACACCCGCGCGCGATCCCGAGAACCTGACGCGGCTGGCGGCCGCTCTGGCCGAGATGGATGCGCGGCTGCGGATTCCGAGCGATCCGGCCGGCCTGGCATTTCCACTAGATGCGGACTACCTCGGCAGAGCCGAAAGCTGGACGTTCACGACCCGCCACGGCGATCTCGACCTGCTGTTCATGCCGGCGGGCACTCGCGGCTACGAGGACCTCCGCCGGAGCGCCCGGACCTTCCAGGTCGCCGGCGTATCGATACAGATGGCGCACCTTCTCGACGTCATCCGTATGAAGGAGGCCTCCGCGCGGCCGAAGGACCTCGCGCAGTTGCCTGCGCTCCGGCAAACGCTGGAGATCGTGCGAGCGCGCGAGGGCCGCTCTCAGTCGTAGCGGTAGAAGCCCTCGCCGGACTTGCGGCCGAGCCGGCCGGTGGCGGCGTGCTCGCGCAGCAGCGGGCACGGCGCGTAGCGGTCGTCGCCGAGCCCTTCCTGCAGGACCTCCATGATCGCGACGCAGGTGTCGAGCCCGATCAGGTCGGCGAGCGCGAGCGGGCCGAGCGGATGGTTGAAGCCGAGCTTCGCGATCGTGTCGATCGCTTCCGGCTCAGCGACACCGTCGTGCAGGGCCCAGACGGCCTCGTTGATGAAGGGCATCAGGATCCGGTTGGAGACGAACCCTGGGAAGTCGTTCGCGACGGCCGGCGTCTTGCCGAGCTCCTCAGCGAGCTCGGTGACCGCATTCGCCGTGTCGTCCGAGGTCTCGCGCCCCCGCACGATCTCGACGAGCCCCATCACGGGCACGGGATTGAAGAAATGCATGCCGATCACGCGATCGGGCCGCTGCGTCGCAGCGGCCAACGAGGCGATCGGGATCGACGATGTGTTCGACGCGAGCACGGCGCCCTCCGGCAGCGCGGCGTCCGCGCGCCGGAAGACGTCGTCCTTGACGCCAGCGTCCTCGACCACGGCCTCGATCATCAGGTCGGCCGGCACGAGGTCGTTCACTGCCTCGACGCGGCGGAGCACCTCGTCCGGATCCGGCCCGCCCTTCTCGGAGAGCTTGCCGAGGCTGCGCCGCATGGTCTCGAGACCACGCTCGACCGCGCCCGGAGCGGCGTCGTGCAGCGAGACGCGCCGCCCCGAGCCGGCGACGACCTGCGCGATGCCGCCGCCCATCTGCCCCGCGCCGACGACGAGCACGTGCTCGAACCTCACGCGCGGAGGCTACTCGCCGCGCGTCGAGTAGCGCAGCGGGATGAGCAGCACGAACACGAGCCCGGCGACGAAGAACGCGAGCGAGACGAAGTCGGTCTCCTTGCGCTTCGGCACCGGCGTGCCCGGCTTGCGGCAGTCACTCCCCGCGGCCGACATGAGCGTCCGCTCCGGAGGGTTGGTGCACGGGTACGCGTCCGCGGAGCGCGCGACGGCGAGCGTCAGGACGATCACGCAGAGGAAGGCCGCAAGCGCGCTCCAAATCTGCCCCGGCGTCCGCCCAAACGCGCGCGCTTGCGCCGGCGCAGAGAGGTCGCGCAGGCTCGGCCTGCGTGACCGCCTCCAACGCGGCGGCGGGCGCAGGGACGAGCGATATCGCATTGCTCTCAGTAGGACCGATTTTCCGGCCCGCGGTTGGGAACCGACGAAAGTTCCCCCTTTTGGGTTACGGCCTCAGACCTCGATCAAAACGGCGTCGCCCTGGCCGCCGCCGGAGCAGATCGCCGCCAGCCCGAGCCCGCCGCCGTTTCGGCGCAGCTCGTGCACCATCGTCCCCAGGATGCGCGCGCCGGACGCGCCGATCGGATGCCCGAGCGCGACCGCGCCGCCGTTCACGTTCACCTTCTCCTCGTCGGCGCCGAGCATCTTCGCCGAGTTGAGCACGACCGACGAGAACGCCTCGTTCAGCTCGACGCGCTCGACGTCGTCGATCGACTTCCCGGCCTTCTCGAGCGCGATCGCCCCTGCCCGCGCCGGCGTGCGCGCGAGATACGCGAAGTCGTCGGCGACGTAACCCTGGGAGACGATCGTCGCCAGGATCTCGAGGCCGCGCCGCTTCGCGAACTCCTCGCTCGTCACGACCACGGCCCCTGCGCCGTCGTTCACGCCGGGGGCATTCCCGGCCGTCGTCGTCCCTTCGGGATCGAAGACGGGCTTCAATGCGGCGAGCTTCTCCAGCGACGTGTCGCGGCGCGGGCTCTCGTCGGTCGTGACGTCGCCGACGGGCACGATCTCGTCGGCGAAGCGCCCCTCGTCGATCGCGTCGACGGCGCGCTCGTGCGAGCGCATTGCCCAGCGGTCCTGCTCCTCGCGCGAGATGCCGAGCTCACGGGAGACGAACGACGCCTGCTCGATCATGTGTCGCTTGTCGAAGGTCGACGTGAGGCCGTCGTGCGTCATCGAGTCGATCAGCGTCCCGTCGCCCAGCCGGTAGCCGAAACGCGCCTTCTTGAGGATGTACGGCGCGTTCGACATCGACTCCATGCCGCCCGTGACGATCACCTCGTGGTCGCCGGCACGGATCATCGCGTCGGCGATCTCGACGGCCCGGATCGACGACGCGCAGACCTTGTTGATCGTGTCGGAGCCGATCTCCTTGGGAATGCCGGCTCCGATCGCCGCCTGCCGCGCGGGTGCCTGCCCGGCTCCGGCCTGCAGCACCTGGCCCATGATCACGTACTCGACCTCCTCGGGCTCGAGGCGGGCGCGGCTGAGCGCCTCGCGGATCGCGATCGCGCCGAGCTCGGTCGCCTCGTGCTCGGCCAGGCCACCTCCGAGGCGCCCGAAGGGGGTGCGAACGGCGGAGACGATCACGGAGCGGGCCATGCGAATGAGCGTAACAACGGGGATCGCCGCTGCGTCGTAGATTTCCGGGCCGGATCGCGAACGAGCCCGACCCACCCGTCATCGCCCTCGTCGACGCACGCAACGTGCTCCGCTCGCTGTGGCCGAACATCCCGGAGGACGAGCTCGTCGAGAGCACCCGCCGCTGGGCACGCGAGCGCGGCTTCGAGCCCGTGATCGTGTTCGACGGCGCCGCTCCGGCCGGCGGCATCGGCACGGGACGCGAGAGCGCGGACGACTGGCTCGCCCGCGAGGCCGAGCAGCTGACGCGCGAGGGCCGCCCCTACTGGCTGGTCACGTCCGACCGCGAGCTCCGCGAGCGGGCCGGGCGCCACGCCGAAAAGATCGTCGGCGGCGGTAGCTTCGCGCGCGAGCTGCGGGGTCTCAGGTGAGGACGCGGTGCCGCACCGGCTGATCGCGGCTCGCGTCCGCGAGCTCGGCCCCACGCTCGTCGGCGGCCTCGTGCTCCTCGCGGCGGGGCTCTGGGCATTCGGCGCGATCGCCGAAGAGGTCGCGGAAGGCGACACCGGCTTCGACGACCGGCTCGCGCGCTGGCTCCACGCCCACGAGACCGACTCGCTGACGACGCTCTTCAGGGGAGTGACGGAGCTCGGCAACGGTGTCGTCCTCGCGGGCGTGACTGCCATCGCGGCCTACCTCCTTGCACGGAGAGGCCTCTACCGGGACGCGCTGCTGATGGCCCTGGCGTTCACCGGCGCCGAGGTTCTGAGCTACGGGCTCAAGCTCGGCTTCCGCCGCGACCGCCCGTTCTTCACCGACCCGCTGGCGACCGAGAGCACGTACTCGTTTCCGAGCGGCCACTCAACGGTCTCCCTGGCGACGTACGGGGCGCTCGCGGTCGTCCTCGCGCGCCGTACGGCCAGGAAATGGCGGCCGCTGCTTCTCGTTGCGGCCGCAGTCCTCGTCTCGCTGATCGGGTTCAGCCGCCTCTACCTCGGCGTCCATTTCCTCTCGGACGTCCTCGCCGGGTTCGCCGCCGGCACGGCATGGCTGGCGCTCTGCGTCGTCGCGCTCGACCTCGACGAGCGCTTCCGCCGCCGTCGTCAGACCTCGCGGTAGCGGGCCTGCACCATCGAGAAGAGTCCGTACGCGAAGAGGCCGGCGGCGACGGCGACGAGCAGCGCCGTGCCGTACTCCGCCCGCGCGACCTTGCCGAGAGCGCCGTCGAGCCCGATCGCCTCGTCGGCGTCGTACTCGTACGCGGCCTTGAGCAGGAAGAGGCCCGCCAGCGCGAAGACGGCTGCGCGCGCGAGGTGTCCGACGATGCCGAGCAAGATGTACCAGCGCCGCTCGTCCCGACCCATCTGCTGCTCTTTCAGGTCGTCGCGGAACTGCTGGCTCAGCGCGCGATAGAGGTTGAAGAGCGCTGCTCCGAGAACGCCGACCCCGATCGCCGCGACGAGCCAGCGGCCTGCTGGCTGATCGAGCAGCCAGCCCGTCGCGCGATCTTCCTGCTTGCCACCGCCGCCCGGCTCGTCGGCCTGGAAGACGAGCGTCGCGCAAATGACGGCGAGCGATCCGTAGAGGACGCCCTTGCCGACGTTTCCAAGCCGCTTCCAGATGCTCACTTCCTCCCCGGTCTCGAGCTCCTCGCCGAGGAACGCCTGCGCGAACCGCCAGATCGCATAGCCGGCAAGCCCGACGGCGAGAGCGCCGAGCATGAATCGGCCCCAGGTCTCGTCCGCAAGGGTTCGCAGCGCTCCCTGCCGGTCCTCGAGCTTGCCGCCCAGGCCGAACGCAACTTGCAGCGCCAGCACTGCGACGAGGCAGAACGTGATCCCGCGCGCGAAGTGCCCCAGGCGCGCCAGGCGTTTCGTCCACGAGCTGGTCGCGGCCTCCTCGACCTCGTGCCTCACCTCTCCCACGCTCGTCATGCCCCGTGCCGTACCCGACCGCGGTCCGGAAGAAACGGAAAGGAGGACACGCGCGGCTGCGAAACCTCTAGTGCGTGAGCGACGCGGTACAAGTCGCCGGCGCCGTCGCGATCCTCGTCGCGTACGCCCTTGGCCAGTTCAAGGTCGTCGACGTGCGCTCGTACGTCTACCTCGGGCTGAACCTCTTCGGCGCGGCCGCCCTCGGGGTGATCGCGTACGTCGAAGAGCTGTGGGGCTTCCTCCTCCTCGAGGTCGCCTGGACCGGCGTCTCGGCGTGGGGCATCGTCGCGCGGATCCG
>DASQWH010000147.1:0-3680 GCA_035640335.1 Gaiellaceae bacterium | reverse complement strand
GTCCGGCCGAGATTTCGCGGGCGGGCTCGCCGAGGAGATCCGGCGGCTCGAGCGGTCGGGCCGTCGTGTGACCCGCATCGAGCGCCTCTAGAGCGTGGCCCAGACTTCCAGCTTCGCCCGTGTGCGCGAGATGACCTCGTCGGTGAACTCGGTCGTCGAGGCGTGCCCGCCGAGGTCGGCGGTGCGGACACCTTGTGCCACTGCCTCCAGCGCCGCCTCGCGGATCGCCCGCGCCGGCTGCTGGGCCTCCTCGCCCGCGTAGGCGAGCACGGCCGCGGCGGCGAGAATCATCGCCATCGGGTTGGCGACGTTCTTGCCGAGCAAGGCGGGCGCGGTACCGTGCGCGGCCTCGGCCATCACCGCCGTCAAGCGCTCGGGCTCGTCGTCGTCGAACGCGACGAGCAGGGACTCGGCGCCGGCGATCGAGCCGAAGAGGGGCAGGACGAGGTCGGACAGGATGTCGCCGTCGCGGTTCAGCGCCGGGATCACCAGCGGATCGCCCGCGGACGCGACCAGCAGTGCGAACGTCGCGTCGATCAGCTGCGGCTCGTATAGGACCTCCGGATGTCGCTCGGCCGCGGCGTCCATCTCCTCCTTGAGCATTCCCTCGTAGATCGGGCTGACCGTGTACTTCGGCCCGCCGAAGACCTTGGCGTCGGTCCGCTCCGCGAGCAGGAAGGCGAACTCGGCGACGGCGCGGCAGATCCGGCGCTCGATGCGCTCGGTGCGGAAGGCGGCCTCGTCGGCGTCCGAGCCCTCGCGCCACTCCTTGGCGCCGTAGGCGTCCCCGACGGCCATGCGCACGACGGAGATCGGCGCGTGCACGCCGCCGAACGGGACGACGCCGGGGATGCGGCGTCCCGTGCGGACGATGACTTTGCCGCTGATCTCCTCCCGGAGGATGCGGTTCGGCGAGCCGACGTCGCCGGCTCCTTCGGGCGTGATCGTCGCCGCCTTCAGACCGAGCCCGCTCTCGCGGATCGCGGTCGCCGCCTGCATGACGATTTCGTTCTTCGTCGCCCGCCTCGACTCGAGCGAGAGGTCGAAGCGCTCGAGCTCGAGGTCGAGCCCGATCACGTCCGGCGTGAGGACGCGGAGCGCCTCGTCGAGCAGCTCCTGGCCCGTCTCGTCGCCCTCGAGGACCGCGATCCGCGCGTACGCCATGGCCGGCGATTCTACTTTCGGGATTCAAGACGCCCCGCTCCGGGTACATCGCGGCGACCATGGCGCGCAGAGGGGGATGGAGACGCATGCGCTCCGGCCGCGGGTTCCGCTACGTGGACTCGCGCGGCCGAGCGATCACTGACGAGGAGCAGCTCGCGCGGCTCGAGGCGCTGGCGATTCCGCCCGCGTGGCGAGACGTCTGGATCTCCCCGCACGCGCGCGCGAAGCTGCAGGCGACGGGGGTCGACCGTGCGGGCCGGCGCCAGTACCTCTACCACGCGGAATTCCGGGCCGCGCAGGAGCGGGCGAAATTCGACAGGCTCGTGCTGTTCGGGGAGCGCCTTCCCGAGCTGCGGAAGGCGATGAGCAAGCACATGGACCTCGACCCCCTGGAGCCTGAATGGACCTGTGCGGTCGCGGTGCGGCTGATCAACCTCGGTTGGTTCCGCGTCGGCACGGATCGTTACGCCAAGACATCGCGCACGTTCGGCATCACGACGCTGAGAAAGCAGCACGTCTCCGTGCGTGGCAGCCGCATCTCCTTTCACTACCGCGGCAAGCGGCGCGCCTGGGTGCGCACCGCGTTCATCGACGACGAGCTCGCCGACGCGATCAAGGAGCTGCTCGCGGTCAGGGGCGGAAACCGGCTGTTCCGCTACTCGTACGACGGCTCCCTCTGCAACCTGACCGGCGCGCGTCTCAACGAGTACATCGCCGAGCACATGGGCGACGACTTCACCGCGAAGGACTTTCGGACGTGGGGTGGCACGCTCCTCGCGGCGGTCGCGCTCGCGGAGCGCGGCGTCGTGGACACGGAAACCGAGGCGAAGCGCGCCGTCGCGGCCGTGATGAGAACGGTTGGAGAGCGCCTCGGAAATACCGCAGCGGTCGCGCGCTCGTCGTACGTCAGCCCCGCGGTCGTCGAGCAATATCTCGACGGGCGGACAATCGATGACTTTAGGCCGCGGCATTTACGCGTCGTCGGCGCTCGCGACTCGGGACTCGACGTCGAGGAGCGGGCGCTGCTCTCCCTGCTGCGTTCGTGGCGAATAAGACGAACGCGCCTTGCCGCGTAATTGCCGGCGAATTTCGGTTACGCTCCGCGCGTCCATCGGCCCCTTAAAACGAGGTGCTATTCGATGAAGAAGACCGTGCTCGTCTCCGATCTCTCCGGGAACGAGATTCCGGACGGAAAGGGCGCGACCGTCTCGATCAGCTTTCGTGACGCGCGCAAGGGAACGATCGTTCTCGACGTGACCGACAGCGAAGCGGAGCAGATGGGAAGCAAAGGCCGCCGCCAGCAGCGGCGCGGCCGGCGGCCCAGCAAGTAGCGCCCGGAGAAGGTGTCAGACACCGCTCGGTGTCTGACACCGCCGGCATCTTCCGCACGTTCCGGACACGGCGCGATTCGGGCTCTCTGAGCCGTCAGACGGCAGGTCTACGATAGATCGATGGCCTCTGGGCGCGGCCTGACGCTGCTCTCTGGGCCGGCGAATGCCGGCAAGGTCGCGCTCCTGCTCGAGCGCTACCTGGATGCGCTCGACCGCGATCCGGTGCTCATCGTGCCCTACGGATCGGACGTCGAGCGCATCGAGCGCGAGCTCCTGGCACGGCGCGGGGCGCTCCTCTCCGGGGACATCGGGACCTTCGACGACGTCTTCGAACGCCTCGCGCGGGCCGGAGACGAGCAGCGCCCGACTCTCTCCGACGCCCAGCGCCGCCTCGCCGTGCGCACGGCCCTCTCCGCCGCGTCGCTCAACGGGCTCAGCGCCTCTGCGCGCTTCACGGGCTTCGCCGACGCGCTCGCCGGTGCGCTCGCCGAGCTCGAGTCGGGACTCGTCGAGCCGACGGAGGTGCAGGGCGACCTCGCGCAGCTCCACGCGGCCTACCGCGCGGAGCTCGACCGTCTCGGCGTCTGGGACCGCGAGCTGCGCCGCCGCTATGCCGTGCAGCGCCTCGAGAGCGATCTCGACGCGTGGGACGGCCGGCCGGTGTTCGCGTATGGCTTCGAGGACCTGACCGGCGCGCAATGGGCACTCCTGCAGGCCCTCGCGGGGCGCACGGAGGTGATCGTCTCGCTCCCGTACGAGCCCGGCCGCGCGGCGTTCGAGTCGCTGCAGGGGACTTCCGACGACCTGGCGGCGCTCGCGGACGGTCGCATCGAGGAGCTGCCACCGCGCTACGAAGACGTCGCGCCGCCGGCACTCGCACACCTCGAGCGGCAACTCTTCGCCGACCGGCGCGCTTTCGGCCCGGAGCCCGGCGGTGCGATCCGCTTCCTCGAGGGCGCGGGCGCGCGAGGGACGCTCGAGCTCGTCGCGGAGGAAATTCTCGAGCTGCTGCGCGCAGGAACGCGTGCGGAGGAGATCCTCGTCGTCTGCCCGACCCTCGACCGCCGCCGCGCGCAGATCGAGACGGCGTTCGGCGCGCTGGGCGTCCCGTACGCGATCGAGGGCAGGGTGCGGATAGGGAAGACCGCCTTCGGCCAGGCGCTCCTCGCGTTCCTGCGCTTCGAG
>DASQWH010000146.1:0-10856 GCA_035640335.1 Gaiellaceae bacterium | reverse complement strand
GCCGGCGCGGTTCGTCCCGATCCCGTTACCTTGGAGGACGTTGTTCGCGCCGCCCGAGATGTAGACGCCGGCGCCGTTGTTCCCCGAGATCAGGTTGGGCTCGGTCGCGCCCGTCCCGCCGATGCGGTTGCCGCTGCTCGCCACGATGATGCCGCCCGTGCCAGCGCTGCCGTTGCCGTTGCCGGCGGCCGTGCCGGCAGGCGTGATGCCGATGTAATTGCCCTGGACGTTGGACGACGGGCCGGCGAGCGAGATCCCGCCCCCGGCGAAGCGCGTAATCGAGAGGCCGCGGATCGTACTCCCGTCGACGCCGCCGCCGACGGTGAGACCGATCGCCGACGGCCCGGCGTCGAAACCGTCGATGCGAACGACCGGCGTGTCGACGTAGTTCGGGTGCGACGTACCGAGGATGACGACGTCGTCGGTGATGGTCGGCAGGGGAGTAGTTGGCGAGATCGCGAACGTGGCATCGAAGTCGAACAGGATCGTGTCGGTGCCCGGCACGGCGTTCGCGTCGTTGATCGCCTCGCGCAGCGTGCAGTCGCCGCCCGACGGCTGCTGGCAGGCGCCGTCGTCGTGCGTCGCATTCGTGTTCACGACCAGCGCGTTGCCCGTGGCGGGCGGCAGCTGCTTGCACTGGGAGAACTCCGACGTGTTGTTGAGCGAGTCCGTCGCCGTGGCGGTGATCCACTCGCCGGGAGCGGCGTAGTTGAGCGCTCCGCTATCGAATGAAATGTCGCCGGCCGCGTTGGCCGGGGACGAGAGCGTGCCGAGCCACCGCGGGCCCTCGCCGAACGTGCTCGCGTCGCAGGAGGTCCCCGCGCTGGTCGCGTAGAAGTCGAGCCGGTAGGAGGTGCCGGCGAGCGACGGCGCGCCGTCGTAGGTGCCGGTGAGGTGGACGTTGCCGCTGCCGTCGCGAGTCGCAGTGACAAGCACGGGGAAGTTCAGGAGCGTGTTGGCCCCGCTGTCGGCGTCGTCCGCGTCGTTCGCCGTCGGGCCGTCGTCGCCGAGGTCGATGCCGAGGCCGGTGTTGTCGTGGATCGAGTTGCGCACGACCGTGTTGCGGGTCGCATTGGCCCCGACGACGACGCCCTTCGAGTTGAATGCGATCTCGTTCGCGCTCCCGGCCGTCCCGCCGATTGAGTTGTTCCCGATGCCGCTGTCCGCCGCGATCACCACGCCCGGGCCGGTATTGCCGACCGCCTTCCTGCCGGCGGCGTCGGTGCCGATCAAGTTGGCGCCGATCGCGTTGTTGGAGGCGGCGTCTGCCACCGTTGCCTGGATCAAGACGCCGAAGGCGCCGTTGCCAGAGATGACGTTGCCGCGGATCGTGTTCGAGTTCGCCGTGGCCGACCCGCCGCGGATCTGGACGCCGCCTGCCCCATTGGGAACGGCGACGTTCCCGTCGGCGTCGGTACCGATGTAGTTCCCGGCGACCGTGTTCGTGTCGGCGTCCTCGATGAAGACGCCGACCTGGAAGTTACCGGAGACGACGTTCCGCTTGGTGTCGTCTCCCTCGGCGCCAATCGCGTTGCCGTTCGATGCGACGAGGATGCCGTACCCGTTCGGCACGGCGAAGTTGCCCGCGGCGTCGAGGCCGACGTAGTTGCCGTAAATGGTGGTCGCCGTCGCTGCGGCGGCCCCGACCTCGATGCCGTTGGCGTTGCCTGAGATGACGTTGCGGTCCGCAGCAGTCGAGCCCCCGATTGTGTTACCCGGTGAGCCGACGCTGACGCCGCTTGTGTTGCCGGCCGCGACGGCTCCGCTGCCGTCGAGTCCGATGTAGTTGCCGACAATGACGCTCCCGCCGCTCGCTCCCATCAGCTGGATTCCATTCCCGGCGAACGAGTTGATGGCAAATCCGCGAATCGTCGCCGCGGCGTTGAAGACGAAGAGCCCGTGGGTTGACGTGCCCGCGCCCGACCCGTTCAGCTCGATCAGCGGCGCCCCCGCGTAGCCCGTTTGCGTCGTGGCGTCGATCGTGACTGCGGCCGTGATGAAGGGCAACGGTTCCCGCGGCGAGATCGTGTACGAGCCGCCGACTCCGATCTGGAAGGTGATCGCGCTACCGGGAGTGGCGTTGGCGGCGTTGATCGCCTCGCGCAGGGTGCAGTCGAAGACGTCACAGACGCCGTCGTTCGTGTCCGCCGACGAGTTGACCGTGTACCCGACCGCGAACGCGTTGGGCACGGCAAGTAACGCTCCCACGAGCGTCGCGAACACAATGGCCGCACGTAGATGGCCGCTCCCTCGCGGCCGCCCCCAATCCATCCGCCAGAGGGTGTCACACTTGGAGAAATTTTCATAGAGGGGAAATACGGTCCTCAAAGGGGAAAGCTCGCGGCGGGCGCATAATGCGCGAATGGAGGCAACGACTCCCGTCGCCCCCGATCCGACGGCCCCCGTCGCGTCGCCGCTCACGCCGTACCTGCCGCGCTTCGTGCGCGCCTGGAGCATGGAGCCGGAAGCGCCGCGCGCCCGCGCGCTCGAGGGCTCGCTCGTGTCGGTCGACATCTCGGGGTTCACCGCGCTCGCGGAGCGGCTGTCGGTCAAGGGCCGGGTCGGCGCGGAGGAGCTCGTCCAGCGAATCTCGAGCTGCTTCGACCGCCTGATCGCGGCCGCGGAGCGGCATGGCGGAGACGTCCTCAAATTTCGCGGCGACGCGCTGCTTCTCTTCTTCCGAGACGATCGCCACGCCGAGCGCGCCGCGGGCGCCGCGTCGGACATGCAGTGGACGATCGAGGGGATGGAGAGCCCAGACGTCGAGCTGCGGATGTCGGCGGGCGTCCACTCGGGTGAGTGCCATTTCTTCCTCACCGAACGGCCTTACCGGGAACTGCTCGTCGCCGGTCCCGGTGCGACCCGCGTGTTCGAGCTCGAGGACCTCGCCTCGGCCGGAGAGATCGTGCTCAGCGCCGAGACCGCCGCGGTCGTCGAGCCGGCATGGCTCGGAGAAGAGCGGGGCGGAGCGCGCGTCATGCGACGGCTCGAGCCGGGAGCGAGCCCGATTCCGCCGCCGCCGGACGTGGAGGGCATGCACCTCGAACAGTTCGTCCCGGCACCGCTGCGCGCGCACCTCGCCGTCTCCAGTGGCGAGGCGGAGCACCGGCAGGTGACGGTCGCCTTCGTGAAGATGTCGCAGACGGACGGCGTCGTCGCCGGCGAAGGGCCCAATGCCCTGCTCGAGCGGATCGACACGCTCGCCGCCGCCGTCGACGAGGCTTGCACGACCTACGGTCTGACGTGGCTCGAGTCCGACATCGACGTCGACGCTGTCAAGCTCTACCTCACGGGCGGTGCACCGGCGAGTTCCGGCCAGGACGAGGAGGGCATGCTCCGGGCGCTCCGCGAGATCGTCGCCGCCGACGTCGACCTGCCGCTGCGCGCCGGCGTCAACCGAGGCCACGTGTTCACAGGGGACATCGGCGGCGAGACGAGGCGCACCTACGCCGTCATGGGCGACGCGGTCAACCTCGCCGCGCGGCTGACGGGGCGTGCACAGCCCGGCGACATCCTGGCCACGACGGACGTCCTCGACCGCGCGAAGACGATCTACGCGACCGAGAGGGAGCCGCTGCTCGTCAAAGGCAAGGAGCGCGCCATCCCGGCTCATCACGTCGGCGCCCCGGTGGGCACGCGTGAGGAGGCGCTGGTCGATGCGACGCCGATCGTCGGCCGCGACCGTGAGCTCGAGCTGCTGCGGAATGCCGCGAACGCGGCTCGCATGCGCCAGCTTCAGATCGTCGAGCTCGTCGGGGAGCCGGGGATCGGCAAGTCGCGACTCGTCCGCGAGCTGCCGGCTCTCGCGCTCGGCTTCACGCACCTGAGCGCGGCTGCGGAGCAGTACGCCTCGTCGACGCCCTTCTTCGCCTGGCGCAACCTGCTTCGTCAGCTCGCGGGCATCACGCCTGACAGCGCGCGCGAGCAGGCCGGGGCACAGCTCGCTCCGTTCGTCACTGGTGCGATGCCCGACCTCGCGCCGTGGCTGCCCCTGCTCGCGATCCCGTTCGATGCCGAGGTGCCGGAGACGCCGGAGACCGACGCGCTCAATGCCGCGGAGAGCCGCGAGAAGCTGCTCGAGACCGTCGACACGTTCCTTGAACGCGTCTTGATGATGCCGACGCTGTTCGTCTTCGAGGACGCGCACTGGCTCGACGACGCCTCGCGATCGCTCCTTCACCAGCTCACGGCCGAGCCGGCCCCGCACCCGTGGCTCGTCTGCGTGACGACGCGTCCGGGTGCCGAGCGCAGCGTGCATCCCGACGGCCCCGTCGAGCGGATCGAGCTCGAGCCGCTCGAGTCGACGTCTGCCGCCGAGCTGGCGCTGGCGATCGCCGACGAGTTCGCGCTCCCGACCGAGCTGCTCGCCGCGGTCAGCGAACGCTCGGGCGGGAATCCGCTCTTCGTGCGCGAGCTCGTCGCCGCAGCCCGGCACGGGGAGCGCTTCGAGACGCTGCCGGAATCGGTCGAGAGCCTGCTGACGACGCGAATCGACACGCTCGAGCCCGTCGACCGGCTGCTGCTCCGCTACGCGGCAGTCGTCGGCCCGACGTTCGAGCTCGACTTCCTCGGCGCGGTCCTCGCGGACGAGGTCCCCGACGCAGGCGAGCCCGGCCGCTGGGAGTCGCTCGGCGAGTTCGTCGCGTATGCCGGGGACGGTGCGTTCACGTTCAGGCACGACCTCGTTCGCGCCACCGCCTACGAGGGACTCTCCTTCCAACGGCGGCGCGACATCCACGGCCGCGTCGCGAATGCGCTCGAGGAGCGTGGCGACGAGGCTGCGGGCCTGCTCTCACTGCACTTCTTCGAGGCCGGCGAGCATGCCAAGGCGTGGGCGTACGCCGTCGCCGCGGGGGAACGCGCCCAGGCGACGTTCGCGAACGTCGTCGCTGCGGAGCTGTACGAGCGCGCGATCGGCGCCGCGGAGAATCTGCCGGAGCTCGCCAGAGAAGAGGTCGCCCGCGTGCTCGAGTCGCTCGCCGACGTGTGCGAGCGCTTCGCCGCCTACGACCGCGCCTTGACGGCGCTCGAGCGGGCGCGCGCGCTCGTCGGTCACGATTCCGCCATGCTCGATGCGCGCCTGCTCGGCAAGCAGGGCATGTTGCTCGAGTTGATCGGCCGGTATCCGGACGCCCTCGAGGCGTGTGCAGAGGGCCTCTCGCGGCTGCAGGACGCCGCCGAAGGCCCGGAGCAGGACGGCGTTCGTGCGTCGCTCGAGCTCTATACGGGCACGATCCACTACCGGCAGACCGAGAACGAGGAGGCGATCCGCTGGCTGGAGGCCGCGGCGGCCGATGCGGAGCGGGCAGGAGACCGCGCCACGCTCGCGCACGCCTACTACCTGCTCGACGCGGCCCACAGTGACTTCGGCAGCCCGGATGGCCTTCAGTACCTCGAGCTGGCACGACCGATCTACGAGGAGCTCGGCGACATCCGTGGTCTCGCCGTCGTGCTCTCGAACCTCGGGATCCACGCGTACTACGAGGGCCGCTGGGACGAGTCGCTCGCGCTCTACCGGGAGAGCCGCGAGGCGAAGGAGCGCTCGGGTGACGTGATCGGTGCCGTCATCCAGGTGAACAACGAGGCGGAGATCCTCTCGGATCAAGGCCATCTCCAAATGGCGATTCCGCTGTTTCAGGAGTTCCTACGCGTCGCGCGGGCGTCGAAGTGGGTGTTCGGCGAAGGCGCGGCGCTCTCGAACCTCGGCCGCTCCGAAGGTCGGGCCGGACGCTTCGAGGAGGCGCATCCGCTGTTCGACCAGGCGCTCGCCGTCTTCGAGGAGCTCTCGGCCGAGCGGTTCAAGGTCGAGGCGCAGGCGCGGAAGGCAGAGTGCCTCGTGTTCGAGGGCCGTTACGAGGAGGCGCTCGAGGTCGCGAGGGAGTGTCGCGACGCCGCGACGAGATCACCGGTGGGTGGCCTCGAGGCGTTGATCGAGCGCTCGATCGGCTACGCGCTGCACCAGGCGCGGCGACCCGACGAAGCGCGTCCGCATTTCGACGAGAGCCTGCGGATCGCGCGCAATCTCAAGGTGCAATACGAGGTCGCGCTCACGCTGCGCGCAATGGCGGCGACGGGCTATCCGTCGGACGAGGATCTCTCGGTCGAGAGCGATGAGATCCTGGAGCAGCTCGGGGTCGTCTCGGTACCGGCCGTACCCCTCCCGTGAGCTGACGCGCCAGCCTGAGGTCGGTGCGGGCCTCGCAAAGGGACTCCGCCCCGAGGGAGCAGGAACGGCGCCCGCGGACCGATTTTTCCGCAAATGCCGGCAGGCCCTTCCCAGACGGCCGATCTAAATAACCTCGAGAGGAGTAGACTTGTCTCACTGGCCCTGTGGCCAGAACCCCGGCCGAAAGCCCGAAGGCCACCGACGCGCCGCTGAGACGCGCGAGGCGAGGAGCCGAGGCGAACAGAGTTCGAGTTGCAGGGCCAGTCTTTCGTCGCGGCTGGCCCACGACGGCCGTACTCGGCAGCGCGCGATTAGGGGACGAGCAGATCTGCCGCCGCCTCGAGGTTCACGCGGCCCGCTCCATGCGTCGCGATGGACGCGGAGCTCGCCGGCAGCCAGCCCGGAAGCCCAGTCTCGACGACAACCGCGTCGGGCCGCGCCGCGACGAGCTCGTTCGCGACGGACTGCTGCCATGGATGGCGCCGCGCGTCTCGGATAACAACGACCAGCGGGCGCGCGTCCGCCGACTGCAGGACAGTGCCTGCGTCGCGGGACGAATCGCGGAGGGTGACGACCCTGCTTTCGGGCCAGCGCTCGCTGATCACCTTGCCCAGGCCAAACGCCGCACGACCGGCGGCGACCATCGGCTGTGGCTCGAGCTCCACGACGAGCGGCGGCGCGTCGAGGGCGACATCGCCGCGCACGAGAACCGCGCGGCGCGCCGCAACGGCGCCGATTTCCTGATCCGGCGCCTCGGTGGACATGTCTGGCGTCTGACCCCGGACATGTCCGGCATCCGACCCCACGGCGGGCGCTAAGCGGCCGAGTCGTGTGACCGCTTCAGCCGCCTCGCCAAGGCGTTCCGCCCGCAGTCGCCCGGAACGCACTGCCGACACAAGCGCCCGGTGAATGCTCTCGACCCCGGCTTCGTCGATGGTCGGACCGAGGCAGAGAGCGTCCGCGCCGGCCGCGACCGCCCGCACCGCGGTCTCCTCGACGCCGATCGTCTCCGAGACGGCACGCATGTCGAGTGCGTCGGTGATCACGACGCCGTCGAAGCCGAGGTCGCCGCGCAGGAGGTCGCCGACGATGACCCTGCTGACCGTGGCCGGGACTCCGTCGAGTGCGGGAACGACGAGATGCGCAGTCATGATCGCGCCCACTCCCGCCTCCACCGCCGCTCGGAACGGAACGGCAGGCCCGACGAGAAGCTCCCCGCGCTCGGCTTCGACGACCGGCAACCCGAGGTGCGAGTCGACCGTCGTGTCGCCGTGGCCCGGGAAGTGCTTCGCACAGGCAGCGACTCCACGCTCCTGCGTGCCGGCGACGAACGCGGCCACGTGCCGTGCCACGAGCTCCGGTTCCGAGCCGAACGAGCGCACGCCGATGACCGGGTTCCGCGGGTTCGAGTTCACGTCCGCGACAGGGGCGAGGTTCAGCGTCACGCCCGCCTCGACGAGGTCATCGGCGATCGCGCCGGCGACCGCCTGCGTCAGCTCGACGTCGTCGACGAAGCCGAGGGCGAGATTCCCGGGGTACGAGCTGCCCGAGGCGGCTTCGAGCCGCGTGACGTCGCCGCCCTCCTCGTCGATCGCGATCACGAGCTCGGGCCGCTCGGCGCGCAGCGCGCCGGTCAGCGCCGCGACCTGCGCGCGATCCTCGACGTTGGCGGCGAACAGCACGATTCCACCGAGTCCGCGCTCGATCCACCCACGAGTCCACTCCGGTGCCTCGAGCCCGGCGAAGCTCGCGAGGAGGCAGGCGGCGGCCTGCCGCTCGAGCTCGTCGCTCACCCGCGAACTGCGCCGGCGGTGAGGCCGAACGCGATGCGCCGATGAATGGCGAGGAAGAAGAGGACGACCGGGATCGCCGTCAGCGTGGCGCCGGCCATCAGCGGGCCCCACTGCGTGCCGCGCAGGCTCGTGAACTGCGCGAGCCACACGGTCAGCGTCTGCTTCTCCGGGCTGCTCAGAACGATGTAGGCGATGATGAACTCGTTCCAGACCTGGATGAAGGCGAAGATCGAGGTCGCCACCAGGCCGGGCGCCACCAGCGGCAGCAGGATGCGGACGAAGGCGCCAAAGCGTGTCGACCCGTCGACCATCGCCGCCTCCTCCAGCTCCCGCGGCACCCCGAGCAGGAAGCCGCGCAGCGTCCAGACGCAGAATGGGAGCACGAACGTCAGGTACGTGACGATCACGCCGGTCAGCTTGTCGGTCTGGTGCGCGCGGCTGAGGAGGATGTAGAGCGGGATGATGAGCGCGTTCAGCGGCACCATCTGCACGGCGATGATCAGGACGATGAACGCCCGCCGCCCGTAGAAGCGGAACTTCGCGAGCGCGAGCGCGGCCAGGAACGCGAGCACGAGCGAGGCGGCCGTGACTGCTGCCACGACGATCAGGCTGTTCTTGGCCACGTCCCAGAAGTACGGCCGGTGGATCGCGTCCTCGAAGTTGGCGAGCGTCGCGGACGAGGGGATCAGCTTCGGCGTGAAGGTGAGGATGTCGGCCGGCGGCTTGAAGGCCGTCGAGACCATCCAGAAGACCGGGAAGACCATGACCGCGAAGACCAACAGCGCGAGCAGGTTGACTCCCACGCGCCGGACGACGTGCCGCGGCCGGACCCGTCGCCGCGCCCTCACGACGGGCGCGACCGGAACCGGAGCCGCGGGCACCTGCGAGCTCATCGCACCTCCCCGATCCGCACCATCTGGCGGATGTAGACGAAAGTGACGCAGAGCATGATCGCGACCATGACGAGCGCGATCGCCGCGCCGAAGCCGTACTCGCTGAGGCGGAAGGACTCGACGAACGCGTACACGCTCATCAGGTAGTAGTCGCTCGACGGGTTGTTCCCGCGCATGATCCAGACCTGGTTGAAGACCTGGAAGTCCCAGATGATCGAGAGGCTCGCCAGGATCACGAAGATCGGCTTCAGCAGCGGGAACGTGATGTCCTTGAAGATGCGGAAGGGCCCGGAACCGTCGATCGACGCCGCCTCGACCAGCTCGCGCGGCACCTGCGTCAACCCGGCGTAGATCGTGATCGCCACGAACGGAATCGCGCCCCAGACGACGACGCCCATGATGATGAGGAGGCCGGTTCTGGAGTTCTCGAACCAGTCGTGGTTCACGTAGTCGCCGACGCCGAGCTCCGTCAGGGCCCAGTTGAAGACGCCGAACTCGAAGTCGAACATCCAGACCCAGATGTTCACGGCGACGACGACCGGCATCGCCCAGACGAGGACGAGGCCGGTCGTGAGGAGCATGCGCATGAAGCCGCCGAGTCGCGCAAGCAGCAGCGCGATCAGCGTCCCGAACAGCATCGTGAACCCGACGGCTCCGGCGGTGAAGACGATCGTCCGCACGAGCACGCGCCAGAACTCGTCGTCGTGGAAGATGCGCGAGAAGTTGTCGAGGCCGATCCACGTGCCATTGTGCGCGATCAGCTCCGGCAGCCCGTAGCGCTGGAACGACAGGACGCCGAGGAAGTAGAGCGGGTAGGCGAGGACGGCCGCGATCGTGAACAGCGCAGGCGCGAGGAGCAGGTACGGCGCCGCGGCCCTCCGCGTGCGAACTCGCCAGGAACGGCGACGCCGCCGGGCAGGCCCGGCGGCGACAGCCGCGGCGGCCGGGGGCGCGCTACTCATGACGTGAGTTTGGCGCGTCCCCGGCCGGGGAGGGTCAAGAGCTTGCGTTCAGGATCGAGGTGATCTGACGGCTGGCCTTCTGCGCTTCGCTCTTCACGCTGTGCCTGCCGCTGACGATGCGCACGAGCATCGTCCGGATCACGCGTGCGTTCTCGACGTTCACCCAGTTCTTCGCGGTCGGCACGAACCAGCTCGACCGCGCGGCCCTCGCGAACGGGGCGAGGGAGGGGTTGCGGTTGTGGAGGCGGATGAGAGACGTCGTGTTCGGGATCACTTTCCCGTCGGTCGCGAGCTGGGTCATCGAGGAGTTGTTCGTGAACGCCTTGATCCAGTCGAGCGCGAGGCTCTTGCTGTTGCTCTGGGCGGGGATTGCGAGGTCGGAGCCGCCGAGGAACGTCGGCATGTACTTCCCCTTCACACGGCTCGGCATCGGGTAAGCGCCGAGCTGAGCCTCCTGCAGCTTCGAGCTGTACTTCTTCGTGTCGAGGGCGAGGCCCCATTCCCAGCCGTTGGCGATGATCGAGCCGACCTTGCCCTGGCCGAAGACGACGGCCTGGAACGGATTCGCTTCGTCACCGGTCTTGCTGGCGCGGGAGAACCGCCGGACCATCGACTTCACCTTCGTCAGAGCGCGGATCGCCTGGGGCGAGTCCAGCGTTCCGACCCAGCGGCCGTTGCGGAAACGGGCAATCGCGCCGCCGTAGTCGTAGACGAAGGACATCGCGGCCAGCCAGTACTGGCCCGGGAAGTAGAGCGCCGAGAACCTGCGGTCGCTGCCGTACTTCTTCATCAGCTTCCGGTTGACGGCCTCGTACTCGGCCAGGCTCGTCGGGAGCTTGCGGATGCCGGCCCCGCGGTAGAGGTCCTTGCGATAGATGACCGCGCGGGCGCCCGCGTAGTAGGGGACGCCGTAGAGCCTGCCGTTGAGACGTGCCGAGTCCTCGAGCCCCTTCAGCCAGGTGCGCGAGTTCGGAATGCTGCTCTTCTGCGACGTGATGTCGAAGAAGGCCTTGGCGTCCATGTACTTCGTCATCTCGGTGTT
>DASQWH010000145.1:0-8275 GCA_035640335.1 Gaiellaceae bacterium | reverse complement strand
GGAGCGGCCGGCGAAGAAGGCCACGAACGGCCGGATCGAAGGGATCAACCTCGACGACTCACGGCGCGTGAAGGAGGCGGTCGGCGTGCCGGTGCTCGTGACCGGAGGCTTCCAGACGCGCTCGGTCGTGGAGGCCGCGATCGGAAGCGGCGCGTGCGACGGGGTCACGATCGGCCGGCCGCTGATCGCGAACCCGAACCTCGTCCAGCTGTGGCAGGCGGGGCGCGACCGGCCGGAGCGCCCGTGCACCTACTCGAACAAGTGCCTCATCAACCAGCTCGAGAACCCGCTCGGCTGCTACGACGCGAGCCGCTTCGACTCGCACGAGGAGATGGTGCGGGAGATCCTCTCGGTCTACGACCCGCCCCCGTTCGCCTGAACGACCCGATCTTCACGCCGCTTCGGTTCCGGAACCTCGAGGTGCCGAACCGGGTCTTTCGCTCGAGCATCGCCGGGCGCTTCGACGGCTACGAGGGCTCCGGCTCGCAGACGCGCATCAACTGGGAGGCGCGTTTCGCCCGGTCGGGAGTCGGCGCGATCATCTCCGCCTGGTGCGGGGTCGACCGCCGCGGCTTCATCATCCCGGGCTATGCCTCGATCGAGAGCGACGACCGCATCCCGTTCTGGCGCGAGGTGGGCGACCGAGTCCACGAGCACGGCGCGAAGTTCATCCTTCAGCTCGCCCACGGCGGCCGGCAGCGGGACATGGGCGGCATCGAGTTCGACTCCGGCCTCAGCTCGACCGGCAAGCGTGACCCGTTGCACGGCTTCCCGGCCGAGCGCGCCACCAAGGACGATCTGCAGCGCGTCGTGCGCGCGTTCGCCTCCGCGGCGCATCGGGCGCGGGAGGCCGGCCTCGACGGCGTCGAGATCCACGGCGCGAACGGCTACCTCTTCACGCAGTTCCTCTCCTCGGCGATCAACGACCGTGACGACGAGTACGGAGGGCCGCTCGAGAACCGAGCGCGCCTCCTGATCGAGACGGTTCGTGCGATCCGGGAGAGCGTCGGGGCCGACTTCCACCTCCAGGTGAAGATCAGCGTGCGCGAGGACGCCAACGCGTTCCTCTTCTGGCTCAAGCGCGGGAACAAGCTCGAGGAGTCGGTGGAGGCGTGCCGTCTTGTCGAGACGGCCGGGGCGGACGCGATCCACGTCTCCGCTGGGAGCACCTTCCCGCATCCGCTCAACCCGGCCGGCGACCTGCCGCTGAAGGACGTGCGCAACAACTACGACGGGCTCATCTCGAGCGGCAGCACGGCGTTCCGCAACTACCTCCTCTACCGGATCCCGGTCATCAACTGGCTCATGCAGCGCCGCTGGTCGCGACCGGCCGGCCGCGTCGAGGGCATGAACCTCCCGGAGTCGCGCGCGGTCAAGCGCGCGGTCTCGATCCCGGTGCTCTGCACCGGCGGGTTCCAGACGGCGTCGGTCGTCCGGCAGGCGCTCGCCGACGGCGACTGCGACGCGGTCACGATCGCGCGGCCACTGATCGCGAACCCGGACCTGCTCGCGCAGTGGCAGGCGGGCCACGACCGCCCGGAGCGTCCGTGCACGTTCAGCAACAAGTGTCTCTTCAACCTGCTCGAGAGCCCGCTCGGGTGCTACGACCAGAGCCGCTACTCGTCTCGCGAGGAGATGCTCCGTGAGATCTACGAGGTCTTCTCGCCGCCGCCAATCAGCGGAGAGGCCGCAGCGGATCGCGCCACAACGTCCGCCGGCGCGGATCGTTGAGCACGTCCGGCTTGCGCGTCAGCACCACGTAGTTCCCGGTGCCGTAGCTGCCGATGTACGGGCGGCCGGTGAGCTCGACGATCGCGTACTGGCCGGGCCGGAGGATCCGGCCGGCGGCGTTGTTGACGTCGACGAGCACCCTGCGCCCGCGCAGGCAGCTTTTGATGCTCCCGATCACCCGTCTGCAGCCGACCTTCACCGGGTGCCGGCCCCGCTCGAAGTAGTTGGCATGCGAGCCCAGGGCCGCGTAGTCGACGGGATGGTCGCCGCGCTTTTCGACCTCCAACCACGGCCGCACGTTGCCGCCCTCGTGCGCCGAGAAGTACGCGTCCTGCGGCTCCTTGTCCTCGTTCAGGCGGACGGTGATCTGCTCCCAGTCCGACTCGTGCTCGTTCAGGCGGAAGTTGAAGAGGTAGAGGAACCAGTACTGGACGGCGTAGTCGCCGGAGTCTTCGTACTGCGTGACGTGGGCGTAGACCGTCGGCCGTTCGCCCCCCCGCAGGAGCCGTCGCTGGATCGCGCCGTACGCAGGTTGCGACTGCTTCGGCGGGTCGGGCTCCACGCCGCGGACGTCGAGCATGTAGACGCAGCCGCGTGCCCGGATGCACGTGCCCTCGACGACAGGGAGCGTGTCCTCCTTCGGGATCGCGTTCAGCAGGCGGAAGAACCGGCCCTCCTGCTCCTTCAACTGCGTTCGCCCGACGTACGCGCCCCGGCTGATCGGCACGAACAGCTCGCGCGAGTCGTACTGGAGGATCGGCGCGAACCGCTGCGCAAGCTCGGTGCGCACCTCGGCGGACGGCTCCGACTGCTTGGGGATGTCCGACTTGACAGGCCCGCGCTCGCGCGCGTAGTCGATGAAGAGGATCGCCGCGACGCCGAGCGCGATGCCGTTCAGCAGCGCGAGCACACCCGCGCCCGCGAACGCGTGCACCCACCAGGGGCCTCGAGTAAAGGACTGGAAAATCTTGACGGCGGCTCCGATTATCGCAGTGCGATTGGCCGGAGCAGGCCGCGGCCGGCGAAGCCGACGAGCCGGTCGAGCGAGCGCAGGAAGTCGTTGCGGAGCCGAGGCAGGCCGCGGAGCGCCCAAAGCGTCTCCGCGTTCGCCCAGGCTGCGTCGCGCGCGCGGGCGACGTTCCACATCGCGAGCACGTCGTCGAGGTCGCCGAGGGCGACGTCGAAGTCGCGAAGTGCCTCCGTCAGCAGCTCCGCCTTGACCTGTTCCTCGACGATCGCGAGAAGCGCGTTGATCTTGCGGAAGTCGCGCTGCTGGGGCGAGCGGGCCCGGAGCTCCACGTTTGCGCTCTCGCACGCCCGCACGAGCGCGAGGGGCAGGTCGCGGTTGACGTGAGCGTTCATCCCGGCGAGCGCGAACTGCAGCGGCACGACGCCGGCGCGGCCGCGCGCCTCGACGAGCGGCGCCCAGGCCTTCGGGAGCGGCCCCGAGGCGAGCAGTCCGCCGCGCAGCGCCTCGAAGTAGAGGTTGGCGAAGACGACGTCGAGCCGGCGCACGAAGGGCGCGTCCTCGAACTCGCCCGGCTGTGCGGCGCTCTCGACCGCCTCGGTGACGGCGAGGTAGAGCGTCGTGAAGGCGCGCACGCCGTCGTCGGCCGGCAACGCGTCGACGAGCTTGCGCATGCGCGCGATCACCTCGGTGATGCGGCCGGCGGGCCGCAGGTCGACCTCGGCGCTCACGGTGCCCTTGACACCCCCGCCGAACCGGGTGCAAGGTCTTGAGTGCTAGCGAACGTCGTTGACTCTGCGGCCATCGACGTCAAGGAGGGTAGAGATGGCTGCAGAGGAAGCAACGCCGAAGTACGCCGACCTCGTGTGCGAGGGCGGCGGCGTGAAGGGCATCGGGCTCGCGGGGGCCTACTCGATGCTCGAAGAGAAGGGGTACGAGGCGAAGAACGTGGCCGGCACCTCGGCAGGCGCGATCACCGCCGCGCTGATCGCAGCCGGCTACCGCGCCGACGAGCTCAAGGAGATCATCGTCACGCTCGACTACCGCCAGTTCCAGGACGAGGCGTGGGAGGACAAGCTCGGCAAGGCCGCGAGCATCTTCCTCGACCAGGGCATCTACGAAGGCGACCGCTTCTACGAGTGGATCAAGGAGAAGCTGGAGGCGAAGGGGATCCGCACGTTCCGCGATCTGGTGCTCAAGGACGAGACCGATCCGAAGTACCGCTCACGGCTGCAGGTGATCGCCTCGGACGTCACCGGACGGCGCTTGCTCGTGCTGCCGAAGGACGCCGGCAAGCTCGGCTACAAGGACCAGGACGACCTCGAAGTGGCGCTGGCCGTGCGGATGAGCATGAGCATCCCGATCTTCTTCGAGCCGGTGCGGATCAAGAACGACGAGACCGACACGACCCACACCATCGTCGACGGCGGGATGCTCTCGAACTTCCCGGTCTGGCTGTTCGACTGCGAGCCCGGCGAGGAGCCGGAGTGGCCCACCTTCGGCCTGCTGCTCGTCGAGCCCGAGCCCCAGAAGCCGATCAGCCACCGGCTGGAGAAGGACGGCAAGAGGGACCGCGGGGTTTCCGCCCTGATCGACTACGTGAAGGCGATGGCCCAGACGATGATGGAGGCGCACGACCGGCTGTACATCGAGAAGGAGCAGTTCGCGCGCACGGTCCCGATCCCGACGCTCGGCGTCGGCACGACGGAGTTCGACATTACGCGAGAACGGGCCCTCGCCCTCTACGAGTCGGGCCGCAAGGCGACCGAGGAGTTCCTGAAGGACTGGGACTTCGAGCGGTACGTCGCCGAGTTCCGCCAGGGCACGAAGAAGGACTACTCGCGCCGCGAAGAGCTCGTCGCCGAGCTAAGGAGGGTGCCGGCCGGGACGCGCTGAGTGCTGTTGACAGTGGTTTCAAGGGCGGACGGCTTTGGGCGCTCGCCCTTCCCCTGCTGGCGGTCGCCGTCGCCGTCCCGTTCGGCGATCCCGACTCGCCAGCCGATGCCGAGGTGCCCGTCTGGCTCGGGCTGGCGTTCAGGCTGCCGCCACTGGTCGGAGCCGTCCTGGCCGGCATCGTGGCTCGCCGTCTGGCTTCGAAACCTCGTGGGCAGACCGCAAGGCAGTAGAGTCGAGCCGAGGGACGACGTGGACGAGCTGCGCACGGCAGTCGAGCGCGAGGCGGCGGAAGCGAACCTCGCGGTGCCGAAGCTGAGCGACGACGCGGTTGCAGAGACGCTCCGAGCTGCTGCCGCCCTCGTCCGTGAGCGAAGGGCGGAGGTTCTCGCCGCGAACGAGGACGACTGCGCGGCTGCCGAGGGCCGTCTCGACGAGGGGATGCTCGACCGGCTGCGGCTCGACGACGGCCGCGTGGACGCGCTCGCGGAGCAGGTCGAGGCGGTTGCGCGGATCGAGCCGCTCGCGCGGGAGGTGGACGCCTGGACGCTGCCGAACGGGCTCCATGTCAGTGAGCGGCGGATCCCGATCGGAACCGTCGGCGCGAACTTCGAGGCGCGGCCGAACGTCGCGCTCGACGTCGCGGGCCAGTTGCTGAAGAGCCTGAACGCTGCCGTGCTCCGCACCGGGGGAGCGGCGTTGCGGACGGTCACGGTGCTCGTCGACGACGTGCTGCGCCCCGCGCTCGAGCGTGCCGGCCTGCCGCCGGGAGCGGTCGGTCTCGTTCGTTCGGCCGACCGCGAGGGAGCCCGCGTGCTCGTGACGATGCCGAAACAGATCCCGCTCGTGATCCTGCGCGGGAGCGGGCCGGCCACCGCGGAGCTCGCGGCCCTCGCGGCCGAGCACGGCGTGCGGACGCTCGCGCACGCGGAGGGCGGGGGAGTGCTGTACGTCCATCCCGGGGCAGATCGGGAGCGCGCGCTGCGGATCGCGGAGGCGGCGCTCGACCGGTTGGGCGTCTGCAATCGGCTCAACCTCGCGCTCGTCGACCGGGCCGCGGTCGACCTTCTGCCCGAGCTGCTCGGGGTCTTCACCGCAAAGGGAATCGAGGTGCGGGCGACCGAGCGCGCGGGGCGGGCAGCGGGTGACGGCGTGGTGCCGTTCGACCGCGATCGGCTCGGCTACGAGTGGGCGAACGACCCGGACCGTGTCGCGACGGTCACGCTCGACGTCGTCGACGACCTCGACGAAGCGGTGCGAATCGCGAACGAGGAGACGTCCGGGCTCGCGGCGGGCATCGTCACCGAGGACGCAGCGGCAGCGGAGCGCTTCCTGGACGGCTACCGCGGGACGGCGGCGTTCTGGCACGCGACGACGCGCTTTACCGACGGCTTCGAGTTGACGGGCGCGCCCGAGACGGGCATCAACGTCGACCACGTGCCGGGCCCGCGCGGGCCGGTCACGTACCGCGACCTCTGGCTGCGCCAGTACCGCATCGTCGGCGACGGCACGCAGACGAGGGAGTAGGCCTGCAAGCGCCGGTCGTCGTCAAGCTCGGCACGGGGCTGATCGTCGGCTCGGGCGGGCTGGTGCGGCGCTCGCTCGTGCGCGCGCGTGCGCGTGAGCTAGCCGAGCTCGTTCGGGCGGGCCGGCCCGTCTGCGTCGTCTCGTCGGGCGCGATCGCCCTCGGGCTGCCGAAGCTCGGGCTCACCTCGCGACCGCGACGCGTTCCGAAGCTGCAGGCTGCGTCGGCTCTCGGCCAGGCGCGGCTGCAGGGGGTCTGGGAGGAGGCGCTCGCGCGCGAGGGCGTGCAAGCGGCACAGATCCTGCTCGCCGCCGGCGACATCGCCGACCGAGCTGCGTACGTCAACGTGCGCCGGGCTCTGGACGAGCTGTTTCGGCTGGGCGCCGTCCCCGTCGTCAACGAGAACGACGCGACGGCGACCGATGAGATCACCTTCGGGGACAACGACGCGCTCGCGGCGCAGGTCGCGGTGCTGGTGCGCGCGGCCCTGCTCGTGCTGCTGACCGAGGTCGCCGGTGTCTACTCGCGGGCGCCCGGCACGCCCGGCGCGGAGCTGCTCGCCGAGGGTGCGGGCGCCGGCGACGCGGAGCTCGGCTCCGGCACGGCGCTCGGCCGTGGCGGGATGCAGAGCAAAGTCCTCGCCGCCGAGATGGCGTCGGCGGCCGGGATCCCGACGGTGATCGCGGCCGGGCAGGGGGAGGAGGTGCTCGGGCCGATCGTCGCCGGAGAGGGGCGCGGGACGCGATTTGCGCCCGGCGAGCGCGACGAGTCGGCCTTCAAGCTCTGGCTACGCTACGGAAAGCCCGTCGGCGGGCGGCTGCACCTCGACGAGGGCGCGAAGCGGGCAGTCGCCGAGCAGGGCGCCTCGCTCCTCGGGGTCGGCGTCGTGCGCTGTGACGGCAGCTTCGAGCCGGGGGCGGGCGTCGAGCTCGTCGGGCCGGACGGACACGTGTTCGCGAAGGGCATCGCCGGCGCCGGCTCGGCGGAGGTCTCCGAGCGGACTCGCGGCCTCGAGGTCGTGCACCGCGACCGGCTCGTCCTGTACTGACGCACGCGACGGTACGCTTGCGGCGATGGCGAGGCTTGCCGTCGTAGCCTTCGTGGGAGTCGCACTCGCCCTCGGAATGTCTTCGGGCTCCGACGGCGCCGCCGGCTGCGTGCCGACGAGAGCCAACGCGCTCGGGCCCTTCTACGAGCCCGGTGCACCGGTGCGATCGAAAGTCGGCAGCGGCTACGTCCTGAGCGGGCGCGTTCTCGCGGCGCGCACGTGCCGGCCGGTTGCACGCGCTCGCATCGAGATCTGGCTTGCGAACCCGCAGGGTGAGTACGACGACGCCCACCGGGCCACGCTCGTCGGCGGTCGCGACGGCCGCTACCGCCTGGAGAGCAACCGGCCGGTCGCGTACTCGAGTCGGCCGCCGCACATCCACCTGCGGATCACGGCCCGCGGCTTTCGCACCCTTGTGACGCAGCACTATCCGCGCGCTGCGAAGTCGACGGCGGTCTTCAACATCGTTCTGCGCCGCCCGTGAGCCAGCTCGCGGCGTTCCTCGGCGTGTCGGCGATCGTGATCGTCACACCGGGCCAGGACACAGCGCTCACGATCCGGAACACGCTGCTCGGCGGCCGCCGCGCGGGGGTCTTCACGGCCCTCGGCGTCTCGAGCGGGCAAGCCTGTTGGACGATCGCCGCGAGCGCGGGCATCGCCGCCCTGCTCGTCGCGTCCGAGCCGGCGTTCGTCGCGGTCAAGCTCGCCGGAGCGGCGTACCTCGTCTTCCTCGGGGCGCAGTCACTCTGGAGCGCCGTGACGCGGACGCCGCGGCGCGGGCCGACCGCTGTGCGCTCCGGGCGGCCGCTCCGATCGCGCGTCGCCTTCCGGCAGGGGCTCGTAAGCAACCTCGGCAACCCGAAGATGGCGGTCTTCTTCACGAGCCTGCTCCCGCAGTTCACGCTGGGCGGCGACGCGTCCTTTGGGGTGCTGCTCGCGCTCGGGCTCGTCTTCTGCTCGATGACGCTCATCTGGCTGACGGCGTATGCGTTCGCCGTTGCCCGCGCCGGTGACTTCCTGCGGCGGCCGCTGATCCGGCGGGCGCTCGACGCGGTCGTCGGCGCGGTGCTCGTCGCGTTCGGCCTGCGGCTCGCGACCGAACGTCGCTGAC
>DASQWH010000144.1:0-13767 GCA_035640335.1 Gaiellaceae bacterium | reverse complement strand
TCTATCGGAAGGACACTCCGCTGCGCGCGATGCTGAAGACCCGGCTCGTCCCGCGCCTTCCGCCAGGCGTGTTCGGCGTGCTAGGTGCTCTTCGGCGCGGCCGCCGTCGCCGGCAGATCGCTCGACCATAGGACCGCGACGAGCCGGACGACTCCGAGCCAGGCGAGCCCCAGGCACCAGCCTGCGAGCACCTCGGAGGGGCCGTGCCAGTTTCGCGCGACGAGCGCCGTGCCGTAGGCGACGATCAGGCTGACGGCGAGCGCCGTCACCAGCCGGCTGGGGCGGCCGCCGAGCACGAGCAGCGCAGCTCCGACGCCGCTGAGGGATGCCGCCGCGTGGCCGCTCGGAAAGTCGAGCGTCGTCCCGTCCTCGACGCTCGAGAGTCCGTTGACAACGACGTGGGCCGCCAGGGAGAGCGCCGTCGCGCCGGCGAGCGCGACGACCAGCAGGCCCGACTCCCGGACGCGGCCGCGAGCCATGAGCCCGATGGCAAGCAGACCGAAGAGCAGCAAGCCGCCGAGTCGACCGACGGTCAGGAAGAGATCGACGGCTGCGTGGACGGGAACCGTGCGCCGGTAGAGCCATTCCACGAAGTCCTGCTCGGCTCCCGACGCCTCGACGCTGCTGGCGCGGACCGCCAGCGCGGAAAAGAGCGCGACGGGAGCGAGGATCCCGGCGACGACTGCCGCGCTCAGGAAGGCTGGAGACTCAGTCTCTCCGCGTACCATGAGAGCGTCTTCGCAAGGCCCTCGGAGAGCGGTACACGTGGCTCGTAGCCGAGCAGGCGGCGAGCCCGGCCGAGGTCCGGGCTGCGTCGGGACACCGGATCGTTCGGGGCGTCCTGCGGCGAGAGCGCGACGCTGATGTGCGCGTGCTCGAGGAGGCGCTCGGCGAGCTCGCCGATCGTGATCTCCTCGCGATCGTTGCCGATGTTGAATGTCGTCCCCTCGGCGGCCGGCGTGCGCATCGCGGCCACGGTCGCCTCGACGGCGTCCGAGACGTAGCAGAAGGCGCGGCGATGGTCGGCCGAGTAGACGACGAGCGGATTCTGGCCGGAGAGGGCGCGCTGGAAGAGCTCCGGGATCACGTGCTCGCTGCCCATCCGCGGGCCGTACACGTTGTGGTAGCGGACGATCACGAACGGCTTCCCATGCGTCTGGCACCACTGCGTGACGGCGAGCTCGCCGAAGATCTTGCTGCCGGCGTACGAGCTGCGCGGGTCGGCGAGATCCGTCAACGACAGCGGTACGTCTTCAGGTGTGGGCATCGGCAGCTCGTGGAACCGTCGCGTCCAGGCGTACGCCTCGCTCGTCGACGAGAAGAGCACCTTCTCGCCGCCTCCGCGCACGAGCCAGTCGAGGAGGAGGAGCGTCGAGAGCGCGTTCACCCTCACGACCTCGTGCGGTCGTTCGAGGACGTGCCTGACGCCGATGATCGCGGCGAGGTGATAGACCTCGTCGAAGCCGCCGTCGAGCGCGCCCCACGTCGCCGGTTCGCAGACGTCGCCCGCGACCAGGTCGACGTTCGGCAGCCGCAGCAGATCGTCGAGGTCGTCGTCGCGGCGGCCGCGAGAGAAGTCGTCGAGCAAGACGATCGAGTCGGCCTCTTCTGCTGCCAGCCGCCGCGTGAGGTGCAAGCCGACGAAGCCCGCACCGCCCGTGACGAGGATGCGCCGTCCGCTCACACGTCGCGTTCGTAGCCCTGCACGCGCCAGTGCCCCTTGCCGACGCCGAGGATCCGGCTACCGGCCGCGTGGAGAGCACTCGCCTTCTCGTCGGTGAGCACGTCCTGCGCGTCCACGACGAATGCACGAGCGGGAAGCGCGTCCATCAATTCGCGTGGAGGCAGTTGCACGTACTCATCGTGCGGGACGGCGAAGACGACCCCGTCTGCGTCCGCCACCGCGGCGGCGAAATCCTGGGCAACCGCGATCTCGGGTCGTTCGGCCCACTGGACGACGTGCGGGTCGTGGACGCGAACCGCGGCACCGCGCGCGAGGAGCCCGTCGACGAGCGTCTCGGTCGGCGAGTTCCTCGTGTCGGCCACCTCGGCGATGTACGACACGCCGCAGACCGTGACCGTCTTGCCGGACAGGTCGGCGCCGGCGAGCTCCTGGACGAGATCGAGCGTGTGCAACGGCATCTCGAAGTTCGTCTTCAGCCCCGCGAGCGTCATCCCGAGGACGGCGTCGCTTCCGAAGAGGTGGTTCGCCGCCCACTGCGCGAGCAGCGAGTCCTTCGTCAGGCAGTAGCCTCCGACGCCGAATCCCGGGTAGCGCATGTTGTCGTGCGTGCCCTGGCGGACGCGGATCGAATGGACGACCTCGAAGAGGTTGATCCCGATCTTCTCGGCGAGCAGCGTCCACTCGTGGATGAAGGCGATGTTGAGAGACCGGTACGAGTTCTCGAGCAGCTTGGCGAGCTCGCTGCTGGCGGTGTCGCCGAGCTCCCAGAGCGGGTACGCCTGCGTGTCGACGAAGCTCGTCAGGAACGCGCGCGCGCGGGCGGCCGACTCCTCGTCGATGCCCGCGAACGTCCGCGGGTGCGCCCGGATCGAGTCGACGTAGCTCGGCCCCGGCATCACGCGCTCGTAGGCGTGGGCGAGGAGGACCGGCGCGTCGATGCCGCGCCGCTGCCGCTCCTCGCGCAGGATCGGCAGCGCGATCCGCTCGGACGTGCCCATCGGCACCGTCGTCTCGATGAGGACGAGCGCGTCGGGCCGCATGTGGCTGCCGATTGCCCGCAGCGCGGCCTCCAAGCCGTCGATCCCGACACGGATCTCGGCAGGGTCGTCAACGACGCGGTTCTCCACGTCGAGGTGGACGTCGACGACGATGACGTCGGCGAGGCCGTACGCCTCCTCGCAGGCGGTCGCCCGCAGGTTGCGCCGTTCGCGCGCGCCCCGGCGGACGAGGCGCTCGAGCTCGGGGTCCGGGGCCCGGAACGGAGGCTCCCCGTCGTTGAGCTTCGCGACCTTCCAGTACCCCTGCGGCGTCGGCAGGTCGACGCCGACGACGAAGTGGGCCGGCCGCCCGTCATCGAGCGTCGCGCCCGCGACCGTGGCCGCCACGGCGGCGCCGACGAACCCGAGGCCCTGGACGACGATGACGTGACCACCCTGCTCGCGATGGGCAGCGGCGTCGGCCGCGCACTCGTCGAACGAGGCTCGAAGCTCGCCCGGCGTCGGGATTGGATAGACCGTGCCGTCCGGAGCGAGCGACTCCGCGCCGAGGTGGACGCCGTTGCGGACTTCCGTGCTCATGCGTCTTCCACGCTCGTCCCGACGGTCTCCAGGCCGACTTCGACGGCGAGGATCCGTCCGAGCAGGGACGCATCGTCGAAGTCGTCGTGGCGCGCACGGGCGACGAAGTCGTCGAGGGCCTTGCCGTCGAACAGCGGCGCCGATCGCAGCGTTGTGTGGGCGGGAGCGCCGTTCACCCCGAGTGAGGCGAGCATCGTCCGCCTCGCCTCGGGCGGGCACCACCAGTTGCCGGTCTCGACGGGCGTGATCAGGCGGCGGCCGAGGAACTTCTGCCCGACCTTGTTCGCGGCTTTGCGCGCGAGCTGCGTGTAGTACGGGGCGAAGCGGTGCAGGTTCGTCAGCCGCCACGGCTCCGCAGGCCCGCCCGAGTCCGTTGCCACGGCGGCGGCGCGCGGATCGAGCCGCCAGATCATGTGGCGGACAAGGCGGTGGTTGCGGCGATGCCGGTAGTTCAGCGAGATCGCAGTCGTGTACATCGGCTTCGAGTAGAGCGGCACCTCCGCCTGGATGTACGCCGCGTCCGCCGACCGGTAGATGCCGAAGTGGCCCGTCATCTTGTACATGAACATCACGTCGCACTGTGTGGTATTGAGCTCGCCCGCATACGGTGCCGCCCACTTCTTCATCCGCGCGAGCACGTCGGCGCGCACCTCGGGCGTCGGGTCTTCCGCGAACACCGTCAGGTCCATCGGGTGAATCAGGCGGAGGTCGACCCAGTTGTCGAAGTTGACCGTCGTCCTCTTCCCTGCGCGGGGCCACTCCTGGCGCCAGGTGTAGCCGCGGAGATGCTCGCCGCCGCCGCCGTAGAGAACCGAAGGGTGCGTCTCTCGCATCTGCGAGTGGGCCCACAGGACCCACGCGAGCTCGAGCGGGTCGAGGTGCCCGTCGGACCACGCGACGGTCGGGCGGAGCATCTCGGGCAGCGTCTCGGACCACTCCGCTGGCGGAAGCAGGTCGAGCCAGCGCCAGCCTTTCAGGCGCGCGAGCTCGGCGGCGACGCGGCGGTCGCCCGTGTAGTCGCCCCGCGTGTCGGCGTCGAAGGGGATGCCGAGCTTCTCGAGGAGCAGGGCGAGGAGCCGCGAGTCGAAGCCGCCGGTGAGGTCGGACCACAGCCCGCTTCGTCCTCCGAGCCAGCGCTCGCACGTCTCGAGCGCGACGGTGGTCGTGTGCTCGACCGCGTCGTCGAAGCCGAGCGCGGCGACGGACGTGTCGACCCTCGGCCGCCAGTAGGCGCCGGCCTCCATGCCCTCCGGCGTGAAGGTGAGGCACTCGCCCGGGTCGAGCCTGACGACGCCCTCCCAGTTCGTCATCGCTCCGAAGTGGTAGCCGGTGCGCAGGAACGTCAGCAGGCCGAGGCGGCTCGGCTTCGCGCCGAGATGCTTGGCGAGGACGAGGGCCGAGTCGCAGACGTACGTGCGACCGGTTTGCTCCGCCCAGTACATCGGCTGAAAGCTCGTCGCATCCGTCGCGACGCGCACGCTCTCCGTCGCGGCGTCGTGCGAGACGATTCCGAAGTGCCCCTCGAGGTCCTCGAGGCGAGTCCCCGAGAGCGGCCCGTCGTGATGGACGGTGCCGATCGTGGCCGCCCACGAGTCGCCCGCGGCCTCGATCTCCGGACGGCCCTCGGCCCGCGCCCCGAGCACGATGACGCGCGCGTACGTCCCGGCGGACGCCGTCTGCCGCCCGCTCGTGCCCCGCAGCGACTCGTGCGTCCGCGCGAACGCCTCGATCTCCTCCGGCGACACCTGATCGCGCCGGTCGCGGGCGATGATCGCGACGATCCCAGTCACGGGAACACCATCCTGATCACCGTCAGGCCTCGCGCACGTCGCTGAGCCGGGCAGGCGACCATTCCACCGGAGGTCAGCCGCCTACCGGGCCGCTGCGGGCTGGGCGACGAGAGCGCGCTCGCTCTGCATGTGGCGGATGACGTCGGTCAGGATCTCGTCGAGGTCTCTGGTCGGCTGCCAGCCGATCCTCGACCGGATCCTCTCGATGGACGGAATGCGGTGCAGCATGTCTTCGATCCCTGCCCCGTACACACGCTCGTAGGGGACGAACGTGAAGTCGGACGTGCTGCCGGTCAGCTCGACGATGCGCTTGGCGAGCGCAAGGATCGAAATGCGGTTCGCCGAGCCGACGTTGAAGATCTCGCCGCTCAAGTCACGAGCGTCCATGAGCAGCTTCAGCGCCCGGATCGCATCCTGTACGTGGCAGAAACAGCGCGTCTGCGTGCCATCGCCGTAGATCTCGAGCGGGTGCCCGGCGAGCGCGCTGTCGACGAACCTCGGGATGACCATTCCGTACTGCCCGGTCTGCCGCGGGCCGACCGTGTTGAAGAGTCGGACGATGACGCAGTCCAGCTGCCGCTCCTGGTGGTACGCGAGCGCCAGGAACTCGTCGATCGCCTTCGAGTCCGCGTAGGCCCAGCGTCGGGCCGTCGTCGGGCCGTAGACGCGTCGGGCCGACTCGTGGAGCGGCTTCTCCTCGCGATGGTCGCCGTAGACCTCGGAGGTCGACGCGACGAGGACGCGCTTGCGGAAGCGCTCGCAGTACTCGAGCACGTTCTCCGTGCCCTCGATGTTGGTCAGCAACGTCCGAACCGGTTGCTCGACGATCAAGCGGACCCCGACCGCCGCTGCCAGGTGGTAGACGACGTCGCACTTGTGGACGAGCTCGCTCACGACCGCGGGGGAGAGGACAGACTCGATGACGAGGTGGTAGTTCGGATGGTCGACGAGGTGAGCCACGTTCTCGAGCGAGCCGGTGGAGACGTCGTCCAGCGCGTACACCTCCCAGCCGTCGGCCAGGAGCAGCTCGGACAGGTGTGAGCCGATGAAGCCGACGCCGCCCGTGATGAGCGCTTTCTTCTCGCGGACCGGATGGATCTCGCGGACGTGTTCGGTCGCCGATCCGTTCAGGTCGCCGTTGAAGTCGCCGCTGAGTGACGGGCTCACGCTCGGCCTCCTCTCGTTCGCGAGCGCGCCTTCGCCGCCTTCGAACCGTTTCTGTTCGCCGCGGCACGCCGGTGCCCGTTTCCATTTCCGTTTCCGTTCGCGTCCCACGACGCGACTGCGTGCTCGTAGTCCTCCTGCCGGCCGATGTCGAACCAGAGGCCGTCGTAGCGATAGGCGCCGACGCGCACGGACGCCTGGAGCAGAGCCTTCACGAGATCCGGAAAGTCGAAGTACTTCCCGCTGGGGATGTACTCGAGCACTTCCGGCTCCATGACGTAGATGCCCATGCTCACGGGCGTCGAGAGCTCGGGCTTCTCCTCGAAGTCGCGGAGCTGCTGCTGGACGTCCAGGTGGAGGATTCCGTAGTCGACCTTGATCGTGCGGTCGTGCGTCGCGATCGTCAGCAGGTTGCCCTGCGCGTGGTGGTAGTTCACGAGGTCGCGGTAATCGAGGCCCGTGAGGACGTCGCCGTTCATGACGAGGAACGTCTCGTCGAGGTCCTCGACCAGCCGCAGCGGCGCGGCCGTTCCGAGCGCCTCGTGCTCCCGCACATAGGTGATGTTCACGTGGCCGTTCTCCCGGTTGTCGAAGACGGCCTGGATCAGGTGGGAGAGGTAGCCCACGCAGAGGTTGATGTCGACGATCCCGGCGTCTTCGAGCTGCGCGACGACGACCTCGAGGATCGCGCGGTCGCCGACCGGCATCAGCGGCTTCGGCAGGACCGAGGTATAGGGCGCGAGCCGCGTGCCCTTGCCGCCGGCCAGCACGACCGCCTTCGTGGTCTTCAGGCTCGACGGTTTGCGCGGCGCTCCGTTCGCAACCGGCCTGCCCTGCTTGTGGGCGAGTACGTCCGCCATCGCCTACGAGAGCTGCTGTCCTTCGAATGTCAGCGCGGGGACGGCCTCACGCGGCGCACGGAGGTTCATGCGGCCTGTCTCGCGGTGAACGGCTACCTGGCGGCGCACGATTACTGCCGCCGCCGTCCACCAGAGGATCTGGGCGTCCATGCGCAGCGACCGCCGCCGGGCGTAGAGGCGGTCCATCCCGACCTTCTGGGGCAGGATGCGCCGGACGTAGTCGCCGACGCGGTCGTCGGGATCGAGGATCTCGCTCTCGCGCGCGAACGCCAGCTGCGAGAGACCGGTGATGCCGGGCGCGACGCGCAGGATCTCGCGATAGGCGGCGCGGTGCACGTCGACGAAGCTGGGATCTTCGGGCCGTGGCCCGACGAGGCTCATCTCGCCCTTCACCACGTTCCACAGCTGCGGCAGCTCGTCGAGCTTCGTGCGCGCGAGGAAGGGGCCAAGCCGCGTGAAGCGCTCGTCGTCCGCAGCTGCGAGGGCGGGCCCGCCGGCGCCGTCGCGCATCTTGCGGAACTTCAGCATCCACAGCTCCGACCCGTTGCGCCCGACGCGGCGGCAGCGGTAGAACGCTCCCCCGCGACTATCGATGACGATCGCCAGCGCGACGAGGACGATCAGCGGAGTGAGTAAGACGAGCAGCGGCACGGCGATCGCGAGATCGAGGCCGCGCTTGAAAGCATGGCTCACGAAGTCCTCCGGCGAAACTCCCCAGTCGCGCCGGCTCCCGGTCCCGTGGGCCGGACCCCGCCCCCGCGGGGTACCGCTTGAATCGTGCCGCAAACCGATTCTCCTCTCCCGCCCCTAGGGAGCCCCCAAAGCCCCCCTAAAACGTGTTTACTCTCGAAGTCTTTATGGCACTTCGGGCCGATTTCGTCAAGTTCAGCGCCGGAATCCCGTCGGGAGTCTAGTGAAATCTACTCAGTCAGCTCCGGCGCCGACATCCGGGTGGCTCGTCCCCCTGGCAGATGTCTTCGTGCACCAGGACTTGCGATCTGCCGTGCAGGACGTCGTCGAGTCCGGCTGGTGGAGCATGGGCCAGCGCGTCGAGGAGTTCGAGCGCGCGTTCGCCGGCTTCGTCGACACGCGGCACGCCCTCGGCGTCGCGAACGGGACCGCCGCGCTGCATCTCGCGTTGCTCGCGGCGGGCGTCGGCCCCGGCGACGAGGTCGTGCTTCCCTCGCTCAACTTCGTCGCCGCCGCGAACGCGGTCGCGCACACCGGCGCCGAGCCCGTCTTCTGCGACGTCGTCGGCCCGCACGACCTCAACCTTGACCCGGCCGATCTCGAGGCCGCGGTCGGCGAGCGTACGAAGGCGGTCCTCGTCCTCCACTACGGCGGGTTCCCCTGCGACATGGACGCGGTGCGGGCGGTCGCCGAACAGCACGGCCTGCTCGTGCTCGAGGACGCCGCGCACGCGCCGGGCGCGACCTACCGCGGCGAGCGGTGCGGCTCGCTGGGTCTCGTCGCCTGCTTCAGCTTCTTCTCGAACAAGAACCTGCCCGTCGGCGAGGGCGGGATGATCGTCACGAACGACGAAGGCGTCGCGGAGCGCGTGCGGCTCCTCCGCTCGCACGGGATGACGACGCTGACGTGGGAGCGGCACCGCGGCCACGCCGCGGGGTACGACGTCGTCTCGCAGGGGTTCAACTACCGCCTCGACGAGCTCCGGGCGGCGATGGGCCGGGCGCAGCTGCTCCGCCTGCCGGCCGAGAACGCGTCACGGGCCCGCATCGCAGGCCGCTACCGCGAGGCGCTCGACGGCGTCAACGGCGTGACGATGCCCTTCGCGGCCACCGAGCAAGGGACGTCGTCGTCACACCACCTGGCCGTCGTCGTGCTGCCGGAGGGTACGTCGCGCGACGACGTCCGAGCGGCGCTGACGGAGAAGCGGATCCAGACGAGCGTGCACTACCCGCCCATCCACCGGTTCTCGTACTACGAGGAGCGAGGCCGGAGGCGTGAGCTCCCGCAGACGGAGGCCGTCGCGGGCCGGATCCTCACGCTGCCGCTCTACGGACACCTGACGGACGAGCAGGTCGACGTCGTGGTCGATTCCCTCCTCGGCTCGCTCTAGGCGCGCCGAGCGTTCGCACGCCGACCGCTTCCGAATGTCCTCTGAACTGAACGGCCGGTCCGCGAGCCGCTAGCGCGAACGTTTGGACGCTCCCCGGCGACGAAGTCGCCGCGCTCTCGACCACGCATTCGGTAAGGCCGAGCGCGGTGTGAACGAATCCCTCCCCTGAAGAACCGCCGGGACAACTGCGGCGACCAGCCAGGGACATACCGACGACGGGCTCCCTGGCGAAGCGAAGCGAAGCCGGGGAGCCCCTGCGGCGAGGACTCCCCGGCAGTCTGAGCACCCTAAAGAGCCTTGCGGGAAAGTCGAGTGCGTTCGCCACGTTTTCCATGGAACGAGCGGCTTTTGCCACGTAACATCTCGGCGTGCTCCGGTTCGCGGTCTGCTTCGTCCTCGTCGCCGTCGGAGCGGTCGCGTTCGCACAACCGGCGGGGCCGCCCGATCCGATCGCGGAAGGTGTGAAGATCGCCGGCATCCGCGCCGGCGGCCTTGACGCAGAGCAGGCTCGCCAACTCGTCCGTCGTGCCTATGCGCGTCCGCTGCACTTCCGGCTCGGCAAGCAACGTTGGCAGGTGCCGCCCGCGCGCTTCGCGATGCAGCCGCTCCTCGACGACGCCGTCGCCAAGGCTCTGCGCGCGGACGAGAACGAGAACGTCGACGTTCGCGTCGCGGTCGACAAGAACCGCATCCGCAACTACGTCGCCGAGCTCGACCGCCGCTTCTCGCGACCCGCGGTCGACGCCCGCGTCGAGGGCTTCACGGGCTCGCAGCCGGTAATCAGCGCCGACCAGTGGGGCCAGTCGGTCCGGCGCGGGACGATGGTCGCGGCGATCACGCGGACGCTCCGGTCGCGGATCCGTCCGCGGCTGCCGGTCGTCCTCAGGCCGCTGAAGCCGTCTGTGACGAGAGCTCGGTTCGGCCCGGTCGTCGTCATCAAGCGGGAGTCCAAGCGGCTGCTGCTCTTCCGCGGCACGAACCTCGTCAGGTCGTTCCCCGTCGCCACCGGGCAGGCTGCGTACCCGACGCCGACCGGCAGCTTCGCGGTCGCGGACAAGCAGCGGGACCCGTGGTGGCGTCCGCCGCCGGACTCCGAGTGGGCACGCGGCGCGAAGCCGATCCCGCCCGGTCCCGGGAATCCGCTCGGCACCCGGTGGATGGGGCTCACCGCTCCGCTCGTCGGCATCCACGGCACGCCCGATGCGGCGTCGGTCGGCTACTCCGCCTCGCACGGCTGCATCCGCATGTACATCCCCGACGCGGACTGGCTCTTCGACCGAGTCGACATCGGAACCCCCGTTCTGATTCTCGCCGCGTAACGGCGCCCTGCTCCTCGTCCTGGCCATCTATGCCGCGATCTTCTGGCTGCCGACGGCGTGGGGGATCGTGGCGATCGCGGTCGGGCTCGTCGTCGAGGTGGGGGAGGCCGCGTTCTGGGTCTGGATCTCGAAGCGCCGTCGGCCGGCGATCGGCGCCGAGGCGCTGCCCGGTGCGACCGGCGTCGCGGTCACGGACTGCCGACCCCGCGGCCAGGTGCGTGTCGCGGGCGAGCTCTGGCGTGCGGTGTGTGCTGAAGGCGTGTCCGCAGGCGAAGACGTCGTCGTCGAGCACGTCGACGGCGACCTGACCCTGCTCGTAACCCGGAAGTAGACTCAGTTCGTGGCCAAGGTCGACGAAGTCTCGGTCGATCAGGCGCCCCTCGAGTGGGACACTCCGCTCTTCCGGACGGCAGTCGCGCAGTTCGAGGAGGCGCTGACGCATGCCGACGTCGACGCGGCCGTGGCCGAGCGTCTCCGCTACCCGGAGCGCGCGATGATGGTCAGCGTCCCGGTGCGCTTGGACGACGACCGCTGGACGGTCTTCCCCGCGTACCGGGTGCAGCACTCGAGCGTCCTCGGGCCGACGAAGGGCGGTATCCGCTACGACCCGCACGTCTCGCTCGGCGAGTGCGCCGCGCTCGCGATGTGGATGACCTGGAAGTGCGCGCTCGTGCGGCTGCCGTACGGCGGCGCGAAGGGAGGCGTGCGCGTCAACGCCCGGGAGCTCTCGCTCGGCGAAGTGCAGCGGTTGACGCGTCGCTTCACGTCCGAGCTGCTCCGCGTCATCGGCCCGCAGGAGGACATTCCCGCGCCCGACATGGCGACGAACGAGCAGACGATGGCCTGGATGATGGACACGTACTCGATGCAGAAGGGGTACGCGGTGCCCGAGATCGTCACCGGGAAGCCGGTCTCCATCGGCGGCTCCGTCTTCCGCAGCGAGGCTACGGGCGCTGGCGTGGTCATGGTCACCGAGCGCGCGTGCGACCGCCTCGGGTGGAAGCTGCCCGAGCAGCGCTTCGTCGTGCAGGGCTTCGGCAACGTCGGTGGCGTCGCGGCGCGCGACCTGGCGGCGCGCGGAGCGAAGGTGCTGGCCGTCTCGGACATTTCGGGCGGCGCCTACAACCCCGACGGTCTCGACATCGTCGTGGCGACGCAGTGGGTGGAGCAGAACGGCAGCCTCGAGGGCTTCCCAGGCGGCGAGCACGTGTCGAATGCCGAGCTGCTCGAGCTGCCCTGCGACGTGCTCGTCCTCGCTGCGCTCGAGGATCAGATCAAGGCCGAGAACGCGGGCCGCATCGAGGCGAAGATGATCGCCGAGGGCGCGAACGGCCCGACCTCGTTCGAAGCCGACTCGATCCTCGCCGAGCGCGGGATCGTCGTCCTCCCGGACGTGCTCACGAACGCGGGCGGCGTCACGGTCTCGTACTTCGAGTGGGTGCAGGACCTCGGCCGGCTCTTCTGGACGCGCGAGGAAATCCGCGCCCGTCTCGCCGACAAGCTCAACGACGCCTTCGACCGCGTGTGGCAGCTCGCCGAGCAGCAGGGCCTGACGCTCCGCAGCGCGGCGAACGTCGTCGCCATCCGCGAGGTCGCCGGCGCCCTCGAGTCCCGCGGTATCTACCCATGACCCTCGTCCGCGAAGCGATGATCACCGACCCGCGCGTGTGCGATGCCGACGCGAGCGCGCAGGAGGCGGGCGAGGCGCTCGCGCGGCCGGAGGTCCGAGCCGTCTTCGTGTGCGACGAGGGCCGCCTCGTCGGCGTCGTCACGAGGAAGACGCTCGTCCGGGAGGTCGTCGCGCCCGGCCGCGACCCGACGTCCACTCCGCTCGGCGAGATTGCCGAGGAGCCGCACTGGACGATCGAGGCCGACAGCCCGGTCGAGGAGGCGTTCCAATTCCTCGAGGAGCGCGACGCCGAGCGCGTGCCGGTGGTCGACGACGGCCGCCTCGTCGGCGTCCTCTCGCGCGAGCTGCTGCAGCGGCGGCTCGCCGAGGACGAGGATCAGCAGCAGGTATAAGCGCCGGGAGGAGCGTCGCCCTCCACCGGCTCCGGAAGCTCCGCGGCCTCGAGCGCGGCGCCGTCCAGCAGGTCGCGCTCGCTGACCTCGATCTCCTCGAGCCCGAAGTACCGCATCGTCTCGCGCAGGATCATCGCGCCGGCGACGATCACCGGCGCCCGCTCGGGCTCGAGGCCCGGGACGCGCCGGCGCTCCTCGAGCGGTATCCCCGCGAGGCGCGCCAGCAGCGCATGGACATCGTCATGCGTGAGCCGGTGACCGTGCACGCGCTCGGGGTCGTACTCGACGAGGCCGAGGTCGAGCGCCGCCAGCGAGGTCACCGTCCCCGCGACGCCGATCGCATGCGACACCGTGCCGCGGACCTCGTCGGGGACGCGCTCGCCGAGCATCGACCGGATCGCCGTCGCGCAGACCGAAAGCTCCCCTTCGCCCGGCGGGTCGCCGCGCAGGTACCGCTCGGTCAGCCGCACGGAGCCGAGATCCGTGCTGACGCGGAACTGCACCTCGGCGCCGTCGCCGACGATCAGCTCGCTGGAGCCCCCGCCGACGTCGACGACCAGCGTCGGCTGCTCGAGCGTCCGTCCGCTTGCCACGCCGCGCAGCGTCAGCAGCGCCTCGTCGTCGCCGCTCAGCAGCCGCGTCGTGAAGCCGTAGCTCCACTCGATCTCGCCGAGGAACGCCTCGCCGTTGTCGGCGTCCCTGATCGCGCTCGTCGCGACCGCGAGCGCGCGTTCGGCACCGAGCCCCTCGAGCTCACGCCGGTAGTCCGCGAGGCAGTTCCGGACCCGCGTGATCGGCAGGGGCAGGAGCCGGCGCCGCGCGTCGACGCCCTCCCCGAGCCGGGTGATGCGCGTGCGGCGCGTGACCTCCTGGACCGAGCCGTCCTGGACGTCGGCGACGAGCAGCCGCGTCGTGTTCGTCCCTAGATCGAGCGCTGCAACCCGCATGGGAATAAACGTTACGGGCCCGCGTTGGCTTTGCATGTGGTCAAGCCGGGTAAAATGTTGTCAGCCATGCGACGTGCCTGGGCCGCATTCAGCCGCCGCGACGGCCTGAAGCAGATCGCGATCATCCTCATCGCCGTCTGGGCGTATGAGATCGCGCGCCGCCTGATCGAGCCGAACTGGGCGGTCGCGACGGAGAACGCCAAGCGCATCGCAGAGCTCGAGCGCGCGCTCGACTTCGCCTGGGAGCAATCGGTGCAGCGTGCCTTCCTCGGCTTACCCGAGCTCGTCGAGGCGATGAACCTCTTCTACTTCGTCGGGCACTTC
>DASQWH010000143.1:0-3489 GCA_035640335.1 Gaiellaceae bacterium | reverse complement strand
TGCTCCGCTGGGCCTACGGCGAGTTCGGCGACCGCCTCTGCCTCACGTGCTCGTGGCAGAAGCAGTCGTCGGTGCTCGTGCACATGATCTCGGAGCTCGAGCTCGAGATCCCGATCATCGAGCTCGACACGCAACTCTTCTTCCGCGAGACGTACGAGACGCGCGACCGTCTCGTCGAGCGCTACGGACTGAAACTGCTGCTGCCGCCGCCGGTGATCTCGGTGGCCGCGCAGCACATGCGCGAAGGGCCGAACCTCTGGGAGCACGACCCCGACCGGTGCTGCCACATCCGCAAGGTCGAGCCGCTTCTGCACGCGCTCGAGCCCTACGGCGCGTGGATCTCGGGCATCCGGCGCGAGCAGTCGCCGAGCCGCGCGCAGACGCCGAAGGTGCAGTGGTCGGAGCGCTACGGCGTCTGGAAGCTGCATCCGCTCGTCGACTGGGACGCGAAGCGCGTCCAGGCCTACATCGCGGTCAACGAGATCCCCTACAACCCGCTCCACGACGCGGGCTTCCGCTCGATCGGCTGCATTCCCTGTACGCGCCCGACCGCACCGGGCGAGGAGGAGCGCGCCGGCCGCTGGGCCGGCTCGGACAAGCTCGAGTGCGGGATCCATCTGGACAGTCCGCTACCGAAGGAGGCTCATGCCTGACGAAGCGCGGGTAGCTGGGGGAACCTCCCGGTTCCCCCAGACCCCCTCCACCGGTCCGCTTCGCGGACAAAACCTCCAAGCCCTGACGGGCTTTACGGTTTGGTTTACAGGGCTCAGCGGCGCCGGCAAGACGACGATCGCCGAGCTCGTCGGCCCGCAGCTCGAGGAGCGCGGTTACGAGATCGAATACCTCGACGGCGACGTCGTCCGCACGCACCTGTCGAAGGGCCTCGGCTTCTCGAAGGAGGACCGCGACACGAACATCGAGCGCATCGGCTGGGTCGCGTCGCGGCTGACTCGGCACGGCGCAGCTGTCCTCGTCTCGGCGATCTCGCCCTACGAGGAGACGCGTCGCAAGGCGCGCGCCTTGGTCGAGGAGCACGGGCCCTTCGTCGAGGTCTTCGTGGCGACCTCCGTCGAGGAGTGCGCGCGCCGGGACGTCAAGGGCCTCTACGAGAAGGCGTTCCGCGGCGAGATCAAGGAGTTCACCGGCGTCTCGGACCCGTACGAGGAGCCCGCCAGCCCGGAGGTGCGGATCGACACCGAGCAGCACGAGCCGGAGGAGTCGGCGCGCATCGTCCTCGAGAAGCTGGCGGAGCTCGGCCTGGTCGAAGCGAACGTGCCAGCATGAGCCAGGTCGTGGGGACTGTCCCCGGGACAGGTCTCGTCGAGCCACACGGCGGCGCGCTGGTCGACCGCACCGGCGAGCGGCCCGAAGGGGTCGACGGCCTGCAGACGCTGACGCTGACGCCGCGCGAGGTCTCGGACCTCGACATGCTCGCGTGCGGCGCTCTCTCGCCGCTCGCGGGCTTCATGGGCCAGGAGGACTACGAGAGCGTCGTCGAGGACATGCGGCTCGCTGGCGGCCTCGCCTGGGCGCTGCCCGTCTGCCTCGCGGTGCCGGCCCCGCCGAGCGGCGACCGGGTCGCGCTTGCTGACGCGGAGGGGCGCCTCCTCGCCGTGCTCGACGTCGAGGAAGTGTTCGAGTACGAGCGCAAGCGCGAGGCCGAACACTGCTTCCGCACGACCGACGAGGCGCACCCCGGCGTGGCCCGGCTCTACCGCCAGCACGATCTCTACGTCGCGGGCCGGGTCACGGTCTTCGAACGGGCCGAGCCTCCGTTCCCGGAGCTGGCTCTCGACCCGGCCGAGACACGCCGCACGTTCGCGGAGCGGGGCTGGCGGCACGTCGTCGGCTTCCAGACGCGGAACCCGATCCACCGTGCGCACGAGTACCTGACGAAGGGCGCCCTCGAAACCGTCGACGGCCTGCTCGTCCACCCGCTCGTCGGCGAGACGAAATCGGACGACGTCCCCGCCGCGACGCGCGTCGAGTGTTACCGCATCTTGCTCGACGGCTACTACCCGCCCGACCGCGTCGTGCTCTCCGCTTTCCCGGCGGCGATGCGCTACGCCGGCCCGCGCGAGGCGATCTGGCACGCGATCTGCCGCAAGAACTACGGCTGCTCGCACTTCATCGTCGGCCGCGACCACGCAGGGGTCGGCGACTACTACGGCACCTACGACGCGCAGCTGATCTTCGACGACTTCGAGCCGCACGAGCTCGGCATCGAGCCGATGTTCTTCGAGCACGCGTTCTGGTGCCGCGGGTGCGGGCAGATGGCGACGCCGAAGACGTGCCCGCATTCGGGCGACGACCACGTCTTCCTGTCGGGCACGAAGGTGCGCGAGCTGCTCGCGGCCGGAGAACTGCCCCCGGCTGAGTTCTCGCGGCCGGAGGTGGCGGAGGTGCTGATCGAGGCCTACCGATGACCTGGCAGTTCACGGTCACCGGGCTTCTCATCGGGCTGCTGGTCGGGATGACGGGGATGGGCGGCGGCTCGCTGATGACCCCGATCCTGATCCTCGTCTTCGGCTTCAAGCCCACGCTGGCCGTCGGCACCGACATCCTCCACGGCGCCGTCTTCAAGACGTTCGGCGCCGTGCGCCACCGCCGCCTCGGAACGGTGCACGCGCGGATGACGTTCTGGATGTTCCTGGGCTCGGCCCCGATGTCGCTCGTAGGTGTGCAGCTGGCCGAATGGATGGAGCGGCGCTACGGAGACGGCGCGCAATCGACCTCGGCGAAGGTGATCGGCGCCGCTCTCGTCCTCGGCGGCCTCGGCTTTCTCACGAAGACGTTCGTCAAGCGCGGCGTCCAGCCCGACGACGCGCCGTTCCTGCTCGAGAAGCGGGACCGCATCATCTGCTTCGCCCTCGGCGCCGTGGGTGGCTTCATCGTCGGCTTGACCTCGGTCGGCAGCGGCACGTTCTTCGCGCTCGTGATGCTGCTCGTCTTTCCGCTGACTGCGGCCAAGATCGTCGGGACGGACATCTTCCATGCCGCAGCTCTGCTCTGGGTTGCCGGCCTCAGCCACCTGCTGCACGGAAACGTCGATCTCTTGGCGATGGGCTGGCTTCTGCTCGGGTCGGTGCCGGGGATTCTGCTCGGGAGCCAGCTGACGGTTCGCCTGCCGGAGCGGGCGCTGCGGGTCGCGCTGGCGACGGTCCTCACCGCGAGCGGCGTCCGCCTGCTCGAGGTGCCGTCCTACGACGTCCTCGTTCCGGTGATCCTCGTCGTCGGAGCCGGGCTTGCGCTGGGCGTGGAGCTCCGGCGCCTGAACGGCCGCGCTGCAGCGCTCGCCCGCGGGCGCTAGCAGTACCTAGTCCGCGAGCGCCAGGAACGGCAGGCTGTTCGTCAGCTCCAGCGTGCCGACGGCGGGCAGCCAGTCACGGATGCACGTCGTCCAGGCGAGGGCGCTCGACTCGCGCCGCATCAACCACTTGTCGAAGAGTTGGTCGCGCGCGCTGTCGATCAGGGCGGCGCGAATCGCGG
>DASQWH010000142.1:0-12427 GCA_035640335.1 Gaiellaceae bacterium | reverse complement strand
CGAGACCGGGACGTTCTCCTTCGCCTGCGGGTAGCGGCGGAGGACGGACACGGCTTCGCGAAGCGTGCGACCGCGCAGGGCGCCGCAGAGGAGCAGCGCCGCGGCGAGGCCGTCGCCGGTCACGTGGTCGCGCAGGTAGATGATGTGCCCCGACTGCTCGCCGCCGAGGAGGCCGCCCGACTCGCGTAGCGCCTGGAGCACGTAGCGGTCGCCGACATCGGTCGTCACCACGCGAATTCCGTGCTCACCCATGAGCCGGTGGAAGCCGAGATTCGTCATCACCGTCACGGCGACGAGGTCGACGCCCAGGTCGAGAGCGAGCACCGCGAGGATCTGGTCGCCGTCGACGGACTCGCCCTCGGCGTCGACCGCGAGCATCCGGTCGCCGTCGCCGTCGAACGCGATCCCGAGGTCGAACTCGCCGTCGGCGACGACCTGCTGCAGGAGCGCGAGGTCGGTCGCGCCGCAGCCGACGTTGATGTTGTGGCCGTCCGGGTCGGCGCCGATCGGCTGCACGGTCGCTCCGAGCTGCTCGAAGGCCTTCGGGGCGAGGCCGGAGTAGGCGCCGTTCGCGCAGTCGACAGCGACGCGCAGGCCCGAGAGGTCGCTCCCGAACCGCTCGACGATGTGCTCGAGGTAGCTGTCGGTCGCGACTCCGACGCGGTCGATCTCGCCGCCGCCCGCCGGCAGCGCGTCGAGCAGCGCCTCGATCTGCTCCTCCGACGCGTCGGTGAGCTTGCGCCCGTCGGAGTCGAAGAGCTTGACGCCGTTGTACTCGGGCGGGTTGTGCGACGCCGAGATGACGGCGCCGAGATCGAGTGCGAGCAGCGCGACCGCCGGCGTCGGGAGCACGCCGGCAAGCACTGCGCTGCCGCCGGCCGAGGCAACGCCGTTCGCGAACGCGTCTTCGAGCTCGACGCCGGACGCGCGCGTGTCGCGGCCGACGAACACGCGTCCGCGGCCCGACCAGAGCGCCGACGCGCGGCCGAGCCGCTCGACGAGGTCCGCTGTCAGCTCCTCGCCGACGACCCCGCGGACCCCGTCAGTCCCGAAGTACCGGCGCGTCAACTAACGCTTCGAGAACTGCGGTGCCTTGCGGGCCTTGTGCAGGCCGGCCTTCTTGCGCTCGACCTTGCGCGCGTCGCGGGTGAGGAAGCCCTCGCGCTTGAGCGGCCCACGCAGCTCCGGATCGGCCTCGACGAGCGCCCGCGCGATGCCGTGCCGGACGGCGCCGGCCTGGCCCGTCGGCCCGCCGCCCTGGACGCGGACACGCAGGTCGTAGCGGCCCTCGGCGCCCGCGAGCTTGAGCGGCGCGAGGACGGTTGTGCGGTGCGTGGCGCGCGGGAAGTACTGCTCGATCGTGCGCCCGTTGATCCACGTCGCGCCGTCGCCCGGCCGCAGGATCACGCGCGCGACCGACGTCTTGCGCTTGCCGGTCCCCCGGTACTGCGCCTGCTCAGCCACTGCCGTTCTCCAATGGGAGAGGCTTCGGGTCCTGGGCGGCGTGCGGGTGCTCGGGCCCCGCGTAGATCTTCAGCTTCGTCAGCTGGGCACGGCCGAGCCGGTTGCGGGGGAGCATGCCCTTCACCGCCTTGCGCAGCACCTCGGTCGGCCGGCGCTCGAGCTCTTCGCGCAGCGGCCGGCTGCGTAGCGCGCCCGGGTAGCCGGAGTGGCGGTAGTAGAGCTTCTCGTCGAGCTTCTTGCCGGTGACGGCGATCTTCTCGGCGTTGACGACGACGACGTAGTCGCCGGTGTCGACGTGCGGCGTGTACTGCGGTTTGCGCTTGCCGCGCAGCGTCTCCGCGATCTCGGTCGCGAGGCGGCCGAGGGTCTTGCCGTCGGCGTCGACGACGTACCAGAGGCGCTCGACCTCACCGGGCTTTGCATTCCAGGTCTTCATCATGAAAGCGGCGGACCTCTAGGCGTCCGCCGAGGCGCGATTCTAGCAGGGAATTAGCTTGCAGCCTCGGGCGCCGCGGGCCGCGTGCGCGTGATGAGGAACGCTGGAGTCAGCGCGAGCACGGTCGCTCCGATCGCCAGCGCGGCGACGCCGAGCACGTCGAGCGCGATCCCACCCGTGAGCGCGAGAGCGGCGCCCAGCAGCCCGGCCAGAAGATCGTTGAGGCCGAGGAGCTTCCCGCGCTCGGCCGGGCTCGTCGCGTCCGCGAGCGAGGCCGTCGCGGAGACGAACGAGAGGTTCCACCCGAGGCCGAGCCCGAAGAGCAGGACCCCGGTCGTAAAGACGTCCTCGAGCGCGAGCAGGCCCGCGCACGACACCGCCATCACGACGAGGCCGCCCACGAGCGCAGGGCGGCGCCCGATCCGGTCGATCAACGTGCCGATGACGAGCACGAGCCCGTACATGCCGAGCACGTGCGCCCCGACGATCGGGAAGACCGAGCCCTGCGAGTGGTGATGGTGGTCGACGACGACGTAACCCGTCAGGTTCATCACCGAGACCATCACTGCGAAGCTCGCGAGAGCCGCGACCATCGCCGATGCTACGCCGGGGCGCCGCACGATCTCCGCGAGGGATGCCGCTGACGGCGGCGGGGCGGTTCGCTGCGCCGCGCCGATCCGCTCACCGATCACCTTGGGGTCGGGGCGAACGAACAGCACGAGGGCCAGAGCCACGAGCGAGAGCCCGGAGGCGGCGAGCCACGGGACGGTCAACGTCTCAGCCTCGACGTCCTTGCCGGCGAACAGCGGCCCGAAGACCGCGGGGCCGAGGATCGCGCCGAAGACGGCACCGAAGAGAACCAGCGAGATGCCGCGGGCGCGCCGTTCCGGCGGGTACATGTCGCCGGCCGCGGTCCGGATCAGCAGCGTGACGGCGCCCGAGACGCCGACGAGAACGAAGCCGAGGATGACCGCGGGCGTCAACTCCCAGTGCGTCCCGGCCGCGGTCACCAGGCAGCCGACCGAGCCGAGCAGGAAGCCGATCGCGATGACGGGGATGCGCCCGTACCGGTCCATCGCCCGTCCGGCCGGGAGCGCGGATAACGCAGCCGCGGCCAGGTAGATCGCCGGGCCGAGCCCGAGCAGGCTCTCGAAGCCAGTCACGAGCACGAAGGTGAGCGACAGCACCGCGGCGCCGAGCTGGAGCACGCCAAGGTAGACGGCCAAGACCGCAGCGAGGAGGACCGTGTTGCGCTTGACCGGGAGCTCGTCAGTCATGCAGGAGTGACGCCAAGCCGGAGCGAAAGCGCTCGGCTCCGCCATGGGAAGGGTGCCTGACGGCAGGGCCGCCGAGCGCGGCCTCGGCGAGGCGGCCGACTGCGATCGCGCGGCGGCCGCGCGCGAGCTCGCCGACGAACGTGAGCCCCGCGTCGACCTCCGGACGGGTCGGCGGCCGGTTCGACCGCGGCTCGCCGACGACGTGGGGGTGCGTCGGGACGACGTTCCAGAGTAGGACGCGCTCGGCGACGCCGAGCTCCTCGAGCACGCGGTGGACGATCGTCGCCGTCGCCTCCGCCGGGCCGGCGCCGGTGAGCTGCCGCTCGGACGTGAACGGAATGCCGCTTACGCGGGCTCCTCGGTAGCCGGCCGCTTCGCCGACGAGCAGAACGGGCGCCTGTCGCCTGCTCTCCAGGTAGGCGACGAGGCGCGCACAGAGCCGCGGGTCCGCGTACTGGTTGAACGTCGCGCCGATCCGCGCCGCGGCCAGGCGTTGGACAAACGAGGTCGGGCGCACGGGAGCCGATTGTAGGCTTGCCTCGATGCGGCTCGGCTCCTTCTGCCTGCTCGTTGCGGCCGTGACGCTGCTCGCGCTGCCGGGCGCGTTCGGCCGCCCGGCGGACGATCCCGGCATCGGGCCGCGTTCGATCCTCATCGGCGGGACCGTGCCGCTCTCCGGGGACGAGGTCGCCTACGCGGCGGTCGCGCGCGGGGCCGAGGCGTACTTCAAGCACGTCAACGCGCGTGGCGGCGTGTACGGCCGCCGGATCGAGTACCGCTACGTCGACGACGGCTACAACCCGGCCGACACGGTGCGGCAGACGCGCCAGCTCGTCCAGGAGGACAAGGTCTTCGCGATCTTCAACAGCGTCGGCACCGAGCACGTGCTCGCCGTGCGGCCGTACCTGAACGAGCTCCAGGTGCCGCAGCTGTTCGTCGGGAGCGGTTTGACCGCGCTGGCCGCCGAGCGGCGCCGCTATCCGTGGACGATGGGCTACCTGCCGCGCTTCGCCGGCGAAGCCGCTCTCTACGGCCGCTACGTGGCGCGGACGAAGCCGGGCGCTCGGATTGCCGTCCTGCACGAGGACTCGGAGTACGGCGAGGACATGTTCGCCGGCCTGCGCGAAGGCCTCGGGCGGCTCTCGACGCGAATCGTGGCGGTGCAGCGCTACAAGGTGACCGACACGGATCTCGGCTCGCAAATCGCGAGGCTGAAGGCCGCGCGCGCGAACGTGTTCATGCTCTTCGCGCTACCGCGGCAGACGATCCAGGCGTTCCTGGCCGCGAAAAAGCTCGCGTGGCGGCCGCAGATCTTCGTCAACTCGGTGTCGATCGATCCGTTCGTGATCGAGGTCGTGCGCCGGAATGCAGGCAGCCGCGCGGTCGACGGGGCGATCTCGAGCGCGGCGCTGAAGGATCCGACGGATCCCACGTTCGCGCGCGATCCCGGTGTGCTGCTCTACAAGCAGATCCTGCGCCGCTACCTGCCGAGCGCGAAGGTGAAGGAGGTCGCGAACCTCTACGGCATGGCCGTCGCGTACACGATGGTCGACGCGCTCCGCCGGGCGGGCAGAGAACCGACGCGGCGGAGCCTGCTGCGCGCGGCGACGAGCCTGAACGAGAAAGCAAACCCGTTCTTCGTGCGCGGCGTCGCGGTCCGCACGTCGCCGAACGACTACTACCCGATCCAGAAGACGCGGCTCGTGCGCTTCCGCCAGGGCCGCTGGCGCCAGATCGGCGCGCTGGTCACGATCCCCTGAGGGCTACTCCCACTCGATCGTGCTCGGCGGCTTCGACGAGATGTCCAGCGCGACCCGGTTCACAGCTGGGATCTCGTTGATGATCCGGCTCGAGATCGTCTCCAGCAAGTCGTACGGCAGGCGTGCCCAGTCCGCGGTCATCGCGTCTTCCGAGGTCACGGCCCGGATGACGATCGGGTAGGCGTACGTGCGCTCGTCGCCCTGCACACCGACCGAGCGGATCGCGGGCAGCACCGCGAAGCTTTGCCACAGGTCGCGGTAGAGACCCGCCCGCCGGACCTCCTCCTGCAGGATCGCGTCGGCCTCGCGCAAGATCTCGAGCCGCTCCTCGGTCACCTCGCCGATGATGCGGATGGCGAGGCCAGGCCCGGGGAACGGCTGGCGCCAGACCATCCGCTCCGGCAGCCCGAGCTCCTCCCCAACGCGCCGCACCTCGTCCTTGAAGAGCATCCGCAGCGGCTCGACGAGCTCCAGATCCATCGTCTCGGGCAGCCCGCCGACGTTGTGGTGCGACTTGATCGTCGCAGCGACGTCGCCCGTCCCGCCGGACTCGATCACGTCCGAGTACAGCGTGCCCTGGACGAGGTAGCGGATCTTGCCGAGTCGCGCTGACTCCTCCTCGAAGACGCGGATGAACTCCTCGCCGACGGCGAGGCGCTTGTCCTCAGGGTCGGTGACACCCGCGAGCCGGGAGAGAAACCGCTCGTCCGCCTCGACGTGCACGAGCGGGACGTGGAAGTGGTTGCGGAACGTCTCCACGACCTGCGTCGCCTCGTCCTTGCGCAGGAGGCCGTGGTCGACGAAGACGCATGTCAGCTGGTCGCCGACCGCCTTGTAGACGAGCAGCGCCGCGACCGCGGAGTCGACCCCACCCGAGAGCGCGCAGAGCACGCGCTCGCTGCCGACCTGGGCCCGGACGCGTTCGACCTGCTCCTCGATCACCGCCGCCGCTGTCCAGGTCGCGGGCGCATCGGCAACGGCGTAGAGGAAGTTCTTCAGCAGGTCGTTCCCGTACGGCGTGTGCACGACCTCGGGGTGGAACTGGACGCCGTACAGCGCGCGGCTGGGATCCTCGAACGCGGCGATCGGCGCGGCGGGAGAGGACGCGACGACGCGCGCGCCCTCGGGTGGCGCGGTGACGGAGTCACGGTGGCTCATCCACGCTGTCTGCTCGGGCGGCAGGTTCTCGAAGAGGGCGCCGCCCTCCGCGGTCAGCCCCGTCTTGCCGAACTCCGACACTCCGGTGCGCTCGACGCGGCCGCCGAGCTCCTGCGCCATCAGCTGCATCCCGTAGCAGATGCCGAGGGTGGGAACGCCGAGGTCGAAGATCGCGCGGTCGACCTTCGGAGCCCCTTCGGCATAGACGGACGCAGGCCCCCCCGAGAGCACGAGCGCGAGCGGGTTCCTCGCCCGCACCTCGTCCGGCGAGATCGAATGGCGGACGAGCTCGGAGTAGACGCGGCACTCCCGCACGCGCCGCGCGATCAGCTGCGAGTACTGGCCGCCGAGGTCCAGAACGAGCACCGGTCGCTCCTCCGCAACCGGCTCGGACGTGGGAAGCGGGACGACCTCACCCATGGACGGCCAAAGGAGCTTCTTCGAGGGCGCGGTTCACTTCTGCGACGGTCTCCGCAACCGAGAGCTCGGAGTTGTCGATGACCGGCACCGCCGAGTCGCGCCAGGGCAGCATATCGTCGTAGATCGTCTGCAGCGTCTCCGGACCGAGACGCCGGTGACCATCGTGGCCGGCGTCATTTCGCTTTCGTGCCACCTCGAGCCGCGGCAAGAGCACGACGAGCGCGTGCGGGATGTCCCCGAGCGCCCGCACCCACCCTGCGTAACCGACCTCGGGCCAATCCGGGAAGATCGCGTCGTCGACGGCACAGGTGATGCCGGACTCGACATAGCGGCGCGCCATCGTCGCGCAGAGCTCGCGCGCCAGGTCGTACTGCGACTGCGTTACTTCGTTCCAGCCGTCCTCGGGGTTCGCGTAACCGGCTTTCAAGAAATCGCGCACGTCATCCAGCGAGATGTGTGCGGTCGGCGACGTTCGGTTCGACGCCCACTGCGCAGCGACGGTCGTCTTGCCCGCGCCGGCCGGACCGGTCAGGAGCAGGACGAAGGGCTCCTCGGCCAAACCCTCCTAACCCATCCCGATCTTCTGGGCCTGCTGGAGCGACTTGCCCTCGGTCTTGATCGACGGCGCGAGCATGATCTCGGCCTTCTGGAAGTCGTGGATCGACTCGTAGCCGCAGGTCGCCATCGACGTCCGCAGCGCTCCCATCAGGTTCAGCGTCCCGTCGTTCTCGCGCGCGGGCCCGACGACGATCTCCTCGAGCGTCGCGGACTGGTCGACCTGGACGCGCGCGCCGCGGGGCAGAGTCGGGTGGAAGGTCGCCATCCCCCAGTGGTAGCCGCGACCGGGCGCTTCCTTCGCGCGCGCGAGCGGCGAGCCGACCATGACGGCGTCCGCCCCGCACGCGACGGCCTTCGCGATGTCGCCGCCGGTGCGCATGCCGCCGTCCGCGATGACGTTGACGTAGCGGCCCGTCTCGAGCAGGTGCTGCACGCGCGCAGCCGCGGCATCCGAGATTGCCGTCGCCTGCGGCACGCCGACGCCGAGGACTCCTCGCGTGGTGCACGCATGGCCCGGGCCGACGCCGACGAGGACACCCTCCGCGCCCGTCCGCATCAGGTGGAGCGCGGTCTGGTACGAGGCGCAGCCGCCGACGAGGGTCGGGATCGGCAGCTCGGCGATGAACTCCTTCAGGTTCAGCGCCTGGCCGTTCGACGAGACGTGCTCGGCCGAGACGACGGTGCCCTGGATAACGAGCACGTCGAGTCCGGCTTCGAGCGCAAGCTCGTAGTGCTCGCGCACCCTCTGCGGCGTCAGCGACCCAGCGACGAGCACCCCGGCGCGCTTGATCTCCTCGATGCGCGCGGCGATCAGCTTCTGCTCGACCGGGCGCGCGTAGATCTCCTGCATGCCCGCGGTGGCCTTCTCTTTCGGCAGCTTCGCGATCCGCTCGAGCTCGGCGTCAGGGTTCTCGTAACGCGTGTAGATGCCCTCGAGGTTGAGCACGCCGAGCCCGCCGAGCTTCCCGAGCTGAATCGCCGTCGCCGGGGAGACGACGGCGTCCATCGCCGAGCCGAGCAGCGGCAGCTCGAGGAAGTGCGGGCCGAGCTTCCAGCCGATGTCAACGTCTTGTGGATCCCTCGTGCGCCGGCTGGGGACGATCGCGATGTCGTCGAAGCCATAGGCCTGCCGCGCCTTCTTGCCTCTCCCGATCTCTACATCCATCTGGCATCCCCTCGAAACAGCCTGCCGCTGACGAAGCTGCGCGACAGGGCGAAGACGGACGCACGGGCAAAGCCCGCGCGTCCTCTAGGCGGCACCGCAAGCGGCGCCTTAGGCCGCGCCTTCTTGCCTCTCCCGATCTCTACGTCCACGTGTGCCCCCCTGAAAGCAAACAGCCCAGGCTCGCTACCTCGCCTGGGCCGAAAAGACCGTCTTCAGATACGCCTCTCAAGTGGCGGTCGATCGTATCACCCTCCCCTGACGGCCGTCACGACGCGACAGGCTCGAGCTCGTCGACCTCGACCCCACCCGTCAGGCGACCCGCCTCGCGCGCGTCGAAGCGGCCCGCGCCGATCTCGAGCGTCGACGCGGCTCCCGCACCGACCGCGCTCCGCAGCGCGTCCTCGAGCGGCTTCTCGAAGAAGCGGGCCGCGAGGAAGCCGGCGAGCAGGACGTCGCCTGATCCGACCGTCGAGATCGGCTCCAGGTGCGGCGCGGCGGCGCGGAGGCGCTTCACCGTCCGGTCCTCGCGGAGCAGGGCGAAGCACCCGGACTCCTGCGTGATCAGCACGTTCCTCGCGCCGAGCTCCGCGATGTCGCCGAGCGCCTGGATGAAGTCCTGGTCGTCATGAAACTCCTGCCCGACGAGGCTCTCGGCCTCGCGCTGGTTGGGCGAGACGAGGAACGGCTCGGCGCCGCAACCGAGCCGGAGCGGCTCGCCCTCGGAATCGAGCACGGTCGCGACCTTGCGCCGGTTTAGGTCGCGAATCGCCTCCGCGTAGAAGCCGTCGTCGACTCCGCGCGGCAGCGAGCCGGCGAACACGACCACGTCCGCGCCACGCGCGAGGTAGTGCAGCTTCTCGAGCAGGAACTCGAGCTCCTCCGGCGCGACGTCCGGGCCCCACTCGTTGATCTCGGTGTACGAGGTCGCCGTCGGGTCGACGACGGCCGTCGACGTCCGCGACTCGTCGGCGATGCGGACGAAGTCGTTCAGCATCGCCTCCGAGGTCAGCTCCTCGACGATGCGCGTACCCGTGCGGCCGCCGGCGAGGCCCGTGGCGACGACGGGCACGTCAAGGCGCTTCAGAGCGCGCGCGATGTTGATGCCCTTACCGCCGGCGAGCGTGAGACCGCCGCTCGCCCGGTGCCGCTGGCCCCGCTGGAAATTGGGGACAGTCAGGGTGCGGTCGAGCGCCGCGTTCATGGTCACGGTGACGATCACGAGAACCAGCCGCCGATGTTCTTCACGGTCTCCCTTGCATACCATCCGGCGCGCCTCAGAGGTCCCGGCTTCGACACCGAGCGAGCCGCAACGAGCGGAGATCTCGCGACGAGGCGGGGCCCTTCGTAGATGCGAACCTCGCCCAGGCGCTCGCCCTTCTCGACCGGCAGCTCGACGCTCGCCGGCGCGGCGACGCGCTCGACGAAGCGGCGGTCGAGGGTCGTCGCGTAGAGCACCGGCTTCAGCGCGACGAGGTCGACGCGCCCCCTGCCATACGGAGCCGTCGCCCGAGCGTAGACATGCCGCTGACGGACGAGCGGCACGACCCGGAACCTGCCGAGACCCCAGCGCAGGAGCTCGGCGAGATCGGCGTTGCGCTCGCCGCGCGACGGCCCGCCGAGCAGGGTCGCGTACACGGTGACGCCTTGGCCGCGGGCGGCGGCGACCTCGGACCAGCCCGCCGCTTGCGTGTGGCCGGTCTTCACGCCGACGACGCCGGGAAACGTGTAGAGCAGGTCGTTCCACGTGTGCAAGCGGCGCTCGCCCGCGATCGTCGCCGTCTTCTCGTCGACGATCTCGCGGACGAGGCGCTTGCGCATGGCGATTCGCGCCAGCTCGGTCACGTCGCGGGCGCTCGAGACATGGCCGGCCACGTCGAGCCCGTCGGGGCGCACGAAGTGCGTGTCGCGCAGGCCGAGCTGCCGAGCGCGGCTGTTCATGAGCGCGACGAAGCGGCGGACGTCTCCGCGCCCGACGTGAGCGGCGAGCGCCCACGCAGCGTCATTCGCGCTCTGAATCAGACTCGCCTCCACGAGCTCGCGGACGGTCAGCCGCTCGCCCGCTCGCAAGCGGATGAGCGATTCGCCGGCGCCCGCCTCGTACGGGGCGGCGCTGACGACGTCGTCCGGCCGCGCGTGCTGGAGCGCGACGAGCACCGTCATCAGCTTCGTGATGCTCGCGATCGGCACCCGCTCGCGCGCGTCGCGCGAGAGCAGGATCTCGCCGCTCCGCCCATCCGCGACGACGTAGGCGCGCGCGGCGACCTGCGGATCCGCCGCGAGCGCGGACGGAACGAGCAGGAGGGCAGCGGCGACGGCGGCGAGCCAGAGCCTCACGAAGGTCAATCTACCGTCGGCGCCGCTCAGCCCACGCGGACCCGCTGGCCGACGCGAAGCGCTTGCGGGTCGACCGACGGGTTCAGCTCCAGCAGCCGGTCGACGCTCGTCTCGAAGCGGTCGGCGATCTCGCCGAGCGTGTCGCCGGACTCGACGAGATAGAACTTCGCCGCCGCACGCTTGACCGCGACGCGCGGCTGCGTCCGGTCGAGCGGTGCCGGCTTCGAGGCGGCGCGGGGCGAATCCTCACGCAGCGCGCGACGGCCGACGAGCGCGCCCGTCGTCGCGACTGCGAGCACGAGGAAGGGGACGGCGTAGCGCCTTAGCTCGGCCTGCCAACCGGGCTCGCTCACCAGCCCGATGCGGCCCAGATCTCGCTGCGTAGCCGTGCCGCCTCAGCCGCAGCGCATGCGCGCCAGTCCTCGTCCGCCGAACGGAACGCGTAGATCACGGACCGCGACGCGGCGACGAGCCCGCTGGCCGGCCCGCTCGTGAAGGCACGGGCCACGTCGGCCGGGGTCGCGCCCTGGGCCCCGACGCCCGGAAGGAGCAGCACCGCCTTCGGCAGCAGCCGGCGAGCCTCGCCGATCGCGCGCGGATGCGTCGCCCCCACCACGGCGCCCACGCTCGAGAGGCCGCGCTCGCCGACGAGGTCCTCGCCCCACTCCGCGACGAGCAGCGCCACGTGCTGCCAGAGCGGGCGGCCGTCGGAGAGCGCGAGGTCCTGGATCTCGCCGCCCTCGTTCGACGTCTTCACGAGGCAGAAGATCCCCGCGCCGTGACGCCTGCAGGCGCCGAGCAGCGGCTCGAGCGAGTCGCGGCCGAGGTACGGGTTGACCGTCATCGCGTCGGCCAAGGGTGCTCCTGGGGGAACCTCCCGGTTCCCCCAGACCCCCTCCCCAGGTTCGCGAGACGGCTGCGCCGAATCACGGACAGGCGGCTGCGCCGCCCCTTCGAGGTAGGCAGTCGCATGGGCGCGCGCGGTCGAGCCGATGTCGCCGCGCTTCGCGTCCGCGATCACGAGCAGGCCCGCCGAGCGCGCGTACCCGCAGACGTCCTCGAAGGCGCGCATGCCGTCCGCGCCGAGTGCCTCGAAGAATGCGAGCTGCGGCTTGACCGCGACCGCGTACGGCGCGACCGAGTCGACGATTCCGCAACAGAAGCGAGTGCAGGCCGCAGCGACACGGTCACGACCTTCGTGAGCGTCGCCGACGAGCTCGACCGGCAACAGATCGGGCACGGGGTCGAGCCCGACCACGAGCTGCGTCCGCTTGCGCTCGATCGCCTCGGCGAGCCGGTCGCCGAACGCCGTCACCTCGACCCGCGGCGCCGCTTCGATGTTCGAAGCCATCGAAGGCCAAGATAGCGAGGCGCCCGGAAGAGCGAGGGCCGCCCGGAAGGCGGCCCTCGACAAACCTTGCCTGGGGTTACGGCTAGAAGCCTCCGCCTCCGCCGTCGCTGCCACCTGACTTCACAGCGGACTTGAGCTGGCTGCCTGCAGAGAACTTCGGAACCGTCGACGCGGGAATCTGCACCTTCTGCGAGGGATTCCGCGGATTGACGCCCATCCGCGCCTTGCGCTGCTGCGTCGAGAACTTGCCGAAGCCCGTGAAGCTGACGTCGTCGCCACCCTTCAAGGCATCCGTGATCGAGTCCAGGAACGCGTCGACCGCTGCGGCGGCATCGCGCCTGGACAGGTTGGCCTTCGAAGCGACTCTGTCAACGAACTGCTGTTTTGTCACGACTTTCTTCCTCCCTTTCCGATGGGAATACGCGACGGACCCTAACAGGATGCTGTAATCCGCTCAACCATGCGGTTTTGCGGCGGTTTTAGGAGCCGAACCGAGCTCTCCTG
>DASQWH010000141.1:0-11477 GCA_035640335.1 Gaiellaceae bacterium | reverse complement strand
CGTTTGCGCGGGGCCACTCGCTTCGCGAGTCGGGCCTCTTCTCGTTCCACGGGCTCTCGACCGAGCTCGTGCTGGCCGCGCTCGGCGTCGTGCTGGCGACGTTCTGGAACGCGAACCCGTGGCTGATCCCGTTCGCGATCGCACCCGTCCTCCTCATCCACCGCTCGCTCTCGGTGCCGCAGCTCGAGGCCGAGGCCCGCGTCGACCCGAAGACCGGCCTCTTCAACGCGCGCCACTTCGGACTGGCGCTGAACGAGGAGATCATGCGCGCGCAGCGCTTCGACCGGCCGCTGTCGCTGATCATGGCCGACCTCGACCTGCTCCGCGACATCAACAACTCCTATGGCCACCTGGCCGGCGATGCGGTCCTCAAGGGGATCTCCGAGGTCTTCCGCACGCACCTGCGCCACTACGACGTGCCTGCCCGCTTCGGCGGCGAGGAGTTCAGCATCCTGCTGCCGGAGACGAGCGCGGAGGAAGCGTTCGAGATCGCGGAGCGGATCCGGAAGGCGGTCGCCAACCGCTCGTTCGACGTCGAGACCTCGAGCCAGCCGATCCGGGCCACCGTCTCGATCGGCATCGCGGCCTATCCGCGCGACGGCCAGGACGCGAACGAGCTCATCCACCAAGCCGACCTCGCCGTCTACCGGGCGAAGCTCCAGGGCCGGAACCGCGTGCTCGACGCCTCGAACGAGCCGCTGGCGGTGCCCGTCGACCGCAAGCCGCGGCTGGTCGCCGTCCCCGAAACGGGCGACCACCTCGCACCGCTGCCACCGGCGGTCGAGCTGATCCCGCCCGAGGAGCGGCGGCACCCGCGCCCGCACGTCGTGCACGGACCGCGCTTCCTGCAGCTCTCCCGCCCGCTGGCGACCCTCGTCACGCTCGTGACGACCGTCGGCGCCGGCGCCGGGATCATGGGCCTCATGTTCGGCACGAGCCAGGACCTGTTCGCTCTGCTCGCGCTCGTCGTTCTCGTCGGACTGGGGGAGGCGCTCGCGCTCGAGGTGGACGACGGCTCGATCTCGGTCAGCGCGGTCGGCGCGCTCGCGGGCGCTGCGCTCTTCGGCCCGCGTGCGGCGCTCCCGCTCGCGATCACGACCGCGGCCGTGCACTGGAGCGCCCGGCGCTATCCGCCCCACTACGTGCTCTTCAACATCGGCTCGCTCTGCCTCGCGTCTCTCGCGGCGGCAGGCGTCTTCGCAGCCGGCTTCGAAGGCACGCTCGGGGAGTTCGTCACGGTCGCAGCCGGGCTCATCGCCGGCCTCGCCTACTTCGCGGTCAACACCGGCTTGACGAGCCTCGCCATGGCGATGGAGGGCCACCAGCGCTGGTGGAGCTCCTGGCACGAACGCTTTGCGTGGCTGGCGCCGCACTGGGTCGTCTACGGATTCGTGGGTGGCGTGATGGCGATCGCGTACCACGCAGCCGGCCTCTACGCGCTCGCGGTCTTCGCGGTGCCGCTCCTCCTCATGCGCAAGACGCAGGAGGCGTACCTCCGGCACACACAGAAGAGCGCGCACAAGCTCCGAGAGGCGGCCGAGACGATCCAGACGCAGAACGTCTCCCTCGAGCGCGCGAACAAGCTGCTCAAGGAGCGCTCGACCGCCGCGATGGAGAGCCTCTCGGCGACGGTCGACGCCCGCGACGCCTACACGGCCGGCCACTCGCGCCGCGTGCAGCAGCTCGCACTCGCGATCGGCCGCGAGCTCGGCCTGTCGCAGATCGAGCTCGACCTCCTTGGCCACGCGGCGCTCTTCCACGACATCGGCAAGCTCGCCGTGCCCGACGCGATCCTCCTCAAGCCGGCCGTGCTGACCGAGGAGGAGTGGGCGCTCATGCAGCGGCACTCCGACGAGGGCGCGCGCATCATCGACCGCCTCGGCTTCCTGAACGACGCGGTGCCTGCGATCCGCCACCACCACGAGCGCTTCGACGGCACGGGCTACCCCGACGGGCTGAAGGGGGAGGAGATCCCGCTCGGCGCGCGCATCATCCACGTCGCCGACGCCCTCGACTCGATGCTGACGACGCGCATCTACCGTGCCGCCCGCCCGGCCCTGGAGGCGATGGAGGAGCTCAAGCGCGCCGCCGGCACGCAGTTCTGCCCGCGCTGCGTCGGCGCCCTCGAGAGCGTGCTCCCGCCGGAGATCCTCGCGGACGAGAACGCTCGCCTCGAGCTGCTCGCCGCCTCGTAGGCCGGCGCACTCAACAGCCTAGCCTGGCTTTGCAGTTCGGGTAATCTGCTCTATTCTTTTTGCCATGGCCCGGAAACGCCCCTACCGGGCGCTCGCGCGCATCGATCGAGACGCGCTCGCCGAGTTCCAGTCTGGAATCCGCAAGCGGTATACCGACGAGCAGATCCTCGAGCAGCTGTCCGGGTGCGCGAAGCGGCTCGGCCGCTCGCCGACGATGCGCGAGTTCGAAGAGGACCCGCGGACGACGGTGCACCCGCAGACCGTCATCCAGCACTTCGGCAGCTGGAACGCGGCGAAGCGGAAGGCGGGCCTCGTCCCGCGCCGCTTCGCGACTCCCGAGGACCTCCTCGACCAGCTGCGCGGCCTGGGCGACCGGCTCGGCCGCGTTCCGACCGCGAAGGATCTCGACGACCACCGCGCGGCGATGCCGTCGAAGTCGCTCTATTGGCACACATTCGGCTCGCTGACGACGGCGCTCCGGGAGGCCGGCTTCGACGTGCCGGTGGGGGAGGAGCGGCTGGAGCGCGCGATCGAGCAGGGAGCGGCACTCGCGCGCAAGCTCGGCGCGCTGCCGAAGTTCGCGGACTGGGCCCAGGCCAGGAAAAGCGGCGAGGACATGCTCACGGAATGGCAGGTCTACCGGATGGTCGAGTCCGGGCGCGGCGCGTGGGCCACGTTCCAGTTTCTGGTGGCTGAACGGCTGCGGGAGGAAGGCGTCGAGGTCAGCCCGGAAGGCCGGCTGCTCCGCTCAGGACGGCGACGCGGCGATCGCCGCTAGGCGGCTGAGGCAGAGCGCGCCCTCGCTCGGAGCGCGCACGGCGGGCAGAGGCTGCTCGACGAACTCGAGATCCGGGCGGAACCGCTCCTGCCGCGCGACCCGGCCGTTCTCGAGCGTCTTGACTGTGCCCTTTGCGAGCGCGCGCTTGCGGAGCCGGAGCCCCAGATACCGCTCGACGACCTCGAGCGCATGCTCGGTCGAGGCGAAGAATGCCTCGTGCGCGGTCGTGGCGACCCACAGCGGGCGGCCGACGCCGCGGGCGAGGAAGATCGTGTTCCGCCTGCGCTCGTCGAGCCAGGCCGTCGCCATCGAGCCACGCAGGTCTTCCAGCGCGCGCGAGACGTCGTCTGCGGCCTCGGCGACGGCGAAGATGATCTCCGAGTCGACCGTCATCTCGGGCGCCGCCCGCACGAAGCCGTGCCGCTCGAAGAGCTCGTCGTCGTTCGCGATCGTCCCGTTGTGGATGCCGACGATCGGGCCGTGCCGGACGGGGTGGTTGTTCGCCTCGACCGTCGGATGCCCCTTCGTGTAGTCGCGGACGTGGATGAGCGCCTGCGTCGCTTCGTCCGGGATCGAGATGCGGTCGAGGAGCGCGCTTGCGCCGGTGCGCTGCTTGTGCACCGTGACGTCGTTACCGGAGCCGCGGTACGCATAGCCGACGGCGTCCGCGCCGCGCTCTGCGATTGCCGCGAGCAGGGCCTGGGCCGCCAGCGTGCGATTGACGCGGCTGCGCGAGTGCAAGCTGTATCCGGCGATTCCGCACATGGTTTGCGTTCTCGGGTGGGCGACCCCGGTGTCGTCTTCCCCTTCGACGGGGCCGTACACACGAAGTTAGCGCTACTTACACATTTCTAACCTCCACTATGGTTCTCCTTTCGGACGAGGCCGTCCCCCGAACGAGGGTTCCCGAACGGGGGAGAGGGCGCCGATACACGGCTCGATGGAGCGGCCGCTTGCCCAGCCCACCCCTGATTCAGAGCCGGAAGCAGAAGCGAAGCTCGAGCTCGTGCCGGCCGCGGGCCTCGACGAGCCCGAGGCGGTCGAGGAGCGCGACGAGCCCAGCCCGGCAGTAACGCAGGATCCGCTGAAGCTCTACGTCCGCCAGATCGGCGACGGGCCGCTGCTGACGCCGGTCGAGGAGCGCGAGCTCGCGCGGCGCAAGGACCTCGGCGACGAGGACGCCAAGCGCAAGCTGATCGAGTCGAACCTCCGCCTCGTCATGTCGATCACGCGCAACTACACGAAGGCCGGGGTACCGCTTCTCGACCTGATCCAGGAGGGGAACCTCGGGCTCATCCGGGCGGTTGAGAAGTTCGACTACAAGCTCGGCTACAAGCTCTCGACGTACGCGACGTGGTGGATCCGCCAGGCGGTCACCAGAGCGCTCGCCGACCAGGGGCGGACGATCCGCCTGCCCGTCCACGTCGCCGAGCAGACACGCAAAGTGCTCCGCGCCCGGCGGATTCTCGCCCAGAAGCTGAACCGCGACCCGCTCGTGCCGGAGATCGCGAAGGAGGCCGGCCTGACGCCGGAGCGCGTCCAGGAGCTCCTCGAGCTCGTCGAGGACCCGGTGAGCCTCGAGACGCCGGTCGGTGACGGAGAGAGCCTCTACGGCGACCTGATCGAGGATACGAACTCCGACCGCCCCGATGCGGCGACCGCGAAGGTACTCCGCTCGAAGGAGCTCGCCGGCGCGCTGTCCCGGCTGAACCCGCGCATGCGGCGCGTGCTCGCACTGCGGTTCGGCCTCGACGGCGAGGTGCCACAGACGCTCGAGCAGGTCGGCTCCGGGCTCGGCATCACGCGAGAGCGCGTGCGCCAGCTCGAGTCGCGGGCGCTTCGTGAGCTGCGCAGCGCAGCCCCGGGCCTGCAGCTCTATCTCGACGCCGAGTAGCTCTCCGCCGCCGGCTCAGCCGGCGACGGACTCCATCTCGCGGAGCTTGGAGAGCCGCCTGAGGGCGTGCACCTCGATCTGTCGCACTCGTTCGCGCGTCAGCCCGAGCTGACGCCCGATCTCCTCCAGAGTGCGCGGCTCGGCGTCGGCGAGGCCGTAGCGGAGGGCGAGCACCTTGCGTTCACGCTCCGAGAGGGCGGCGAGCCCCCGGGTGAGCGCCTGGCTGCGCAGGGAGGTCTCGACCTCGTCCTCGGGCGACGGGCCGTCGCCCGCGACGAAGTCTCCGAAGACGGCGTCCTCCTGCTCGCCGACGGGCTGATCGAGGCTCGTCGACGCACGGGCTGCGGCGCGAACCTCGCGGGCCTGGTCGAGCGGGAGGCTGGCCTCCTCGGCGATCTCGGCGAGCGTCGGCTCGCGGCCGAGCTGCGTCCAGAGTATCCGCTCGGCCTTGTTCATCTTCTGCAGGCGCTCGACGATGTGCACCGGCATCCGGATTGTGCGGGCCTTGTCGGCGAGCGCACGTGCGACCGCCTGGCGGATCCACCAAGTGGCGTAAGTCGAGAACTTGTAGCCGCGGCGCCAGTCGAACTTTTCGACGGCCCGGATCAGGCCGAGCGTCCCTTCCTGGATCAGATCGAGGAACGGAAGCCCTTGGTTGCGGTAGTTCTTCGCGATCGAGACGACGAGCCGCAGATTCGACTGAATCATGCGTTGCTTCGCCTCCATGTCGCCGCGCTCGATCTTCTTCGAGAGCTCGACTTCCTGGGCGGCGTTCAGCAGCGGGTGGCGACCCGCCTCGCGGAGGAAGAGCTGGAGCGCATCCGTCGTCGTCTCGTAGACGACCGGTTGCTGCGGCGGAGGCTGCGGCTCGGGCTCGCGCTCGCCGTCGAGAATGTCGATGCCGCGCTGCTCGAGCTCCCGCTGGAGCGCTTCGGCCTGCATGGTGTCGAGCTCATGGGTCTCTACGAGATCGCTGAGCTCGTCGGCACGCAGGGAGCCGGCTTGCTCGGCGGCCTCGATGAATTGCCGTACGTCCTCCGACGCGAGGACGTGCTCGATCTCGACCGTCATGCTCGACTAGGGGGTTCTTCCTCGACCGGCGCCAGGCCAAACACGATAGCTGGCTCGGAGGCCGGATTTCCAGTCCGCCGACGGAGTGACCGTCTGTCCCGCCGCCGCAGCGCCGCCCCGGTCAATGCACGATAACGCGCGTTATGTCAAGTTGGGACTTGTTGCAGGATCGGCACCGACGCGTGCGCCGGGCGCCTCTACGCTCCCCCACCATTTGGGGGCAAGCCGGTTTCCACAGGGCACTCCACAGGGTTACGGGAGCCATGTGGAAATGTGGAAAACTGAACTTTTCGCAAATAGCGCGGAGGACGTTTGCCGCGCGCTTGAACCAGGCGGAACGGCGCTCTAGGGTGCCGGTTGCGCCGAGCACGGAGCGCGAGTAGGGCGAAGTCGGTCGCGGCGACTGTAGGCGGAAGCCGAAAGTCAGCGGGACCGGTGGACGAAAGCGCAACCGGCTCGGCGAAACTATGGTCCCGACCCACGGGCCGGGACTCGCCGAAGAGGTCCCGCGCCACGGGCGCGGGACTCGCCGAAAGGTCCCGCGCCACGGGCGCGGGACTCGCCGAAAGTGCTCCCCACTTTCGGCGACTTAAAGCTCAGGTCGGTGGAGTCGGTGCAGACTGACAGGCGTGTGGTTGAGGCAGTGCGCTCTGCTGCAACTGTCGGCTGTAGCATCGGGTCGATGCACCTTCGGCCGCCTAGTCTCGATCGGGGCTTCGTCTCGTTTCTCTGGGCGTTCTTTTTCTTTCTCTACCTCTGGCTGGGGATGCTCGCCGTCGGCGTCTCCAAAGGCATCGCCTTCGTCCTGGCCGCCCTTGCGGGCGGGGCGATCTTCCTGCTGATCCGGACCCGCGGCGAGCCGCGCCGCGCTTGAGCGCTCTCTAGACGAGCCGCGGGCGGCCGGCGTGGTCGCCCGAGAGCGCACTCACCAGCAACCGCGCAAGGTCGCCGCCGACCAGCTGCTCGAGCCGGAGCGCCGCCGACGGCCGCACGTGGTCGCTGGCGTTCAGACGGGCACAGTGCTCGAGGATGAGGCCGAGGCCTCGTGTGGGCTGCGGCGATGCGGCGTTCATTTGCCTCGCCTGAAATATCGACCGCGGGCGCGCCGCCGCCGATCCCTGACGGGAGTGAGCGGCGGCGCGGCCGTCGCTAGTCGTCGTCGGAGCGCGTCGTGCGCGTCGTGGCGCCCTTGTGGACGGCAACGCGCTTGTCCTCAGGCTCACCGTCTTGCTCGCCGTTGCCACTCCTAACCCGGGCCGGCTCGCCGACCTCAGCGGGCCCGGACACCGCGCGGCGCCTGCGCCAGCGCGACGGCTCCGTCCGCGGGCCCGTCGTATCGAACGTCAGGCCGAACACCAGCCCCACGCCGAACGCGACCGCGGGCCACACCTTGAGCATGTCACCGACGAAGCCCTCGACGCCGATGTCATCGGTCCAGCTGCGCACGTGGCTCCCGAGCCAATGGTCACCTGGCTCGCCGGCAGCGACGATCCAGCCGCCGACGATTAGCGCAGGGATGAACCCAAGCAGGAAGACGTTGAGCGACATGCGTGGCCAGCCCCACTTCGTCCAGCCGCCAGCGATCTGTGAGAGCGCGATCGTCAGCCCCGCGGCCGCGACCAGGCCAGCCGCCCACCAGAACTCCCCGAGCGCGGTCTCACCCGGGTCGCCCGGCAGTGCGTTGGCGCCGAGCCAGATCAAGAAGCCCGCGATTGCGACTCCGATGAGTGTCACTGCCCCTCTTGTCAAACCAGTCAATGTCACCACCTCCGCCCCTCTTGTTCCCACGAGGGCGGCCTTCTATTCCAGGTGCAGACGGCGGGCGTCGAAGTGGGCGGAGTGCAGCTCCGCTCGGAACTCCTCGACCATCCGCTCGGCGTCGCGGGTAAAAACGTGCTCGACGACGCCGACCTCGGCGTCGTTGTGGAACGGCAGGTCGACGTGCTCGCTGGTGACGAGATTCAGCGAGACCTTCTCGCACCCGGGACAGCGGACGGCGAGGCCGACGGACCCCGCCCCCGGCGTGAGCAGGAAGAAGGACGACGGAAAGACCGGCCGCGGGCGCGCCTCGGGATAGCAGAAGAAGCTCCACGGCCAGTCGCCCGCGCGGATACGGCTCGCGGCATGCTCGGCGAGCTCGGACGACGCGGCCTCGATGCGGTCAGTCATGAGATTCAGGAAGTCGCCCTCCCCCAGTCCGAGCGGCGCCCAGTCGAGCTCGTCGTCCGTGACGAGCCCCGGATGCTCGTCACCGCAGCTGCATGCGAAGAGGACGCGGTAGAGCGCCGGGTGCGCCGGCCCGGGCAGGCGCTCGAGCGTGCGGAAGGCGGACAGGCGAACGCGAACCTCGCCGCGCGTCGGGCAGGCGAACGTGTACCGAGTCGTCAACGCGTCGTACACGGGCCGTCTGCACGTTGTAGTCGGCCCGCCGGATGCTGGACCTAAGTCAATAGTGGATCAGCGAATGCAGGTCGTACTCGGTCAGCTGCTCGCGACCGTTCAGGAAGTCGAGCTCGATGATGAACGTGAGCCCGACGACCTCGCCTCCGAGCTGCTCGACGAGGCCGGCCATCGCCTTGGCCGTGCCGCCCGTCGCGAGCACGTCGTCGTGGATGAGCACCCGCGAGCCACCCGCGAGCGCATCCGAGTGGAGCTCGAGCGCGTTCTTGCCGTACTCCAGCGCATACTCGGCGCTGATCGTCTCCAGCGGCAGCTTTCCGGGCCGGCGTGCCGGCACGAAGCCGCAGTTGAGGCGGTACGCGAGGGCGGCTCCGACGAAGAAGCCCCGCGCCTCGCCGCCGACGACGAGGTCCGGCTTGCGCGGCTCGGCCCACCCGGCCATCAGGTCGATCGTCTCGCGTAGGCCTTCCTTGTCGGACAGAAGGGGCGTGATGTCCCTGAAGATGACGCCTTCCTGCGGCCAGTCGGGGACGTCGCGGACCTTCGCCCTGAGCTCTTCGACGCTCACGACGCCACCCTACGCAGCGCGCGCCAGAAGAGCAGCTGGGTCAGCTCCTGCGCGAGCTCCGCGAGGGCCTGGAGGTCGTCGACCGCTGCATCGCGCCGCTCTGGATTGTGCGACCGCAGCGATGCAGCCAGCACCTGCTCGAGCAGGCCGGCGGCCCGGTCGCCGCTCATCCGCAGCGCGCGCAGGTGGCGTGGGGCGATCCCGTAGGCGGAGAGGCCGACGCACGCGGCGGCGATGTCCGCCTCGCCCGCTGCGTAGCGCTTCTCTCGCCCGTCAGCGCGGGGCTCGAGCAGCCCGTACTCCTCGAGCTCGCGCACGAGCGCGGGCGTCGCGCCCGAGCGCTCGCACAGCTCGCGGGCATCGATCTCCTCCTCGGGCCGCGCGAGGCTCGACGCGCGGCGCTTCCGCTTCGTCTTCCCCGCTCCCGGTGCGGCGAGCTCCTGCCTGATCACGCGCAGCGGCAGAAACTCGTCGCGCTGCAAGCGCAGGATCGTCCGCAGGCGCTCGACGTCGTCGTCGTCGAAGAGGCGGTAGCGGCCCTTCGTGCGCTTCGGCTTGAGCAGGCCCTGCTCCTCCAGGTAGCGGATCTTGGAGATCGAGACGTCCGGGAACTCGTCCTGCAGTTGCCGGCAGACGGCGCCGATGTGCAGCAGCCGCTCTGCGCGTGGGGCTTGCGTCGCGGCGCTCATTTCGAGAGGAACGTCAGCCGGTACTTACCGATCTGCAGCTCGTCCCCGTCCTCGAGGGGCGCCGACTCGATGCGCCGCCTGTTCAAGAACGTCCCGTTGAGGCTGCCCTGGTCCTCGATCAGGAACTGGCCGTCCTCGCGCTTGAGCAGCGCGTGGCGCCGGGACACAGTGACGTCGTCGAGGAAGATGTCGCAGTCAGGTGAGCGCCCGACGGTGATCGCCTCCTGCTCGAGGAGGAAGTGCTCGCCCGCGCGGCCTCCACCCGAGCGGACGACGAGCGCGGGCCCTTCGGTCTTGATCTCCTCGAGGAGCGGTGCGGCGTCGTCTTCGCCCTCGTCGGGCGTGTAGCTCATCGTCGTGTCCGAGCCCGACTCGTCCCGGACGAGCAGTGCGCCGCACTTCGAGCAGTAGTTGGCGGCCTCCGGGTTCTGGAAGCCGCACTCGGGGCAGTAGACATGGCTCACGCCTCGTCCCCGGGCGGCGGAGCGGCCTTGCCGGCGAGGATGTTCGCGAGGCGATCGACGTCGACCTCCTCGAGGACGCTCTTCCCTTCCGACTTCTGCAGCCGGGCCACGAGCTCGGCGCGTAGGATGTCGATCTTCCCGTGCAGGAGCCGCCGGCGGTAGGAGATCTCCTGCTCCTCCTTCGTCAGGTCGTCGATCAGCTCCTTGAGCTCGTCGTCCGACGTGGTGGATAGATCGGGAAGGGCTTCCACGGGTGCTGCCTGCCTTTCGGTCGAAGTCGGGGCGGGAGCAAGTAAACCAGCCGCGCCGCCAAGGTTCAACCTCAACTTGAGATTCGCACCTCGGGCTCCGGCGCCTCGGTATGGAGGACCTCCTCGACGAGCGACCGCAGCTCGGACTCGAGCTCGTTCGACGCCTGCTCGCTCGAGCCCTCGGCGTAGATGTGCACGAGCGGCTCGTCCGGATCTGGGAGCACCTGCGCCCAGCCGCGCTTGTCGTGGATCTTGATCCCGTCGAGAAGATCGAGCTTGCGGTCCTTCAGCCGCTCGGTCAGGACGCGCATCACCAGGCCCTTCTGTGCCCACGGGCACGGGAGCTGGCGGTGGACGAGCGTCGAGACCGGAAGCTCGGCGACGAGCTCGGAGAGCGGCCGCTCGACCGGCGCGAGGAGCTCGAGCAGCTTGCAGAGGCTCGCGGTCGCGTCGTACGCCGGCAGGAAGTCGGGAAAGACGTAGCCGCCGCCGAGCGCGGCCGCGAAGATGACGTCGTCCTCGGCCGCGGCGCGGGTCAGCTCGCTGAGCGACGCGGGAGTCCGCACGATCTGCAGCCCGCGGTTCTTGACGAGGCGGTCGACCTGGCTCGTCACGGTGACGGGGAAGGCGAGCTTGCCGCGCCGCCCGTTCGACCCGAGCAGGCGCAGGAAGAGCAGCAGCGTCTGCTCGACGGGAATCTCGCGGCCCTGCTCGTCGATCAGGTACAGCCGTTCCGCCGCGTGGTCGAAGACCGCGCCGAAGTCGGCCCCGACGGCGCTGACGAGCTTCTTCGTCTGTCCGATCAGGCTGCGGAGCGTGGTCGTCTGCTGCGGGCCGCGCTCCGGCGAGAACGCGTGCGCGGACACCGCCTCCACGCCGAGCGGCCCGAGCACGAGCGGGAGGACGAGCGACCCCGCCGAGTAGCCGTAGTCGACGACGATCCGGTACTCGCGCTCGCGGATCGCTTCGGCGTCGAGGGTCTCGAGCAGATCCTCCGCGTAACGCTCGCGGGCGCGCACGGGGTACGAGACGGTGCCGACGTCGCCCGCGGCCGCACGGCGCAGCTCCTGCCGGGAGAAGTGCTTCTCGATCTCTTTCTGGAGCGCCGCCGTCAGCTGGATGCCGGGCTGCTCGAAGAAGCGGACCTGCACGACCTCCGGGTCGCTC
>DASQWH010000140.1:0-5632 GCA_035640335.1 Gaiellaceae bacterium | reverse complement strand
TACGGGATGCTCGTCCTCCTGCTGACGAACGTCGCCCTCGCGCCGTTCACGAACACGCTCTCACGCCGCTACGAGGCCGAGGCCGACTGGGGCGCGCTCAACGCGACGCGGCAGCCGGGCGCGATGCAGAAGCTGATGGAGGACTTCTCCGACACGAGCCTCGGGCAGCCGGACCCGCCCGAGTGGTCACAGCTCTTCTTCGGCTCGCATCCGACTCTGATGGAGCGGATCGAGATGGCCGAGGCCTGGAAGCGCGAGCGCGGGACGGCCCGCTAGGCGTCGTCGCCGGCCGAGGTCTCCGGCAGGTTCCGGATGCTCTCTCGGCTCTGCCACTTCGAGTAGGCGTCGTTCATCGCCGCGAGCAGCTCGTGCATGAACCGCGTCGACATGTTCACGCGCGCGACGACGACTCCGGGCACGTCGCCTTCCTCGACCTCGTGGTCGATGCGCGCGAACGTGAGCGTGAACTCGTACTCCGAGAAGCTGATGTTCGCGAAGTTCGAGTAGACGCCGGCGAGGTGTTCGGGATCGAGGTGGATGTTCAGCTGGCGGTCCTGGGCATCCTCGTCCACGGTTCTACGATACAGCCCGATGGACCACGCGTCCGCGCTCCGCAGGCTCGGTTTCGCGCTGTTCCTCGCCGTGTGCGTCCTGGCCGCCGCGACGGTCGGCTTCCGGTACGTGCTCGACGAGGGCTGGGAGGACGCGCTCTACCGCGCGGTGGTCACGTCGTCGCTCGCGGGCGTCGACTCGCGGCCGAGCGGGACCGGGGGCGAGGTGCTGACGATGCTCCTGGTCCTCGCCGGGGTGGCAATCTTCGGCTACGTCGCGGCGGTGCTCGTCGAGAGCATCACGCGCGGCGTGGTCACTGGAGCCTTGGCCGAACGGAGGAGGCAGCGGGCGATCGACAAGCTGTACGACCACTACATCATCTGCGGATACGGCCGCGTCGGCCGCCGCGTGGCCGAGGAGTTCCGCGAGGCTGGGGCGGAGTACGTCGTGCTCGACTTCAACGAGGATGCGCTCGAGTTCGCCGAGGAGCACGGCGACCACTACATCCGCGGCAACGCGACAGACGACGAGGACCTCGAGGCGGCAGGGCTCGCGCGTGCACGAGGCCTCGTGGCCTCGTCTGACTCCGATGTCGACAACCTCTACGTCACGCTCTCGGCCAGGGCGGCGCGCCCTGACCTCTTCATCGTCGCTCGCGCCTCCGAGGAGGACGTCGCCAAGAAGCTGAGGCGGGCCGGCGCGAACCGCGTCGTCCAGCCGTACTCGACGGCGGGCAAGGAGATGGCGACGCTCGTGCTGAAGCCGCAGGTCGCGGCCTTCCTCGACGCGGCTTCGGCGACCGGCGGTCAGGACCTGCGGTTCGAGGAGATCGAGCTTTCGAGCGGTGCGCCGTCCGACGGCAAGTCGATCAAGGACCTGCATATCCGCGAGCGCACCGGCGCGCTGATCATCGCGCTCCGCAAGGCGGACGGCACTTTCGACACGACGCCGGACCCGGAGGTCGTCCTCGAGGCGGGCGACGTCATGATCACCGTCGGGACGCAGTCGGAGCTGCGCGCGCTCGAGGCGCTCTTCGCGCCGGGCCAGCCCGTTGCCCGCTAGGGCTGTCTCGCGCCTCGCTGACGAGCTCGCGAGCGCCGCGGGCACTGCCGTCGCGCTCGAACGGCCGTCGAGTGCGGAGCACGGCGACTACGCGACGAACGTGGCGCTGCAGCTGGCGCCGACGCGCAAGCGGGCGCCTCGAGAGCTGGCCGAGGAGCTGGCCGACGCCGCCGGCCGGCTCGAGGCCGTCGAGCGCGCCGAGGTCGCCGGCCCGGGCTTCGTCAACCTCTGGCTCACTCCGGCCTGGTATGGCGACGCGCTCGACGAGATCCTCGAAGCGGGCGAGAGCTACGGCAGCGGGTTCGCGGAGCCGCGCGAGCGCGTGCAGGTGGAGATGGTCTCAGCCAACCCGACCGGGCCGATCACGGTCGCCTCCGCCCGCAACGGCGCCTACGGCGACTCGGTCGCGCGCCTGCTCGAGCACGCGGGGCACACCGTGCAGCGCGAGTACTACTACAACGACGCGGGGGCGCAGATGGAGCTCTTCCGCGCGTCGGTCGAGGCGCGGCGGCGCGGGGAGGAGCCGCCCGAAGGCGGTTACCAGGGCGAATACATCGCGGAGCTCGCACGCGAGCCGGGCGACCCGGTGCCGGCGATGCTGAAGCAGATCGAGGCGACGCTCGAGCGCTTCTGCATCCACTTCGACTCCTGGGCCCTGCAGAGCGAGCTGGAGGAGCGCATCCCCGAGCTCCTGCCGCGGCTGCCGACGTACGAACGGGAGGGCGCCGTCTGGGTGCGGTCCGAAGAGCACGGGGACGAAAAGGACCAGGTGATCATCCGCTCGCAGGAGCGCGGCGGAAGGCCGACCTACCGCGCCGCGGACATCGTCTACCTCGAGGACAAGCTCGGCCGCGGATTCGACCGCGCGATCTACGTGCTCGGGGCCGACCACCACGGAACGCGCAACTGGTACGGAGCCGTCGCGCGCATGCTCGGCCACGACCCGGAGCGGGTCGAGGTGCTCATCTACCAGCTCGTCCACCTGACGGAAGGCGGCGAGCAGAAGCGGGTGTCGAAGCGCCGGGGCGACGTCGTCTTCCTCGACGACTTCATGGACGAGGTCGGTGTCGACGCGGCGCGCTGGTACCTCGTCTCTCGAGGGCCCGATCAGCCGATCGACGTCGACGTCGACCTGGCGGCGGAGAAGACGCAGAAGAACCCGGTCTACTACGTCCAGTACGCGCATGCACGAACGGCGGGCGTCCTGCGGAACGCGGGGGACGCGGCCGTCGGGGGCGACGTGCCGACGGAGCTCTCGCCGGAGGAGCGCGACCTGATCAAACGGCTCGCGGAGTTCCCGGAGATCGTCGCGGAGGCGGTCGAGCGCCGCGGGCCGCAGGCGATCCCGACCTACGCGATCCGCGTCGCGGACGACTTCCACCGCTTCTACCACGAGAACCGCGTCCTCGGCAGCGAGAGCGAGGGGTTCAGGCTCGGCCTCGTCAAGGCGACGCAGATCGTGATCGCGCGCTCGCTGCAGCTGATCGGAGTCGAAGCGCCCGAGCGGATGTAGCTGGTGCGCTGGAACGTCGCCGTCGCGGCGCTCGCCGCCTCGTTCGGCTTCGTCTCGATCATCGTCCGCGAGGTCGACCTCGACGCCGAGGTGCTCGTCTTCTTTCGCTGCGTGTTCGCGGTCGCGACGATCAGCCTCGTCCTCACGCTCACGCGGCGGCTCGATGTCCTCGCCAGACGCGCCACGCTCCGGTTTGCACTTCCGCTCGGCACGACGCTCGGCGCCCATTGGTTCCTGTTCTTCGAGACGATCAAGCTCTCGTCGGTCGTTCTGGCGGTGTTGACGGCGTACCTGGCGCCGATCGCGGTCGCGCTCCTCGGGCCGTTCTTCCTACCCGAGCGGCACAGCCCGGTCGCGCTGGCCGCGCTGGTGCCGTCGATCGGCGGCCTCGCTCTCGTCGCCTTCGCCGGCGGCGACGACGTGAACGCGCGTCCGCTGGCAGTCCTGACGGGGATCGGGACGGCGGTCACGTACGCGGGGCTCGTGATCGGCACGAAGCACGTCGCGGAGCGCGTCTCCGCCGCGGCCCTGACGTTCTGGAACTACACGCTCAGCGGGCTCGTGATGATTCCGTTCCTACTCACGGCCGACCGCATCGTGCCGCACGCGGGCGAGCTCGGGTACGTGGTCCTGCTCGGAATCGTCTTCACCGCCGGCACCGGCTACCTCTACGTGTGGCTGATCCGCAGGGTGACCGCGCAGGCGATGGGCATCCTCGCCTACCTCGAGCCGGTCTCCGCGGCGCTGCTGGCTTGGCTGCTCCTCGACGAGGCACTCACCTGGCGGACGATCTTCGGCGGCGCTTTGATCATCCTCGGCGGGCTGGCGGTCATCCTGCTCGAGCGCGAGGAGACCGGCGTGGTCGAGGTGCCGCCGCAGCCAGAGGGAAGTAGGATGCGGGCGTGACTCAGGCGGCGGAAACCGGGGCCAGAGCAGGGACTTCCGGCACCGCTCCCGACCGGAACCTCGCGCTCGAGCTCGTCCGCGTGACCGAGTCCGCGGCGATGGCGGCCGGCCGCTGGATCGGGCGCGGCGACAAGAATGCCGCCGACCAGGCCGCGGTCGACGGCATGCGGCTGATGCTCGACACCGTCTCGATGTCGGGCCTCGTCGTGATCGGCGAAGGCGAGAAGGACGAGGCGCCGATGCTCTACAACGGCGAGGACATCGGCTCGGGCTCGGGGCCCGACGTCGACGTCGCCGTCGACCCGCTCGAGGGGACGAACCTGACGGCGAAGGGGCAGCCGAACGCGATCGCGACGATCGCGGCCGCCGAGCGGGGGACGATGTTCTTCCCGGGCGCCGCGGTCTACATGGACAAGATCGCATGCGGCCCGGAAGCGGCGGACGCGGTCGACATCGACGCGCCGCCGGCCGAGAACGTCAAGCGCGTCGCGAAGGCGAAGGGCGTGAGGCCGAGCGAGGTCTCGGTCGTCGTGCTCGAGCGCGACCGGCACGACGACCTGATCGCCGAGCTGCGCGCGGTCGAGGCCAAGGTGCTCCTCATCCCGGACGGCGACGTGGCGCCTGCGATCGCCGCCGCGCAACCGGGCACCGGCGTCGATCTCCTGATGGGAATCGGCGGGACGCCGGAGGGTGTCCTGTCGGCGGCTGCTTTGAAATGCGTCGGCGGTGCGCTGCAGGGGAAGCTCTGGCCGCGAAACGACGAGGAGCGGAGCGCCTTGCGCGGCGCCGGCTACGACCTCGACCGCGTGCTGACGACCGACGACCTCGTCGGCGGCGACGACGTCTTCTTCGCGGCGACCGGCGTGACTACCGGCGCGCTCCTGCGCGGTGTGCGGTACACGCGGCAGGGGGCGGTGACCGACTCGATCGTCATGCGCTCGCGCTCGGGGACGGTTCGGCGGATCGAGGCGCAGCACGCCTTCGAGAAGCTGGAGCACCTCTCCGGCGGCCGCTACGGCTGAAATCTCTCTTAAAAGGACGCGTCACGCGTAGCGATTCGGGCTTCGGGCGACTAGAACGGAGTCGACCGAATCGAAGGAGGTCCCAGTGAAGCTCATCGCCGCTCTGGTCGCAGCCGTGGCCGCCGCTCTCCTCGTCGCTCCTGCCGCCATGACCGAGGGCGCGGTGCGCGCGCCCGTGATCAAGTACCGGGACGACCAGTTCGGCGCCATCCTTGCCACGCGGGCGAAGAAGGCCCTCTACTACTGGAACGTCGAGAAGCGCGCCGGCGGCAAGATCCGCTGCACCCGTGCGTGTGCACGGGCATGGCCGCCGCTCATCGTCCGGACGCGGTCGGCCGTGCCGCGCACGATCACGGGCATCCCGGGCCGCTTCGGCGTCATCCGCCGACCCGACGGCCGGCTCCAGGTCACCCACCGCGGGCTGCCCGTTTACACGTATGCGCACGAGGGCCCCGAGCAGGTGCTCTGCAACAACGTCGACGGCTGGTTCGTCGTCCGCCTGCGCTGACGCTCAGCCGAAGGTGACGAGTAGGCGGTCGATCTTGCCGTCACGGAAGCGGAAGATCATCGAGCCGGC
>DASQWH010000139.1:0-14191 GCA_035640335.1 Gaiellaceae bacterium | reverse complement strand
CAAGACGCCGTCGGCGCGAACGAGTTCGAGGCCGTCGCCGAAGAGGAGGGCAGCGACGTCATCCGGCTGCTCACGATCCACGGGGCGAAGGGGCTCGAGTTCAAGGTCGTCGTCGTCGCCGACGCGGGCCGCCATGGGGCCACGCGCGACGCCGACGAGATCCTCTGCCTGCCCGACGGACGCCTCGGCTTCCGCGTCGCCGACCCGGCGACCGGCAAGCGGCGGCCCACCTCGGACTACCAGGAGGTCAAAGAGCTCGAGGACGAAGCGGCCGAGGCCGAGCGGCGGCGCCTCTACTACGTGGCGATGACGCGCGCGATCGACCGGCTCGTCGTCTCGGGCTCGATCGACCCGGAGCGAAGCGGCGACGAGTCGACGCCGATCGGCTGGGTGCTCGGCCGCTTGGACGCAAAGGAGCTGGCGGACGCGGGCGCGGGCCCCGTCGAGATCGAGCGCGACGGAGCGCGGCTCGTACTGCGGCTCGACCGCTCCGACGGAGAGGCCGCGGCGGCACAGGCGCAGCCGACCGTGGACGGGGAGTCGCAGCTGGCCTTGTTCGCTGTCGAGAACGGCACCGCCAAGGTCGCCGACGCGCCGAAGCTCCCGGAGCTCGTGCCCGTTCCCGAGCCGCCCGCGAACCAGGTGCGCCGCCTCTCGTACAGCGCGCTCGCGCTCTTCGAGCTCTGCTCGTACCGCTTCTACGCGGAGCGGATCGTCGGCCTGCGCGAGCGAAAGCCCGCCCGGGGCGACGGAGACGGCGGGCTCGCCGCGACCGAGATCGGCGACGCCGTCCACGTGCTCCTGGAGCGGCTCGACCTGGCCGCTCCGCGCCCGCCGGAGAACCTCGGCGAGGCTGTTCGCGCTCTCTATCCGACTGCGACCGAGCAGGAGGTCGCACGCGTCGGCGGGCTCGTCACCGACTATTGTGAGTCGGCGCTCGCGGAGCGCCTCGCGTCTCTACCGGGGGCGACCGTCGAGCGCTCGTTCGCCTTCGAGCACGACGGCGTCCTGCTCCACGGGCGGCTCGACGTCTTCCACGAGGCCGAGGGCCGCGCGCTCGTCGTCGACTACAAGACGAACGTGCTCGAGGACGCCTCGCCGCACGAGGTCGTCGAGCGCGAGTACCGGCTCCAGCGCCTCGTGTACGCGCTCGCGTGTCTGCGTGCCGGCGCGGACGAGGTCGAGGTCGCCTACCAGTTCCTCGAACGGCCGAACGACGTGGTCACGAAGACGTACCGCGCCGGCGACATGCGCGCGCTCGAAACGGAGCTGTCGGCGGCCATAGCCGCGATACAGTCCGGCGAGTTCCGCCCGACGCCGAGCGACTACGCGTGCCCGACCTGCCCCGCGCTCGACCGCGTCTGCGCCGGGCCGCGCCTGCGTGCCCCGTAGCTTCGTCCGCGAGGCGAAGAAGCGCGTCGGGCCGAAGCGGGAACGGATCGTCCCGATCATCGAGCGGCTCGCAGCCGAGCACCAGGACGCGACGATCGCGCTGCGGTTCCGGACCGAGCTCGAGCTGCTCGTCTCCGTGATGCTCTCCGCGCAGACGACGGACGTGAACGTCAACCGCGTCACGGAGCGGCTGTTCGAGAAGTACCGGCGGCCCGAGGATTATCTCGCCGTGCCGCCCGAAGAGCTGGAGAACGACATCCGCGCGACCGGGTTCTTCCGCCAGAAGGCGAAGGCGATCCGCGGGACGATGAAGATGCTGATCGAGGAATTCGACGGCCAGGTGCCGCGTCGGCTCGAAGACCTCGTGCGCCTGCCCGGCGTCGCCCGCAAGACTGCGAACGTCGTCGCCGCAGAGCTCGGCGACGTGCAGGGGATCGTCGTCGACACACATGTGCGCCGGCTCTCGCAACGCCTCGGGCTCACCCGCCAGGAGGACCCGGTCAAGATCGAGCGCGACCTGATGCGACTAGTCCCGCGCGCGGACTGGGGCCGGTTCCCGCACCTGCTGATCTGGCACGGCCGCCGCGTTTGCCTCGCCCGTAATCCGCGCTGCGAGGACTGCGTGGTGAGCGAGCTCTGCCCGGCGAGCCGCGTCTAGCGCGGGGTGAGCGCGACGAGCAGGCCGCCGTCCTCGTCGTAGGCCGGGAAGAAGTCGGCCGTCACGCGCTTCTCGAATCCGTTCCGCGTCCGCAGCTCGAGCTTTTCACCGAGTCGACGGACACCCCACTCACGGCTGAGCTCCGCCGGGTTCTTCCCGTCGTCGTAGCCCTTCAGGCCGAGCGCCTCCATCACGTCGCGGCCCATGATCTCGTGCTCGCTATACCCGGTCAGCTCGAAGATGCCGCGGCCGAGAGCCAGGATCCGGCCTTGTGCGTCGCAGACGACGAAACCCGTCGTCGGCGCCGGGTAGTAGTCGTCCATCAGCTCGAAGAGGAACCCGAAGCCGCAGCTGCGGCACGCGACCGCCTGCCGGGACATGCCCTCGAGCCCGTCGAGGTCGACCGAGCGCTGCTTGCAGTTCGGGCAGATGAAGTAGGGCACCGGCCGATGGTAGCGCCGGCCTGGGGCCCCGCAGTTAGACCTCCGCAGTCTCGATGCGCGGCGCCGTGAGGGCGGTCTGCTCGTGCCCTTCCTGGGCCGCCAGCCAGCGCTCGGCGTCGAGGGCAGCCATGCTCCCGGTGCCCGCCGCGGTCACGGCCTGGCGGTATGTGTGGTCGGCGACGTCGCCGGCCGCGAAGACGCCTTCGACGTTCGTGCGGGTCGAGCCCGGCTCCGTCAGGAGGTAGCCGGCCTCGTCGTGGTCGAGCTGGTCGAGGAACAGGGCCGTGTTCGGGTCGTGGCCGATCGCGACGAAGAGTCCATCGGCCGGGAGCTCGGAGAGCTCACCCGTGTTCACGTCGCGGAGCCTCACGCCGGTGACCTTGTTGTCGTCGCCGCCGAGCACCTCGTCGAGGACGGCGTTCGTGACCCACTCGATCTTCGAGTTCGCCCGCGCGCGGTCGAGCATGATCTGCGAGGCGCGGAACTCCTCACGGCGATGGACGACAGTCACCTTCGTCGCGAACTTCGTCAGGAAGATCGCCTCCTCCATCGCAGAGTCGCCGCCGCCGACGACGACGATCTCCTTCTCCCGGAAGAACGCGGCGTCACAGACCGCGCAGTAAGAGACGCCGCGACCCTGCAGCACCTGCTCGGACGCGAGCCCCAGCTGGCGGGCGCTTGCGCCGGTGGCGACGATGACGGCCTCGGCGATGTGGACGTCGTCGTGCACCTCGATCCGGAACGGCCGCTCCGAGAAGTCGACGCGCGTGACGTCCTCGCGCAGGAACTCGGCGCCGAAACGCTCGGCCTGTGTGCGGAAGTCCTGCATCATCTCCGGCCCGAGGACGCCCTTGGGGTAGCCCGGGTAGTTCTCGACGTCGCTCGTGATCATCAGCTGTCCACCTGCGGCGAACCCCTCGATGACGAGCGGATTGAGGTTCGCGCGCGCCGCGTAGAGCGCAGCCGTGTAGCCGGCGGGGCCACCGCCGATGATGATCAGATCGCGCGTTCCGTTCTCGTTCACTCGTTCCTCCATGCGCAGCTTGGGCCCTGACGGGCCCTCAATGTATTGAACGAATCGGACCGCTTGAAACTTCCCGCACGCATCTTCAGGATGCTGGTCCTGCGGCGCATTCTCCCTCGCAAACGATATGCGGCGCCCCTGGCAGTGGCGGTTGCCTGCGCGTGCGCGTGCGCGGGCGCGGCGGCAGGCTCGACCGGAGACGCGTCGGCGGGAGCGGTCTTCCGCGTCACGCTGAACGCGACGATGACGAAGGACTGGAGCTACGTGGCCGAGAGCGAGCAGAATGGGTGCCCGGCGACGACACGAGTGCAAGGCCGGCATGTCGTGACGCTGCGCAGCGCGAGACGGACGCTCGTCAGGATCACCTTCGCCGGTGGCCGCGCGGTGTACTCGCCGGCGTACGTGCGGTTCGTCGGCGCCCAGGCCTCCCAGAGCGGCGTCGTGACGAGGACCCAGGGGCAGCCGCCCTCCTGTGTCCACTCGGTGCAGCGCACCACGTGTGACCGACTGCGCCGCGCAATGGGTGGTGTCGCGCTGCGCTTCTTCCGGAGCCGGCGGAACGAGATCTCGTTCACGCGGACCCGGGAGTTCGCGATCTTTCCGCGCACGTGCCCGCAGCAGACCGCCTCGGTGCGGGCCGAGCGACCGAGCCTCGATTTCGCGGAGGGCGAGATTGCGGAAGCGGAGTTCCGCGATCCGCGCATCAAGTTCCAGACCGCCACGGGGACCGCCGTCGAGACGACCGACTTCGAGGGCGACGGCGACGGAAAGGTCGTCGTACGGGTGCGCTGGCAGCTGAGATTCGAGCGCGTCGGCTAGGCGACCGGCTCGTCGCAGAGGTACAGCCTCCCGTCGCGCACCTCGGCGTCGACGTACGGCTGGTGCAGCTCCGACTCGTGCGGGCGGATGAGGTGCACGACATGGTGGCGGCGGGCGACGAGCAACTCCGAGATCAGGCGCCGGTGACACCGCTGCCACGCCGTCTCCGCGCACATGAAGCACGGAACGGGCTCGGAGAGTGCGTCGGCCAGCGCCCGCTGCCACTCCGGCCGCCCCATCCTCGCCGCGTAGCCCGCGAACGCGCCGAGACACGCGAACCGCTCCTCGCCGGCCTCGCCGCTTCGGCGCCCGCCGAGCTCGACGGCGTGGCGGTAGCCGATCCCTACTGCCTCGACGCGCTCTGCGAGCGCGTCCCGGTTGAACTGGGGGTTCCGCCGCGAGCCGGGGAAGCGCCGCACGTCGACGAGCGTCCGAACACCCGCCGCGCCGAGGCATTCGAGGAGCTCCTCGACAGGTCGCCGTCCGTGCCCGATCGTGTAGAGAGGTGCAACCACTGCGTGCATACAATCCCGCGTTCCGAGGGAAGAGAGGGGAGGACGCATGGCCGAGTCGGTGAGCTGGGACCACCTCCGTGAACTCGCCGAGTTCCGCGCCGAGAAGGGCTGCGCGATCAGCTTCTACCTCAATCTCGACCCGCACATCTCGCCGACGGCCGGCGACGCGGACACGCGCGTCTCCTCGCTCATCGCCCAGGGCCAGCGCTCGGACGGCGCCGCTCACCCGCACCTGACGCACGAGCAGCGGCTCGGGGTCAAGATGGACTTCCAGCGCATCGGTGACTTCTTCGAGCAGGAGTTCTCGCGCGACGGGACACAGGGGCTCGCGATCTTCACCGCGGGCCTCGACAACGTTTGGCGGACGCTGCTGCTGGCCGAGACGGTGCCCGACCGCGTTCGCGTCGGGCGCGAGTTCCACCTCGCACCGCTCGTGCCGCTCGTCGGCCGCGGCGACGGGGCGATCGTGGCCGTCGTCGGTCGCGAGCGCGGGCACCTCTTCCGTCTGCGCGGCGGGCGGCTCGAGGAGATCGCCGACGAGACCGAGGAGCGCCCAGGACGGCACGACCAGGGCGGCTGGTCACAGGCGAGGTATCAGCGCCACATCGAGAAGCTCGTCGGCGACCACCTGCGCCACGTGGCTGACGCGCTCGAGCATCGCGTACGGCGGCTGCGGTCGCCGAAGGTCGTCGTCGTCTCGAGCGACGAGACGCGCGCGGAGTTCGACGATCTGCTCTCGCCGGATGTGGCGAGGACGATCGTCGGTTGGACGAGCGCCGAGGCGCACGCCTCGCCGGCAGAGCTGCTGACGCTCGCAACGCCGTTCCTCGAGGATGCGGAGACGAAGGAGGAGGCGGCCGTCATCGGCCGCTGGCGCGAAGAATCTGGTAAGGGCGGTCGCGCGTCGGCGGGATGGGCGGCGACGCTCGAGGCGACCTCCGACGGGCGCGTCGACCTCCTGCTCTACCAGAACGGGGTCGACCACGAGGCCGCTCAGTGCCCGGCATGCGGCAGGCTTTCGCTCGACGGCGGTGCCTGTCCGCTCGACGGCACGGAGATGGAGCGGCGCGACGACGGCCTCGACCTCGCGGTGCACCAGACGCTCGCGCACGGCGGCACGGTCAAAGCCGTCCGGGCGCACCACGACCTCGAGCCCGTCGAGGGGATCGGCGCCCTCTTGCGATACTGAGAGGGCACATGGCCTCTCTAGCCCGCACCGTCCTCGAGGAACACCTGGTCCGCGGCGAGCTCGTCCCGGGCCAGGAAATCGGCATCTCCGTCGACCAGACGCTCGCGCAGGACGCGACCGGGACGATGGCGATGATGCAGTTCGAGCTCTTCGGGCGCGAGCGCGTCGAGGTCGAGACGGCCGTCGTCTACGTCGACCACAACATCCTTCAGATCGACTTCAAGAACCCGGACGACCACCGGTTCCTGCAGGCGATGGCCGCGAAGTACGGCGCGTGGTTCTCGCGCCCCGGCAACGGGATCTGCCACTACGTGCACTGCGAGCGCTTCGCGACGCCCGGCAAGACGCTGATCGGCGCGGACAGCCACACGACACAGTCGGGCTCGTGCGCGATGATCGCGATCGGCGCGGGCGGCCTCGACGTCGCCGTCTGCATGGCCGGGCACCCGTTCGAGCTTCCGTGCCCGAAGATCGTCGGCGTCTTCCTCGAGAACGAGCTCGCGCGCCCGTGGATCCAGGCCAAGGACGTGATCCTCGAGCTGCTCCGCCGCCGGGGCGTGCGCGGCGGCCGCGGCTGCCTGTTCGAGTTCACCGGGCCCGGAGTGGCCACGCTCTCCTACACGGAGCGCGGGACGATCGCGAACATGATCGCCGAGCTCGGGGCGACCGGTGCCATCTTCCCGGCCGACGCCGAGACGCGGCGGGCGCTCGAGGAGCAGGAACGCGGGGGCGACTTCGTCGAGATGCCCACGGGAGACGCAGGCGACTTCGACGAGGAGGAGCACATCGATCTCGCGACGCTCGTCCCGCTCGTCGCGAAGCCTTCCAGCCCGGGCAATGTCGTGCCGGTGGACCAGCTCGTCGGTACCGAGCTCGCCCAGGTCTGCATCGGCTCCTCGGTCAACTCGTCCTACGAGGACCTCGCCGTCTGCGGCGCCGTCCTGCGCGGCAACCGGATCTCGGAGAAGTTGATCTCGGCGACCGCGACGCCCGGCTCGCGGGAGATCCTCGACCAGATCACGCAGTCGGGCACCTACGTCGACCTGCTCGCGGCCGGCGTGCGCATGCTCGAGCCCGCGTGCGGGCCGTGCGTCGGCATGGGCCAGGCCCCGCCGTCCGGCGCCAACTCGCTGCGCACGTTCAACCGCAACTTCCCGGGCCGGAGCGGGACCGCAGACGACCAGGTCTACCTGTGCTCGCCCGCAGTTGCGGCTGCGTCGATGCTGACCGGCGAGATTTCCGATCCGCGCGGGCTGCCCGACGTGGACCTCCCGGCGCGGCCTCCGGCGCGGCCAGCGGTCGTTCAGGCACACATCCTGCGGCCCGTCCCCGCCGAGGAGGCGGCCTCGATCGAGGTGCCTCGCGGCCCGAACATCAAGCCCCCGCCCAAGCAGAAGGAGCTCCCGGACACGCTCGAGCTGCGCGTGCTGATCGTCGCGCCGGACGACATCTCGACGGGGGACCTGTCACCGGACGGCGCGACCGTCATGGCCTTTCGCTCGAACGTGCCCGCGATCGCCGAATTCACGTTCCAGCACCGCGACAAGGAGTTCCCGCGCCGCGCGAAGGAGTGGGGCGGAGGCTTCATCGTCGCCGGCCACAACTACGGTCAGGGGTCGAGCCGCGAGCACGCCGCTCTGGCGCCCGCGCAGCTCGGCGTGCGGGCCGTGATCGCGAAGAGCTTCGCTCGCATCCACCGGCGGAACCTGATCGCCCAGGGGATCGTGCCGCTGCTCTTCGCTGACGAGTCGGACTACGACAAGGCCGAGCTCGGGCAGACGTGGCGGGTTTCCGGCCTGCGCGAGATCGCCGAGGGCGAGGACGAGCTGCCGACCGAGATCGCGGGCGTAGCGGAGATCACGCTGACGCACGACCTGCTGCCCCGGGAGCGCGAGATCGTCGTCGCGGGCGGACTGATCCGCTACCTGAGCGAAGAGCAGCCCGCAACCGCCTGACGCACCTGCGCGCGTCAGCCCTCACCGTCCTGGCGTTCGCCTTCCTCGCGGCGGGATGCGGTGGTAGCGGCGAGAGCAACTCGGACCAAGGCTTCCGCATGGCCGACGCGCAGACGTTCGCCGAGGACTTCGTCCGGCGGTTCGTCGTCGGCGGGAAATGGGCCGACGTGCAGAACGACATCTCACCGCTCATCGCCCGCGACGTGCGCGGGTTCCAGCGCGACCTCGTCGACGACAAGGTGCGCAAGGTCGTCGGCCGCGGGCTGCTGCGGACGGACTGCAAGCCGAACGCGACGCTGGGGACCGGCAACGAGTGCTTCCTCTACCACCTGCGGGCCGACCGGTACGAGCCCGTCACGGGCAAGCACCACGTCATCCGCGGCCAGCTCCTGATCTGGTTCCGGCCCGACGAGGGCTCGTGGGAGATGTCGAGCTACTCGTACGACGCGACCATCGACGGCAAGAGGTAGGTGCTACGCGGCGTCGACGGCGCGCGGCAGCTCGTGCGCTTCGGCGACCTCGATGGGCTCGTGCTCCTCCCAATCCGACGCGCGTTCGAGCCGAGTCTCGAAGCGTTCGAGGCGGCGATCGGCCTCGGCGTACTTCGTCTGCGCGTTGCCGATGTGCTTGCCGACGACGTCGAAGTCGGTCCGGAAGCGCTCGAAGTCCTTGGCCAGCTGGGCGACGTAGGCCATCACCTCCTGCGCGTGCTGCTCGATCTGGAGCCCCTTCAGCCCGAGCGCGATCACCTGCAACTGTGACGTGAAGGTCGTCGGTGAAACCGGGAAGACGCGCTTGGAGTGCGCGTACTTGAGCAGCTCTCCGGTCTTGCCGCAGACGAGCTCGTAGTAGACCGACTCGGAAGGGAGGTACATGAGCGCGAAGTCGTACGTGCCCTCAGCGGGGCGGATGTACTTCTGCGCGATCGCGTCGACGTGGCCCTTCAGGTCGCGTGCGAAAGCCCTCTCGTGCAGCAGCCGCGCCTCGTCGTCCTCGCCGGCCTCGACGAGGCGCTCGAAGTTGTCGAGCGGGAACTTCGCGTCGACGGGGACGAGCTTGTCGACCTTGATCACGGCGTCGACGCGCTCACCGCTGCGGAACGTGTGCTGCAGCTCGTATGCGTCGGCGGGGAGCCGGTCGCGCAACAGGTTGCCGAGCAGGAGCTCGCCGAAGCCTCCTCGCGCCTTCGGCGGCCGTAGCGCCTGCTCGAGGCGGGAGAGCTCGGCGGCACGGGCGAGCATCTGCGTCGTCGCGCCCTCCATCCGGCCGAGCTTCTCCGCGATCTGCGTCGCGGTCTCGCCGGCGCTGCGCTGGCTCGAGAGCAGGCGGCCGTCGATTCCCTCGAGGCGGCGGTCGACGCGCGAGTCGAGCTCGCCCAGGCGGCGGTCGAGCTTCGCTTCCATGCCGCTCAGGCGATCGTCGAACAGCCCGCGGAGGACGTAGGCGACGCCGGCCAGGCCCGCGAGCAGGCAGGCGATGAGGATTGCGGTCGTCATCAGGACCGCAAAACGCTAGAGATGGAGTCGGACGGAGCTAGTTGGTGGTCCTACGTATCGCGCTCTGCGCGGTGCTCGGCGGCCTGCTCGCGGGCCGTCTGCGCCTGCTCCTCGGCAGCCGCGGCTCGGTCCTCCGCCATGCCCTCGCGCTCCTGGTGCATGCCTTCCTGCCGCATGGACTCGTCGCCCTTGACGTCGCCTGCGGCCTGCTTGCCGCGCCCGAGGAGCTTGTCGAGGAATCCCATCCGCTTTCCTCCTGAGTCGTGGGACGGATGAGTATAGGACGGTTGCTACCATCGGGCCGGATTTGGCCAAGAAGACACGAACGCCGCCGCCGCCGCGACGGCCCGTCCAGGCTCCAAAGCGGCGGGTCGACGCTCGCGCGCCCTCCGAGAACCGCCGCACGCTGATCTACCTGATGCTGTTCGCCCTCTCGGGTCTCGTCATCCTCGGCGCGGTCCTGCTCTTTCTCGCCCTGAAGGGCGGCGACTCGTCGGCCGCGGTCGGCCCGAGGATGCAGGCCGCCGGGTGCACGTTCAAGACCTATCCCAACCAGGGCCGCCAGCACTTTTCCGCCGCCGCTGCGACCCAGCCTTACAAGTACAACTCGTTCCCGCCCACGAGCGGCACGCACGACCCGACTCCGGCGATCTTCAACGCCTACGAGGAGCCGATCAACGAGCGCAAGCTCGTTCACAACCTCGAGCACGGCGGGGTCGTCATCCAGTACGGCAAGGACGTGCCCGCGAGCACCGTCGAGCAGTTGCGAGGCTTCTACCAGGACTCGCCGAACGGCATCGTGCTCGCACCGCTCCCGCGTCTCAACGACAAGATCGCGCTCACGGCGTGGACGCACCTCTCGACGTGCACGGAGTTCGACGAGGGCGCGTTCAAGACGTTCCGCGACGCGTACCGGGCCAAGGGCCCCGAGCCGTTCCGGCTCCAGGATCTCGCGCCAGGCTCGTAGCAGTGCGCGGCTATCCTTGCCCGGCCGGGGTGGCGAAACTGGTCATACGCGCCTGACTTAAAATCAGGTGTCCCCCTAGGGGGCGTGCGGGTTCGAGTCCCGCCCCCGGCATCGGAAACTCCTGCATTCGGACGTTCCTCACGAAGGTGAACCGCCTTCCCGCATGGATCTTGCGCCGACGGGGGCCACGGGAGGGGCCACGCTCCGGCTCTCGGTCGGCTCGGGGTTGCTTGAGAAGGCGCAACTAATGTAGGCCGGGAAGGCCGCGTCCACAAGGAAACCGGAATCTGAGGGCCGCGATCTTCGTGGCCGAGATCGCGGACTGGCCCAGCAATATCGTCGGTGCGGACTCCTAAAGCTCGTGCGTTCTCAGCGCGGTGACTGAACCCCCCAGCACGTCTCGCAGACGAGAATGCCTGCGCCGGGTGTGCCCACGTACACGCGCCGCCCCGTCGAATCGACGGCGAGGTTGTGTTCTCCGAAGAACGCGTCGATGTCGGAGACTTTGTGGTCCGTCGATGCGACCGTGGCCCAGCTTCTGCCGCCGTTCGTGCTCTTCAGGACGACTCCCTGGTCGGTAAAGGCGGCGCTCCCGGCCACGTAGAGCGTGTCTGGCCGGCTCGGGTCGAGCGCGAGTGCCCCGGATGAGATGTCGCGACCGAATCCCAGCTCCTTCCAGCTCCTGCCGGCGTCGACGCTCTTGTACGTAGCGATCGTTGAGGACACGTAGACGGTTCGCGGCATCCGAGGATCGATTGCGATTGAGACGACGGCGTCGCCGAGCGGGAGGGCGTGCCAGGATCGGCCGCCGTCCGTGCTCTTGAAGAGACGTCCGCTGAACGCCTCCGCCATGCCGGCGTACATGATCGAGGGGCGCTTCGGGTCGATCGCAATCGCCTGGAACACGATCTTGTTGTGATCCCGGCTCACGCGTGACCAGCTGCGGCCGCCGTTCGTGCTCCTGTAGATGCCGCCGGCTTGGGTGGCCGCATAGAGCGTTCGCGACCGCGCAGGGTGCAGAGCGATCGCCGTGACGCCTGGGTCGAGCCCGCCTTCTCCGCCTTGAAGGCCGCGGTTGGCGCCCGTCCAGCTCTCGCCGCCGTCCGTGCTCTTCATGACGAAGTCATTGGGGAAGTCCGTCCTCGCCGCATAGACGACCCGAGGGGGCGCCGGATCAACTACCAGAAGGCCGGCCTCGTTGAGCTCGATACCGAGGCCGTCCCAGCTCTCCCCACCGTCGGTGCTCTTCACGGCCTCGTCGCTGTCGATGCCAGCGTAGACAGTGCCCGGCGTCCGCGGGTCGACCACGATCGAGTTGACGCCCTTGCCGCCCGGCCCGAGCGGCTTCCACCCCTCTATTCGCGGCGCAGTGGCGCTCTCACCCGAGTCCCCTGCGGTCGCTAGCGGGACCGCGACGGCGATCGCTAGGACGACGAGCGCCGCGGCCCGCGCGCGGCGCGCGGTCAAGGCGAGAACCAGCGCGCTGAGCGCAACGATGAAGCCGGCGAAGAAGAGCATGAGCGCGAGGATGGCCTCGCTCAGGCCTGCCCACAGCTCGCTCGACTCCTTGGAGATCTGCTCGCTCGTGTGCCACTCGCCGAGCCCGATCCCCACGAGCAGCAACGCGAGCACGGCCAGGCCCCACACGAGGGTCCGGCGCGTGTCGCCGCCTCTGTCTTCGGTGGTCATGACGGGGCAATCGCCGCGTCAGGCCGGCTCCGCACGCGGCTTTTGGGGATCTCCCTTGTCAGAAGCAGACCCGAGGTGGACGGTGCGACATAGGTATGGGATGGACAGTCGCGGATTCCTCGCCGGCCTCTGGTGCTCGTTCACGCCGCCCGATGCCGACGTAGGCGAAAAGGACCGCGCTGCCCTGCGACGAGCGGCACGTCGGCCCCGCGAAGCTTCGGCTCTTCGATCCATCTTGCGCTCCTCGCGGCTCCGATCCGCAGCCCGGATCTACTCCAATTGCACGCCGAAGTCAAGAAACGACTGGTCCTCGGGCGGCGTCACGTCAGGGTGGCATCAAGAGTGGCAGCGAGAACCGCCGAGCCCGACTGAGAGGAGGTCAACGATGTGAGGAACGGATAAGCGGGATGAGACAGGCCGAGATCGCCAAGGGCGACTTAAAATCAGGTGTCCCCTTCGGGGGCGTGCGGGTTCGAGTCCCGCCCCCGGCACTCCGGCCCTCCGTCTCCGGGACGCCACGGCGGCTCAGTCAGCCGCTAGTGCTCGAACGCGCCGGCGTCAGGGGCGGAGTCCCGCGGGTGCCCGTCGAAGTCGAACGAGGGCGAGTAGGGGCGGTCGGCGTAGCCGATCGCGGGCGAGCCGGCGAGCAGGTGGTAGTCGCGCGTGAGGCGGTCGGCGAAGAGCGGGTCCGCGACCTGGTTCGCGCCTGGGCCTTCCCAATCGGCGAGGCCGTCGGAGAAGTCGAGGATGTGTCGCCCGGTGCTATTGCCGGTATAGGGGCCGCTCGTATCCCAGAGCAGGTTCGTGAATGCGCGGTTCGACGACGGGGGTGGATCGTCGCCCGCCCCGAGCAGCCCATAAAGCTCTTCCGAGCCCGAGTAAGCGACGATGTTGTTGCGCACGCGCACGCCGCGGCAGTTGTTCTCAACGTAGATGCCGGCGTGCACGATCGTGTCGACGACGGTGTTGTGGGCGGCGATCGTGTTCTGGCAGAGCTCCGAGTCCGCGTTGCCTCGCAGCTGGATCCCGAACCCGTTCAGAAGCCCGTAGACGACGTTGTTCAGGAGCAGGCCGTTCTGGCCCTGGTGGTAGATGCCCTGCCGCTGCTCCAGCCCAGTGCCCCAGCCCGTCACCGTCGTCGAGACGACGAAGACCGAGCGCGTCTGCGGCGAGGCGAGGAAGCCGGTGGAGTTCACTCCGGCACCGAGGAACTCGTCGTTCATGAACTGGATGTGATGGGCGGGGGCGCCATCGACGCCGGGTGCGTCGGAGACCCAGAGCCCCGGGTTGCCTGTTCCCTGCGGCAGCGTCTCGTTGGCGAGGAAGCGCAGGCGCTCGAACTTCCAGTAGCGCGTCCCCATCGAGACGCGCAGCATGACGAGGCCGTCGGGGACGATCGTGGCGAGCTCACCCGGGAAGGAGCGAAGCGTGACGGGCGCGCTCGCTGTGCCCTGGCACCCGCGAGGCTCCGGGGCGCCGGCAAGGACGACGAGCGACTGCGCGTAGACGCCCTCGTGCACGTTGATGACGCTGCCGGGCACGCAGACGTCGATCGCGTGCTGGATCGTTCGACAAGGCGCGACGTCGCTCAGGCAGTCGTTGCCGAGATCGCTGCCGAGCATCGAGACGTAAAGCGCGGGACCGGGCGAATCGCGCAGGAGTGGGGGTAAAACGCTCTCGCGGGGCGGCGGGCGCGGCGGCTCAGTGCTCGGGTCCGGCTGGCAGCCGCGACTCGGAGGATCCAACGTGGCCAGCTCACCGAGTTGCGTGCACCCCTGCGCTTGATCCGCAGGATCCAAAGCCGGCCGGAGCTGTGCAGCGAGCCCGTTCGCCGCATGCGCTGTCGTGCTGCCCGTTGTCGCGAGCAGCGCGACGGCCACGGCAACGCCCGCGCGACGCGCGATGCAGGAGGCGGATGCGTTCCTCAGTGCCACAGTTGATCTGGTGAGATACGCCGGGCCGCGAGGGCGCGAACCTAACAGGTGCAGGGGAAACAGGTGCCCGCTTGGGCAGGTTTCAACCCAACGCCGGCGCAGCCCTCCCG
>DASQWH010000138.1:0-31002 GCA_035640335.1 Gaiellaceae bacterium | reverse complement strand
AGCAGGATGGCGATGTTCGTCAGCCAGAGCCAGACGAGGAAGATGACGATCGCGCCCAGCGAGCCGTACGTCTTGTTGTACGAGCCGAAGTTGGCGACGTAGAGCCCGAACAGCGCCGAGACGGCGATCCACGTCACGACGGCGAGGATTCCGCCAGGCGTCACCCACTTGAAGCCCGGCTGCTTCACGTTCGGCGCCGCGTAGTACAGGATCGAGAACATCAGACTCACGATCAGGATCAGGACGGGCCACTTCGCGATGTCCCAAACCGTGACCGCCGCCTCGCCGACCCCGATCAGCTTGCCGACCCTGTCCGCCAGCGGGCCCGTGACCGCGACTGCGACGGCGGTGGCCGTCAGCAAGACGAGCATGACGACGGTCACGAGCAGGCGCAGCGGAATCGTCTTCCAGATCGGGCGTCCTTCCTCGACGTCCCAGATGACGTTCGAGGCGCGGATGAAACCGCCGATGTAGCTCGAAGCGGCCCAGATCGCGCCGACGAGCCCGACGAAGAAGAGGATGCTCGCGCCTCCGCGGCTCTCCGTCAGCCCGTTCAGCGAGTTCTCGAGGATCTCCTTTGCCGGCCCGGGCGCGAACGAGCCGAGGTTGTCGAGCAGCGGGTCCGTGGCCGACTTCCCGATCAGGCCGACGATCGAGACGAGCGCGATCAGCGCCGGGAAGACGGACAGCATCCCGTAGTACGTGAGCGCGGCCGCCCAGTCGGTGATGTTGTCCTCGCGGAACTCGCTGACGGTCCTCTTGAGGACATCGCGCCAGAAGCCCGGCTCGAGCTTCGACTTCTCGCCCGGCTTCGCGCGGCTGCCCGTCGTCGTTGCCATGCCCGACCGATACCCATCGCCGTGGCCCGCAAACCGCTGAGCGCTACCGCGCCGGGAGGGCGGACGCCTGCTCGGCCAGAGCGGCGTCGAGCGCGCGCGTGAGGTCGTCGATCGCCTGCTCGATCTCTTCCAGCCCGCGCTCGAGGTTCTCCTCGAGGAGACGCTGTGCCCGGCCACTGGCGACACTTCCGCGCTCGAAGGCGCGGCGGCCCTTCGCGGTCGTGCGGACGAGGTATGAGCGGCCGTCGGCCGGATTCGGCGTGCGCCTGACATAGCCGCCGTCGAAGAGTTCCGCCAGGTAGTCGGACATCGTCGTCGGCGGAAAGCCCATCGCCGCGGCGAGCGCCTTCGGCGTGATCGGCTCGCGGAGGGCGATCATGACGAGCGTGGCGAAGCGCGGGATCCAAGCGTTCGCAGCGACCAACTCGTTCGTCACCAGCTGGTTGACACGCTGGGCCGCTGTCCACGACGTGAGCAGGATGCTGAGGCGCGGCTTCATGAGACTAATCGTAGGGACTGCTCCGGATCCGTACTAACTAGTACGAATTCGTGCTAGTTTCAGAGTATGCTGCCGGTGCTGTTCGGAGCCGCCGTTCTTGCCTTCTCCGGCCAGGCTTCGCCGATTCGCGTCCAGATGTCGCCGGTGCCGCGGCAAGCGGAGGCCGGTGAGGCGTGGACACCGACGATCACGGTGCGCCGCGGAGGCAGGCCGCTGCTCCGTGGTCGGGTCGTCCTCCGGGTCGGCAGGGGCACGACGCGCGCTGTTTCGGCAGGCCGCGGCCGTTACCGCGCGCGAGTCTTGCTCGGCCACGTCGGCCGCTTCCAGTTCAGCGTGGCGGTCAACGGACACCGCGTACGCAGCGGCCGCGTCGTCGTCGGGCCGCCGCGTCTGCGCGGCACCTACGACGTCGTCGTCGACGACCGCGACGGCACGCTGCTCGTCGGAGACGCATCGAACCGCGTGCTCAAGGTCTTCCCGGGCGGGCTGTTGATGGTGGTTGCGCGACTGCGCTTCCCCGTCGAGGTCGCCATCGATCCCCGCGGCGACTTCGCCGTCGTGACGGAGGAGCGGTACGTGCGGCGGGCGAACGGGCGCATTCTCGCGACGCTTCAGCAGCCGACGGCTCTGGCATTCGGGCCGGATGGGTCGATCTACGCGTCGGAGCTGGGCGGGCGGGTGGTCCGGGTCGGCATCGACGGGATCGTCACGCCGCTCCTCTCCGAGGGCCTCCGCCAGCCTCACGGGCTTGCCGTCCACGGATCGACGCTCTACGTGTGCGACACGTTCAACGATCGTCTCGTCGCCGTCGACCTCGTGAGCGGGTCGAGCTCGACCGTCGCCGAAGGACTGAGCCAGCCGGTCGATGTGACGGCGACGTCCGACGGCACACTCTTCATCGCCGACTACGGAAACGGGCGGATCGCGCGCCTGCGCGGGGGCGTCGTCACGACGGCGGCTCCGGTCGCCGGCGCGAACGGCGTCGCGGTCGCGGCGGACGGGAGCCTCTACGTCACCGAGCGCGCCCTGCCCCGCGTGCTTCGCGTCGATCCGGTCACCGGCGCCGTCACCGTGGCGGCGGGCGGATGAGCACCGCTCGAGTAGCCATCGCACTCCTGGCGCTCACTGCGGTCGCAGGGACGGCCGGCGGCAACGCATCGACACCGCCGAAGCGCAAGCCGCCGGCCGTCCGCATCGTCGAGCCGGGCGCGCTCGCGCTCGACTACCGAGGCGGGCTGCTCGTGGCCGACCGCAGGCTGAACCGGGTCGTTCGCATCGATCTGCGGACGGGAAGGCGCCGCATCGTCGTCACGCGACTGCGCGACATCGTCGCGCTCGCGTTCGACGACATGCTCCGGCTCTACGTCGGCGCGGGCGATCGCATCTACCGGATCGCGGGCGCCAGAAAGATCCTCGTCGCGGGAAACGGCCGGCGCGCCCACACCGGTGACGGCGGCCCCGCGACGGCCGCGTCGCTCGCCGGCCTCGGCGGCTTCGAGGTCGACCACGACGAGACGATCGTGCTGGCCGAGTACGACAACTGGATCCGCTTCATCGATGCGGACGGGACGATCAGCACGATCGCGGGCACGGGCGAAGAGGGCTACGCGGGTGACGGCGGCCCCGCGCGGGCCGCGCTGCTCCGGCACCCGCACGACGTCGCGCTTCGCGTCGACCGCGAGGTGATCGTCGCCGACTCGCACAACCGCGTGCTGCGCCGAATCGACCCCGCGGGCAACGTGAGCACGTTCGCGGCGGACTTCGGAGCGCCCGTCGCGGTGAAGGGCGGGCCCGGGAACACCGTCTACGTCGCCGACGGCCAGGCGAATGCGGTCTTCCGCCTCTCGCCGGACGGCGGGACGCGAACCCTCGTCGCGCGGGCGAGAGGGCCGTTCAACCTCGCCGTAGGCCACAGCAACTTCTACGTCACGGAGCTCGCGGGCGCGCGGCGTGTGCTGCAGGTCGGGGCGATGGGGCGTGTCCGCGTCCTCGTCCGCTGAGCGTCGACACGGACTTACTTTAGGAACCAACTCCGCCTTCCGATATCGAAACGATGCCGGAGAATGCCGCCCAGCTACGCCTGCCCGAACCCGCGGCCGAGGCCTCCGACGAGCAGCTCGTGCGGACGGCGAAACTTGCCGCGCTGGGACAGCTCGTCCGCGGCGCTGCGCACGAGATCAACAATCCGCTCTTCGGGATCCTCGGCCTCGTCGAGTTCCTGCTGAACGAGGTCGAGCCCGGCACGAAGGTGCACGAGCGGGTCCAGCTGATCGAGGCGAGCGGCCAGGACGTCAAGCGCATCGTCCAGGCGCTCCTGGGTTTTGCGCGCGAGCACCCGCAGCACGAAGGTCCGGTCGGGCTCGAGCAGACCGCTGCAGGCGCCGTCGAGCTGCTCCGGTGCACGAACTCCGCGAAGACGGTGGAGCTCCGTGAGAGCTACGGACCCGAGCCGCTGCCGGTCGACGGCAGCGCCCACCGGCTCGCCCAGCTCTTCCTGCATCTGCTCCTGAACGCCCAGGAAGCGGTCAACGGCGGCGGCTCGATCACCGTCGCGCTCGCTCGCGAAGGCGACTGGGCGATGGCGCGCGTCTCCGACACCGGGCCGGGCTTCCGCCCGGACGCCGCCGCCCGGGCCTTCGAGCCGTGGTTCACGACCAAGCGCGAGCCGCTGAGTGCCGGCCTCGGCCTCGCCGCGGCGCGACAGATCGCACGCGAGCACGGCGGCGATCTCGTCGTGCTGCCGGCCGACGGCCGTGGAACCACAGTCGTCCTGCGTCTGCCGATCGCGGGGGCCGCATCGTGACCAGGATCCTCGTCATCGACGACGACTCGGTCGTCCGCGGCCTGATGAGCGAGATCCTCCGCGACGCCGGCCACGCCGTCTTAACGGCAGCGACGGCGGACGAGGCCGCGGGGCACCTGACGGATGCCGAGGTCGGCCTCGTCGTGAGCGACATCGTCATGCCCGAGCTGTCGGGCCTCGAGCTGCTCGAGGCGGTTCGCCTGCATCGCCCGAGCCTGCCGGTCGTGCTCGTCACGGGCGCCGACACCTACGAGAACCTGAACGAGGCGCTGATGCGCGGCGCGGACGGCCTCGTGTCGAAGCCGTTCACGCACGGCGAACTTACGGACGCCGTCGGCAAAGCGCTCGAGCGGGCGGGGCGTAGCGAGCAGGAGCTTTGCGAGCGGCTGCTCGCGCCGACGCTCTCGGGCGCGCTCGCCAACGCGATCGAAGCGCGCGAGCAGGGGATGAAGGGGCATTGCGACCGGCTCGCCGCCCTCGCCATCCGCCTGGCGGGAGCGCTCGGCGTCGGTCACCATGAGCTCGAGACGCTGCGCCTCGGCGCGCTCCTCCACGACGTGGGCAAGATCGGCGTCCCCGACGCGGTGCTGCTCAAGGCGGGTCCCCTCACCGCCGAGGAGCTCGAGGTGATGCGCCGGCACACGGTCATCGGCGACGACCTGCTCGCGCCGCTCGAGCTGCTCGACAACGTGCGTCCGATCGTTCGCCACCATCACGAGCGCTGGGACGGAAGCGGCTACCCCGATCGGCTCGCGGGCCAGCAGATCCCCGTTGGCGCGCGCATCCTCGCCGTCGCCGACTCGATCGACGCGATGTCGGCGCAGCGCGTCTACCGTGCGCCGCTCACCGAGCCGCAGATCGTCCGTGAGCTCGAGCAGGGCCGGGGCGCCCAGTGGGATCCCGCGGTCGTCGACGTCGCGCTCGAGATGATCGACAGTGGCGAGCTGAGCTTCGCGGCCGACGGCCTGCGCATCGATTTCCGGTCCCCGGTGCGCCCGGTACGCGGCGCCGCGGTCTTCGAGTTCCCCGCCCGTGCCGAGCCCGCGAACACGAACGAGATCGCCGGATGAGCGACCGCGCCCTCCGCTGTCTCGTCGCCGACGACCATCCGGCGCTCGTCGCCGCCGTCTCGACCTTTCTCGAGGCGCGAGGTTTCGACGTCGTCGCGCAGGCCGCCGACGGCTACGCGACGCTGCTCGGCGTCCAGCAGGAGCGTCCGGACGTCGCGCTCGTCGACTACCGCATGCCCCGACTCGAAGGGCCAGCGCTGCTCGCGCGGCTTCAGGAGGAGGCACCCGACACGCTCGTCGCTGTGTACACCGCTGCCGGCGACGACCAGCTCGTCAGAGCCGCCTTCGAGGCAGGCGCGCGGGCCGTCGTCCTCAAGGACGCGCCCCTCGCCGATCTCGTGCTCGCCCTGCAGACGATCTGCGCCGGCGGTCACTACATCGATCCCGCGCTGGCGCGCGACACGCTCGCGCCCGCTAAGGCGAACGGGCCCGGGCTCACGCAGCGGGAGACCGAGGTGCTCGCGTTGCTCGCGGACGGGCTCTCGCACGAGCAGATCGGCAAGGAGCTCTCGATCAGCGCCGAGACGGTGCGGACGCATGTGCGGAAGGCTTGCGAGCGCCTGAACGCGCGGACGCGCACGCAGGCCGTCGCGACGGCGTTGCGGCTCGGGCTGCTGGCCTGATCCGCTCCTGCAGACACCTCGTTCGAGGGATTCCGCGGCCTTCTCGCCGAAACGAGGATGACCCCTCCCCGAAAGGGGGATTTCACCGCCTCCTTCGGCCGCCTACGGTCGGACAACTAAGGCGTCACGTTCTTGCGGCCCCGCGCACCGGCGCGGAGAAGGAGAAAGTCCGGTTGGAGCTCTGCCCTCGGCAGTCGAGGAGAAAGGGAGTGCGGGCACTCGCGCTGCTCGTCGCCGTGTCTGCGGCGGCCTTGCTTGCGCCGGCCGTGGCTCACGCCGACGCGATGCTCTCGAGCGGGCTCGCCCGAAAGTTGGCGAGCCGGCCGAACGGCACCTTCAAGGTCATCGTCCAGGCCGAGCCCGGCCAAGACACGAGTGAGCTCTCGAGTGACGTCTGGGACGAGGTCCGCGCGCGGCCGCGGAGCCGGACCGGTGTCGTTCGCCGCTTCCGGCACCTCGACACGGTCTCGGCGCGACTGACTCGCGGCCAGATCCTGGCGCTCGCGCGAGACGAGGGCGTCCTGGCGATCTCGCTCGACGCGCCGGTCAGGCTTTCGAGCGGCTTCACGACCGAGCAGCGCTGGCCGTACGTCGCGCGCGTCAACCGGCTTTGGACCGACCTCATCGGCTCGCTGCTTTCGCCTGCGCTGCAGCCGCCTACGATCGCGATCGTCGACTCCGGCGTCGACCCGACGCGAGCCGCCGACTTCGGCACACGTGTGATGAAGCAGGTGTCGTTCGCCTCAGTCCCGCCGAACTCCCCCGGCGACGGCCGTGGGCACGGCACGATGGTCGCGAGTATCGCTGCCGGCAGTGGCGCCGACTATGCGGGCGCCGCACCGACGGCAAAGATCGTCTCGCTCGACGTCACCAACGACCTCGGCACCGGCCTGACGAGCGACGTCATCGCGGCCGTCGACTGGATCCTGCAAAACAGGGCCCAGTACGGGATCAAGGTCGCGAACTTCTCGCTCCACGGCGCGCAGCGCTCGACGTTCCGGTTCGATCCTCTGAACAAGGCAGTTGAGAAGCTCTGGTTCAGCGGTGTGGTCGTCGTCACCGCCGCCGGCAATTACGGCGTCCAGGAGAGCGGTGTCCTCTACTCGCCTGCGAACGACCCCTTCGTCATCACCGTCGGTGCGGCGGACATCGCGGGCACGACCTCGACCAACGACGACTTCGCTGCGCCCTGGTCGGCGTACGGCTCGACGCTGGACGGCTTCGCCAAGCCGGAACTGAGCGCTCCAGGTCGGTACCTCGTCGGCGCGGTGCCGACGACGGCGACGATGACGGCCGAGCGGCCCGACCGGGTGGTCGAGCCCGGCTACATGGTCATGTCCGGCACGTCGTTCGCGGCGCCGGTCGTCTCCGGCGCAGCGGCGCTCGTGCTCGCGGAGCACCCGACGTGGACGCCGGACCAGGTCAAGGGCGCGCTCATGCTCAAGGCCCGGGCGACCCCGCTCAGCACCGCGGGTGCGACCGGCGTGGGCGAGGTCGATGCATCGGCGGCCGTGGCCGTGAGCGCCCCGCCGAACCCGAACGCCAGCCTGCTCCAGTTCGTCGTCCCCGACCCGGCCGGTGGCCCGGTTCCGGTGTTCGACGAGGCCACGTGGACGAGCGCGGCACAGGCGAACGCGACCTGGGACGCGGCGACGTGGACGTCGGCGACGTGGACCTCCGCGACGTGGACCTCGGCCACATGGACATCGGCCTCGTGGACGTCCGCGACCTGGACCTCGGCGACGTGGACGTCTGCGACCTGGACCTCTGCGACCTGGACTTCGGCGACGTGGACGTCGGGCGACGTCTCCCTGACCGCGAGCCCGGAGGCCGACGCGCATCCCGCGAACGGCGAGTGGATCACCGCTGCAGAGCTCGCGGCGGAGGCTCTTCTCCCCTAACAGAACGATGGGCGGCGTGTCGATGAACGCGGCTCCTATCCGGCGGGCCTCTCGAAACGGGTTCCCACGCGGCGCTCAGTCCTGCCTGCTCGCGGTCGCGGCGGCGACCGTGGCGGCGGTCGTGCCCGCGTTCGCGCAGGCCGAGCCTGGCTTGGAGGCGCTGCTCACGTTCGCGATCCTCGGCACTGCGGCCTCGGCGGCACAGTTCTTCGTCGTCCCGACGGGATCGAACCACGGCTTCCACACGGCGATCGCATTCGTCATCGCCGCGGCCCTGCTCCTCCCGCCCGAGCTCGTAGCGCTGATGGGGCTCGTCCAGCACCTGCCGCACGGCCTCAAGCAGCGTTACCCGTGGTACATCCAGACGTTCAACGTCTTCAACTACACGCTCGCCGGGCTCGCGGCCTGGGGCAGCGCGGCGCTGGTCGAGCGTGCCGACGTGGCGGGGTCCGAGCTCCGCTTCGCGCTGGCCGGTCTCGCTGCGGCCGGGGCCTGGATCGCGGTCAACCACCTCTTGCTCGCGGCGATGCTGCTGCTCGCGCGGGGCCACGGCTTCCGTGAGAGCGGCCTGCTCTCGCTCAAGAGCATCTCGATGGACCTCGTCGTCGCGGCCCTCGGTGTCGCCCTGGCCGCGTTCTGGAAGACGAACCCGTGGCTGGTACCCGCCGTGGTCGCCCCGCTGATCCTCTGCCACCACTCCTTCCGCGTCCTCGCTCTGCTCCGCGACAGCGAGCACCGCTTCCGCGCGATGTTCGAGTCCGCCGCGTTCGGCACGGCGGTGCTCAATCTCGACGGGCGCGTCGTGAGCAGCAATCGCGCGCTGGAGGAGATGTTCGGCTACTCGGCGACGGAGCTCGTCGGCCGGACCGTCGACCAGCTGACGCACGAGGACGACCGGGCGCGCGAGCTGGAGCTGTTCGAAAAACTCGTCGCGGGCGAGCGCGACGTCTACCGGGTCGAGAAGCGCTGCCTCGCGAGCTCGGGCGCCGTGCTCTGGACGAGCAACACTGTCTCGCTCGTTCGTGACGCCGACGACCGGCCCAAGTTCGCGATCGCGATGCTCGAGGACATCACGAGCCGCAAGCGCGCCGAGGACGAGCGCGTGCGGCTCGAGAGCCAGCTCCGTCAGGCGCAGAAGATGGAGGCCGTCGGCCAGCTCGCGGGAGGCGTCGCTCATGACTTCAACAACCTGCTGACCGCGATCCGCGGCTACAGCGAGTTCGCCCTGAACCGGCTCGGCGAGGGCGACAACGGCCTGCGCAACGACATCCAGGAGATCTCGCGGTCGGCCGACCGCGCCAGCTCGCTCACGCGCCAGCTGCTCGCCTTCAGCCGCAAGCAGATCCTGCAGCCGAAGGTGCTCGACCTCAACGACGTGGTCAGCGACATCGAGAAGATGCTCAGGCGGCTGATCGGCGAGAACATCGAAGTCGTGACGGTCTTCGGCCGTGGCCTCGGCCGGGTGCAGGCCGATCCCGGCCAGCTCGAGCAGGTGCTCGTCAACCTAGTTGTCAACGCCCGCGACGCGATGCCGGGCGGCGGCAAGCTGACCATCGAGACCGCGAACTTCGACGTCGACGAGGAGCTCGCCACGCGCCACGACGGGCTGGCGGCGGGACGCTACGTGATGCTCGCTGTCCGTGACACGGGCCACGGGATGGACCACTCGACGAAGGCGCGCCTCTTCGAGCCGTTCTTCACGACGAAGGAGCAGGGCAAGGGCACGGGTCTGGGGCTCGCGACTGTGTACGGAATCGTCAGGCAGAGCGGCGGCTACGTGCTCGTGGAGAGCGAGCCCGGGCGCGGCGCCGCGTTCAAGATCCTGCTGCACCGGCTGGAGTCGATCGTCGATGCCGGCGCGGAGGAGCACGACTCCTTCCCCGACGGGCGCTCAAGCGGGTCGGAGACGGTCATGCTCGTCGAGGACGAGGAGATCGTGCGGAATCTCGTCCGCGAGATCCTCGAAGGCAAGGGTTACACCGTGCTCGAGGCCCGCAACGGCGCCGAGGCGCTCGAGCTGGGACGCACGTTCGACGGGCGCATCCACCTGCTCGTCACCGACGTCGTGATGCCGAAGATGAGCGGCCGCGAGCTGGCCGAGGAGCTGCTGGCGACCCATCCCGAGACGAAGGTGCTCTACATGTCCGGGTACACGGACGGCATCATCGGCAACCACGGGGTGCTGGAGCCGCGCACGGAGCTCCTGCAGAAGCCGTTCAGCGTCGACCTGCTCGCGGAGAAGGTGCGCCGGGTACTCGACGCCCGAGACGGCGTCGCAGCCTAGTACTAGAGCTCGCCCGAAAACGTGTCGCAGGCGCCGGGGTCGCCGCCGTCGAACCCCTTGCGGAACCACGTCGTGCGCTGCTCGGACGACCCATGCGTCCAGCTCTCGGGGTCGACCGCCGCGCCCGCCTGCTTCTGGATACGGTCGTCGCCGACCGCGGCGGCCGCAGCGAGGCCCTCCTCGAGATCGCCGCTCTCGAGCAGCTTCTGCTCGTAGGCCGAATGGGCCCAGACCCCGGCCAGGCAGTCGGCCTGGAGCTCGAGCCGGATCGAGAGCTCGTTCGCCCCGCCTGGGTCCTTCTGCTGATCGGTACGGACGTCGTCGCTGATCCCGAGCAGGTTCTGCACGTGGTGACCGAACTCGTGCGCGATCACGTACGCCTGCGCGAAGTCGCCCGGGGCGCCGAAGCGGGAGCGCAGCTCGCGGAAGAAGCCGAGGTCGAGGTACACCTTGCGGTCGAGCGGGCAGTAGAACGGGCCCGTCTGCGACGAGCCCATTCCGCACCCGGTCTGAGTTGCGTTCTCGAAGAGGACGAGCTTCGTCGGCTCATACGTCTTGTTCGACCTGGCGAAGCTCCTCGCCCACGAGCTCTGCACATCCTGGACCACGAAGGCGACGAAGTCCTTGAGCTCGGCGTCGGGATCCGGGCCGCGGCCTTGTGCCGCCGGCATCTCGGGCAGAGGCTCGAGCGGACCGGCGCCCGCGCCTCCCCCGCCTCCGAAGAGGTAGAGCAGCAGCAGGACGAGGACACCGATGCCGCCGGCCGCCCCGCCGCCGAGCGCGATCGGGGATGCACCGCGGCGGTCCTCGATCTGGCCGCTGCCGGTTCCGCGCCGCCACCGCATGGCCGCGTTGTACCCGGCCGGTTTAGAAGCGAATCCGAGCGGTACGAGCGTCCTGGAACGGCAAGAGAGGAGTGAGATGGCGAATCCAGCACCGATCGGCAGCGACGTGTCGGCTGGCACGTACCGCTGTACGAACTGCGGGAACGAGATCACCGTCCAGTCGGTCGAGTCTCTTCCGCCCTGTCCGAGCTGCGGCGGGCCGAACGAATGGACGGCCGTCTCCGGGGCGGACAGCAGCAAGGATCCGTACCCGGACCGCAACTAGTACACCGCGAGAGCGGGGCCGAGCACCGCGGTAGTCTCCGCGGCCTTGGCCCCGCTCTCACGAAAGACCGCTGTCGTCACGGGCGCCTCGAGCGGGATCGGGGCGGCGACAGCGCGCGCTCTCGCCGCCGCGGGCGCACGAGTCGCGGCCGGTGCGCGGCGGACCGAGCGCCTCGCGGAGCTTGGGGAGGAGGTGGTCGCCCTCGAGCTCGACGTGACGGATGCGGCCAGCTGTGAACGCTTCGTCCAGCAGGCGGTGGACGCCCTCGGCGGGCTCGACCTGATCGTCAACAACGCCGGCCTCGCCCTCGGCCGCGATCCCTTCTGGGAGTCGAGCGAGCAGGACGAGGCGGCGGTCGTCGAGACGAACGTCGCCGGCCTGCTCCGCATGACGCGGCTCTGCCTCCAGCACGTGCGCGACGGCGGCCACATCGTCAACATCGGCTCGATCGCCGGCCGGCAGGCGTACGAGAACGCCGCCGTCTACGTCGCCTCGAAGTTCGCCGTGCGCGGCTTCACCTACGCCCTGCGCGAAGACCTCCTCGGCCGGCCGATCCGCCTCACCCTGGTCGACCCGGGGCTCGTCGAGACGAGTTTCTCCACGGTTCGCTTCCGGGGGGACACGGACAAGGCGAAGGAGGTCTACGAGCGCGTCGAGCCGCTGACCCCGGACGACGTCGCCGAGTGCGTCGTCTTCGCGCTTACCCGCCCGCCGCACGTGAACATCGACGAGCTGGTGATCAAGGCGCTGGCGCAGTCGTCGCCGACGCGCATCCTGCGCGATCCCGCCTGAGCCCATGGCGATCACGATCCTCGAAGGCTCGAACTTCTGCATCTGCGACTCGAACGGCGACTTCAGCTGGCCGACGAGCGGGCTCTTCGCGCATGACACCCGCTTCCTCTCCCACCTGGCGCTGACGGTCAACGGCGCTCGGCCGCTGCTGCTCTCGGCCGGCAAGGTCGAGTACTACTCCGCGGCCTTCTACCTCCGCAACCCGCTCGCCGGCGATCTGCCCCAGGACTGCGTGTCGATCGCGAGAACCCGCTTCGTCGGCGAAGGGATGCAGGACCGCTTGCAGCTCGAGAACATGAGCATGGAGCCGATCGCGTTCGAGCTCGCCGTCGAGTTCGCCAACGACTTCGCGGACATCTTCGCCGTCAAGAACCACGACTTCGCGCTCGGCGACCCGCTGCGCGCGCAGCCGCTGCCGCCTCCCGCGGAGAGCCGATTCGACCCGGGCGAGAACGTCTTCGTGCTCGAGGACGACGGCTTCCCGGCGAGGACGCAGGTCATCCTCTCCGAGGCCGGGCACGTCGAGCAGGGCCGCGTTCGCTACTGGATCGAGCTCGAGCCGCGCGGGCGCTGGAGCCTCGAAATGGAGGTCGTGCCGGCCGTGGACGACGTCGAGGAGCTACGCCCGGCCATCGCCCGACGGCGCTTCGGTGAGGAGCGCGAGCGCGTCGAAGCCTCGCTGGACGCGTGGAAGTTGCGCGTGCCGCAGCTGCGCTCGTCGTGGGACGACCTTGCGCACTCGTTCGGGCGCTCGATCGCCGATCTCGCGTCGCTGCGTCTGCCAAGCGGCCACGGTCTCGGCAACTTGCCCGCTGCCGGAATGCCGTGGTTCATGACGGTCTTCGGCCGCGACACGATCATCACGTCGCTCCAGACGCTGCTCTTCGGGACGGAGCTCGCACGGAGCGCGCTGCAAGTCCTCGCCGACCTGCAGGCGGAGGCGGACGACGCGACGATCGACGCCGAGCCGGGCAAGATCGTCCACGAGGTGCGGCGCGGGAAGGCCGCACGGACCTGGTTCCCCAACTACTACGGGACGGTCGACGCGACGCCGCTCTACCTGATCCTGCTGTCGGAAGTCTGGCGCTGGACGGACGACGCGGCCCTCGTGCGCTCGTTCAAGGAGCCGGCGCTCCGTGCGCTCGCCTGGATCAACGAGCACGGCGACCTCGACGGCGACGGCTTCGTCGAGTACCACAAGCGCGGCGAGCGCGGGCTCGACAACCAGTCGTGGAAGGACTCGTGGGATTCGCAGCGCTTCTCCGACGGCACGCTCGCGGAGCCGCCGATCGCGCCCGTCGAGGTGCAGGGCTATGTGTACGACGCGAAGCGGCGCGTGGCCGAGCTCGCGCGCGAGGTCTGGCGCGAGCGTGAGCTCGCGGAGCGGCTCGACCGCGAGGCCGAGGAGCTGCGCACACGTTTCAACGAGGCGTTCTGGAACGACGAGCGCGGCGGCTACTACGTGCTCGCGCTCGACGGTGAGAAGCGTCAGGTGGACTCGCTCTGCTCGAACGTGGGGCACCTGCTCTGGAGCGGCATCGTGCTCCCGGGCCGGGTCGACCGCGTCGTCGACTGCCTGATGGGCCCCGATCTCTGGTCGGGCTGGGGAGTGCGCACGATGTCCGCGGCCGAGGGCGGCTACAACCCGCTCTCGTACCACAATGGCACCGTCTGGCCGCACGACAACTCCCTCATAGCCTGGGGGCTGGCCCGCTACGCGCGCTGGCCCGAGGCGCAGCGCATCATCCGGCGGATGCTGAACGCGGCCGGCCACTTCGACCACCAACTGCCGGAGGTTTTCGCAGGCCTCCCGCGCGGCGAGACGCCGTTCCCGATCGCGTATCCGACGGCGGCGAGGCCGCAATCGTGGGCGGCCGGGGCGCCGGTCCTGCTGCTGCAGCTGCTGCTCGGGATCCAGCCCGACCGGCGGCAGCACCAGCTGCGCTCGCTGCTGCCGCTCGAGCTGCCCGCGTGGGCGGGCACGCTGCGCCTGTCGGGGATCCGCGCCTTCGACCGCGTCTGGGATGTCAGGATCGACGACTCGATGGTCAAGGTCGAAGAGCGTGAGTGAGCCGCTTCGCATCGCCGTGCTCGCGCCGGTGTGGTTCGCGGTCCCGCCGACCGGTTACGGTGGCATCGAGCTCGTCGTCTCGTTGCTCGCGGACGGGCTCGCCGAAGCCGGCCACGACGTCACGCTCTTCGCCTCGGGTGACTCGCTGACGAAGGCGAAGCTCTCCGCGATCTACCCGACCGCGCCGAGCGAGCTGATCGGCCGCAGCCTGCCGGAGCTGCGCCACGCGCTCGCGTGCTACGAGCGGGCGGACGAGTTCGACGTCATCAACGACCACTCGGGCATGCCGGCCGCGGCGCTGGGCGGCGCGCTCGACAAGCCTGTCCTGCACACCGTGCACGGGCCGCTCGACACGGCGGAGGCGCAAGACGTCTACGGGCGGATCGCCAACGTCTCGCCGCGCGTCGGGTTGATCTCGATCTCGGAGAACCAGCGCCGGCCGATGCCCGACCTGCCGTGGGCGGCGACGATCCCGAACGCGATCGACCTGTCGATCTACCCGTGCAAGCCCCACCGCGGCGACTACCTGCTCTTCCTCGGCCGCATGAGCCCGGACAAGGGCGCGCACCGGGCGGTCGCCGTCGCGATGGAGCTCGGCGTGCCGCTGAAGATGGCCGGCAAGCGGCGTGAGCAGAAGGAGCGGCAGTACTTCGCGGAGTACGTCGAGCCGCACCTCGGCCACAACGGGATCGAGTACCTGGGAGAGGTCACCCACGGCCAGAAGGTCGAGCTGCTGCAGGACGCGCGGGCGACGCTGTTCCCGATCGAGTGGGAGGAGCCGTTCGGGCTCGTCATGATCGAGTCGATGGCCTGCGGGACCCCGGTGGTCGCGACGCGGCACGGCGCGGTCCCGGAGGTGATCGAGGACGGGCGCAGCGGGGTCGTCGTCGAGAACTACCGGCAGATGCCGGACGCGCTCGAGCGCGCGGACGCCCTCGATCCGATCGAGTGCCGCCGCTATGTCGAAGAGCAGTTCGCGCCCGAGCGGATGGTCGGCGGCTACGAGGCCGCGTACCGGGAAGCGATCGAGCGCACGGCGTAGGACCTAGCGTCCGGCTAGGGACCGGATGATCGGCTCGACGTAGTCCATGTACACGGAGACGTCCGCAGGGTCGAACTCGGTGACTTCATCCTCTCCGCGATAGATAGCGACCGCTGTCCCGATCGAGCGTCGAAATCGCGCCGGCGCGTGCTCCTCTGCCCAGAGGCTCCCGCTGAGTTTCGAGTGCAGCCTGCCCTCCGCAAGGGTGGCCCAGATTCTCGAGGCGTTGAGAACGCCGTAGAGACCCAGTCGTCGTTCCCGACTCCAGTCGAAGTCCCGCAGCAACGAGTCGACGTAGTCGTCCTCGGGAACGGCTGGGAATACCGCTTGCACCGGGGGACCGAATAACGGGATCCCGGCCTTCCGCAGCACCGTGATGTGAGCTGCCAAGTCGTAGTCCTCCGGCCAGAGCGGGGTGAACTCGCCGGCCGTGAATCGCTCGCGCTCGCTCTCGCCGTAATGGAAGTCGAAAGGCGTCGGATAGCGCCAAGGATGAAGTTGTTGTTCGGTGAGGAGGGAAAATTCGAGCGGGTAGGGCGGTCGCCGCGGACGGCCCTTGTCCGCCGAGGAGCGCAGCATCAGCTCGCCGAGACGATGCTGCTCGTCGTCGATCGTTGCTCGGCGTGAAACGGCGATGACGTCGACGTCGCTGCGCTCGGCGCTGAAGCATCCGAGGACGAGTGAGCCATGGACATAGAGCCCGACGAGGTCGTCGCCGAGAATCGACCGGAGCTCGAGCGTGAGGGCGTCGAGTTGTGCGAGCACCTCCGGCGGTGCGTCGAGCCGGCTCATGCCGTCTGCAGCTGCTTGTCCCAGTAGCGCTTGAGGCCGGCATACGACTGCCAGAAGGGGGCGGCGCGCTCGTAGTACGGCGCCTCGCCGTTCTCCTCGGCCAGGTCGGCTCGAGCCGCCTCGACGAACTCGTCCTCCGTCAGGCCTTGCCGCACGCGCTGGGCCCACACGCGGAGCTCGCGACGCAGGCGGCGCAGATGGTCGCGCGGGGACTCGACGACGCCGAAGTGGATCAGGGCGAGGCGCTCGGGACTGCGCCGCTCGATCTCGTCGATCGTCCGCTCCCAGGCGTCGAGGTCGACCTCCGGCGGTGGCGAGACCGGGATGATGTAGCGGCCGGGGAGGATGCGCACGCCGGCCGCGTCGCCCGCATAGAGCGTGCCTTCGGCGTCCAGGTAGGAGACGTGGTGGTTCGCGTGACCCGGTGTCGGGAAACAGTCGAGCCCCACCACGCGGTCGCCGGCGACGTGCAGGTTCGCCTCCGGGACCGGCGCGAGCTCGCCCCAAAGCGTGTCGAACTCGTCCCCGTACAGCCGCCGGGCGCTGCGTTCGAGGCGACTCGGGTCGGTGAGGTGCGGCGCGCCGATCTCCGAGACGTGCACCTGCAGGGCAGGATGCTCACGGACGAGGACGCCAGCGGCGCCGGCGTGGTCGAGGTGGATGTGCGAGAGGAGAAGGTGGCGGAGGTCGCGGACGGCGAGCCCTTCCTCGGCGAGGCGCTCCTTCAGCGCCGGCACGCAGGTCGTCGGCCCGCAGTCGAAGAGCGCTGGCCCGTCGGCGCTGTCGAGCAGGTAGACGCCGATCACGCGCTCGTCGCCCTGGTGGAAGAGATCGAGGGACGCGGGTGAGCCCACGCCCCCGATCCTACGGAGTGCGACTCAGGCTGCGGCGGCGGGCCGTTCGCGGCGTCGCATGACGACGATCGTCGCGCCCGCGAGCAGGAGCGCGGAGCCGATCAGCGCGCTGAGCAGCTCAGCGGACACGAACGCCGAGTCGTCACCGGACGAGCCGCCGCTCGGCGCGACCTTCGGCAGGCCGGCCGCGACCAGCGTGTCCTTCAGCGTCAGTGGCGCCTGGTACCAGCCGCCGCGCGTCTCCTCTGTGCCGAAGAACTTCTGACCCGGCTTCATGTACGTAACCGGGCCGTTCGGCGCGTACGGATACAGATCCTGCTTGAGCGTGTCCGTCTCGTTGTTCGGGCCGGGCACGGTATACGTGATCGTGTACTTCGGCCCGAGGTCGCCCTGCGGGCGGCTCGACAGCATCGGGCTCGGCTCCTGGCCGAACGAAGCCGGGAAGAAGCCGGCCTGCTGCGTGAGGTCGCCGAGCGGGCTGCCGCCGGACTCGCCGTCGCCGGAGATGTTGATCCCGCCGCCGCTGCCGGGGCCGTCGATCGACGCTCCCGATGGGCCCTTTGCGAGCGCGGCCGTCGGCAAGGCGAGCGCGAGGGCGGCGAGCAGGAGGAATGCTGATTTCATCGTCGGGCTCCTTTCAAGGGTACGCCGTCTCTACACCGCACCCCCGACCCGGGGTTCCCGGGAACCTCAGGCGCCGGCGGCGGCGGCAGAGCGGACGAGCGCCGCCTCGAGGTCGGCGATCAGGTCGTCGACCGACTCGATCCCGACCGACAACCGGATGAGGTTCCTCGGTACCGCGAACGGCGCGTCCGCAGTCGAGGCATGCGTCATCCGCGCCGGGTGCTCGATGAGGCTCTCCACGCCGCCGAGCGACTCGGCGAGGGTCCAGATCTTCGTCCGCGCGACGAGCTCGACGGCGTCGTCCTCGGAGGCGGCGAGGAACGAGATCATCCCGCCGAAGTCGGCCATCTGCCGCTTCGCGATCTCGTACCCGGGGTGGCTCGGCAGGCCGGGATAGAGCACCTTCTCGACGGACTGGTGCGACTCGAGGTACTCGGCGATCCGGCGCGCGTTCTCCGAATGCCGCTCCATGCGAACGGCGAGCGTCTTGATCCCGCGCAGAACGAGCCAGCAGTCGAACGGGCCCGGCACGCCGCCCAGCGACTTTTGCAGGAAGTAGAGGCGCTCGGCGATCGTCGGGTCGTTCGTCGCCACGAAGCCGCCGAGCACGTCCGAGTGCCCGCCCAGGTACTTCGTGGTCGAGTGCAGGACGATGTCCGCTCCCAGCTCGAGCGGCCGCTGCAGGTACGGCGTCGCGAACGTGTTGTCGACGACGACGATCGCGCCGACATCGTGCGCCGCTTTCGCTGCCGCCTCGATGTCGATCACGTTCAGCAGCGGGTTCGTCGGCGACTCGAGCCAGACGATCCGCGTCCGCTCGTCGAGGTGCTCGGCGAGACCCGCGTTTATCTGCTCCGATGACAGGAACTCCACGTCGTAGCCCTTCGGCTGGTAGACCTGCGACAGGAGCCGGTAGACGCCGCCGTAGACGTCGTTCACGGAGACGATGCGCTCGCTCGGGTGCACGAGGTGCATGACCGTCGTGACCGCGGCCATCCCGGATGCGAAGGCGACGCCGTGCTCGGCGCTCTCGAGCGAGGCCAGGCAGATCTGCAGCGCGGTCCGCGTCGGGTTCGCGACGCGCGAGTAGTCGTAGCCCTTGTTCTGGCCGACCGCGTCCTGCGCGTAGGTCGACGTCTGGTAGATGGGGACGACGACAGAGCCCGTCGCCGGGTCGGGCTGCTGGCCTTCGTGGATCGCGCGGGTCTCGAAGTCCATTACGTTGATGCTACCCATGGCACCGAAGCGCCCAACGGCCTACGAAGACCTGAACGGCGTCCTCGAGCAGCTCGTCGCCGGCGTGCGGAAGATCCTCGGGGACGACCTCTGCGGGGTATACCTGCAGGGCTCGTTCGCGCTCGGCGACGCGGACGAGCACAGCGACGTCGACTTCATCGTTGTCGTGAACCATGAGCTGAGCGAGCGGGAGGTCGCCGAGTTGCAGGCGCTGCACCAGCGGCTCTACGCGCTCGACGTGCCATGGGCGCAGCACCTCGAGGGCTCGTACGTGCCGCAGCACAATCTCCGCCGAGTCGATCCCGCGCGCATGCCGTACGTCTACCTCGACAACGGCGCGACCGAACTCACGCGCGACAACCACTGCAACACGGCAGTCGTGCGCGCGACTCTGCGTGGGCACGGAGTCGTCCTTTATGGACCGGACCCCGAAACGCTGATCGACCCCGTCTCCGCGGCCGACCTCGCCGACGACGTGAGCTTCGCACTCGACGAGTGGGCGGAGTGGCTCGAGGATCACTCGCCGGGCCGCCGCGGGCAGGGCGTGCTCGTCACGACTCTCTGCCGGATGCTGCAGACGCTCGCCGAGGGACGGGTGACGTCGAAGCGCGAGGCGTGCGAGTGGGCGCTCCGGAACGCCGGCCCGGAATGGGCTGCGCTCATCCAGAGGGCCGTAGACGACAGGCCGGATCCGTGGACGAAGGTGCGCGAGCCCGCCGACCCGCAGGCGCTCGAGCAGACGCTCGCGTTCCTCGACTACGTGCGCAAGGAGGCGCGCCAGACGGTCGGCACCCGCCGGCCGTAGACGATCTGCTCGGCGCCGAGCCACTTCCCCAGCCGCCGGACCGCGCTCGCGATGCCCGCGCCCGCGCTCGCCGGCGTGCCGGGCTCGGCGAAGACGCCGTTCACGCGGAGGATGCGTGTCTTGCGGTCGAAGACCGGCTCGATGCGGCCGATCAGCCGGTCGCCGCGCAGGATCGGCAGCACGTAGTAGCCGTACTCGCGCTTCGCCTTCGGCACGTACATCTCGAGCCGGTAGAAGAAGTCCCAGAGTGCCTCTGTGCGCGCGCGGTCGTGCACGAGCCGGTCGAACGGGGACAGAAACGTCACGCGGTTGCCGACCCACCCGTCCTGCGCTTCGGGATGGCGGACCAGCCGGCCACGCTCGAGCCGCACCCCGAGCGCACGGAACCGCTTCTCGTCGTAGAGGCGCTTCGCCTCGCGCTGCGGAATCGTCTCCGTCTCCGGATACCAGCGCTCCGCGACGTCCCAGAGCCGTTGGCCCTTGAGCCGCCCGGCGACCGCGATCCGGCCGCGGCGGTGCAGCAGCTCGAGCATCCACGTCAGCTGCGCTCTCGTGCCCCACCAGACGGTCCGCTCGTCCGCACGAGCGGCGTGGTGTTCGAGCTCCCGGGACGGGAGCGGGCCGCGCCGCTCCAGCTCGCGGAGCACGTAGCGCCGGAGCCCGGCCTGTTCCTTCATGAACTCGTTTGCCCAGCGGTGCCACTTCAAGGTGCCCCAGCGCTCGCGCATCTTCGCCCGGATCAGCGGCAGGTCCTCGATCGGCCAGATGAACGCGCTCCACTCGAAGAGCTTCCGTTCCTCCCAGAGCAGCCGGTCGAGCTCGCCGCGGTCGTACGGCCCGAGCCGGCTCCACAGGACGAGGTGCTGTGGCGGAGCCACCGTCGAGATCGGGTCGAGCTGGAGGAAGCCGAGGTGCCGCACGGTGTTGAGCACATCCGTCGCCGAGCCGTCGAGCAGTTGGGCGCGCACGGCGATGCGCCGCGCCTCCGGGACGGAGACGTCCATCTAGCGCGAGGAGTTGCCGCGCCGGTGGGCGAGGTACTCGAGCAGGTCGGTCCGCGTGAGCACGCCGACCGGCTTGCCGCCCCGTGCGACGACGACGGCGTTCTGGCGGCCGGTCAGCGTCGCGAAGACCTCGTCGAGCGGCTCGTCGACGTCGATCGCGGGCAGCGGCGGCTGCATCGCGGCAGCGACGTCCTCATGCAGCGCGTCGGGGTTCCTGAACACGCGGTCGAGCAGGTCGCGGTCCTGCAGGGAGCCGATCACGTCGGCGAGCGAGTCGACCTCGCCGTCACGGACGACCGCCAGTTGCGAGATCGAGTACCGCTGCATGAGGTCGATCGCTTCCCCGACCTTCTGGTGCGACTCGATCGTGACCAGGTCGGGGATGTGCGGCTCCTCGGTTCGCTTTGCGCTCAGCACCTGCGCGACGGTCGGCGACGGTTGCTCGCGCTCGAGGAAGCCGAGCTCGAGCATGTAGTTGTCGTCGTAGAACTTCGAGAGGTAGGCGCGGCCGCTGTCGGGGATCAGCGTGACGACCGTCTTGCCCCGTCCGAGCTGCTTCGCGATCTCGATCGCCGCCGATACGGCCGTGCCGCCCGAGCCGCCGATCAGCAGTCCTTCCTCGCGCGCCATCCGCCTGGCCGTGATGAACGAGTCCTTGTCGGACACCGTCACCCATTGGTCGACGATCGACTTGTCGAACGTCTGCGGGTAGAAGTCCTCGCCCACGCCCTCGACGAGGTACGGGTGCATCTCCGCCTCGCCGGAGGTGTAGATCGAGCCCTCTGGGTCTGCGCCGACGACGAGCAGGTCCGGCTTCTGCTCCTTCAGATAGCGCCCCGTGCCGGAGATCGTGCCGCCCGTGCCGACGGCGATCACGAGCGCGTCGACCTCGCCGCCTGTTTGCTCCCAGATCTCCGGGCCGGTCGTCTCGTAGTGCGCGTGCGGGTTGCCCGGGTTCGTGTACTGGTCGGGCTTGTACGCGCCCGGGATTTCCTCGGCGAGCCGATCCGAGACCGAGTAGTAGCTTTCCGGCGACTCGGGCGCGACCGCGTACGGGCAGATGACGACCTCGGCGCCGTACGCGCGGAGCAGCGAGATCTTCTCCTGGCTCATCTTGTCGGGCATGACGAAGATGCAGCGGTAGCCCTTGAGCGCGGCGGCGATGGCGAGGCCCGTGCCGGTGTTCCCCGAGGTGGGCTCGATGATCGTCCCGCCCGGCTTGAGCTTCCCCTCGCGCTCGGCGTCCTCGATCATCTTGATCCCGATCCGGTCCTTGACCGAGCCGCCCGGCTGGAGGTATTCGAGCTTCGCGACGACGGTCGCGGCGTCCTCCGGAACGAGCCGCTGGAGCCGTACGAGCGGAGTCTGGCCGACGAGCTCGAGGACGGTCGGATATTCCCGCGCCATTCGCCGAGAGCTTAGTCCGCCGCGGGCGCCGCGCCGGCCACGCGCCGGGCGTAGACCACGCTGAGGACGATCAGCGCGATCGCGAGCACAATCGCCAGGACCGTCCAGAAGAGCGGTAGCGCTCCGGCCACCGCTCCGATCGAAATCAGCGCGGCCGCGAGCCACGGAGAGCGTCTCGATCTGCGAAGCCCCGCGAGGATGAGCAGGCCGCCGCCGACGAGGAAGACGATCCAGAAGATCTGCTCGGTGGCGCCCGAGTCGTCCCACATCGAGGGCCACAGGCCCGCGATCAGGCCGACGAGCACGTACGCAGCCGCTGTGAAGAAACCGAGGATGACGAGCGACTGCTCGACGGTCAGCGTCACAAGTCGATTCTAGGGCGCTACGGCTTGAGCTCGACCGGAAGCCCGAAGTCCGGGAACACGCCCGGGTTCGGGCAGCCGGTGATCTCGGCGATCCGGTCGCCGTCGAGCACGAGCACCATGATGCCGTACGGGCGATAGACGCCGGCCTCGGCGTCGAGCAGGTACGCGGCGACGGCAGGCTGGCGATTGGCGCGGGTCGTGACGAGCGGGATCCGGTCGAGCGCGCCCTCGGCTGGAACGGTCGAGAAGAACTCCACGATCGCCTCGCGACCGAGAAAGACGGCTGGATCGGGAGGCATCGTCATCAGCGCGTCCTCGCGCAGGAGTTGGAGCAGGCCGGCGATGTCGATCGACTCCCACGCTTGGACGTAGCGCTGCACGAGCGAGCGCTCGACGTCGTCCGGCGGGCTCGACCGGTTCAGGTCGAGGCGGCCGGCTTTCTGCCTGCGCTCGAGGGCCGCGCGGGCGCGGCGCAGGCTGCTGTGGACGCTCGTCGGGCTCGAGTCGAGCAGCTCGGCCGCCTCGCGCGCAGAGAAGCCGAGGACGTCGCGTAAGAGGAGCACCGCGCGCTGCTTCGGCGGCAGTGTCTGCACGGCCGCGAGCAAGGCGAGCTGGACGCTCTCGTGCAGGTCGTACCGGGCGCTCGGCTCGACTGCGGTCGAGGGGAGCTCGTCGAGCCAGTCGTCGGGGTAAGGCGTCAGGACGATGTTCTCGTCGTGCTCCGGGGGCCCACGGCGGCTGACCGCGGCGAGGCAGACATTCGTCGCGATGCGGTAGAGCCATGCGCGGAAGGAGCTGCGGCCTTCGAACCCAGCCAGGTGCCGCCAGGCCCGCAAGAGACTGTCCTGCAGCGCGTCCTCGGCGTCGTGGATCGACCCGAGCATGCGGTAGCAATGCACGTGCAGCTCGCGCGCATGGCGGTCCGCGAGCGCGCGGAAGGCTGATTCGTCGCCCGCGCGCGCTGCCTCGATGAGCGCCGCCTCCGTCACCGAGGGAGCCTACTCGGGCATCTGCGGCGGAGCCGCGCCGAGCTCGGTCCACGCCGGCGGGACGAAGGCCTTGCCGGGCGTGCCGCCGATGACGAGGCACTGCAGCCCGTCTGCACCCGGAACGAGGCGCCGTAGCTGGGACATGCCGACGCGGGCCCAAACTCCAGGCTCGAGCCGATGTTCCTCGCCGTTCAGCTCGAGCGACGCCGACCCGGCGAGCGGGATGTAGAGCTCCTCCTGTCCCGGATCCATGGCGCTCGGGCCGTGGTGATGGTTCGGGTACTGGTCGAAGCCCGGCGGGTAGTTGAACAGCTGCATCCCCCAGGACGTGACGCCGAGCTCGGCCCGCGCGCGGGTCACCAGCCCGTCGTAGAAAGTTTCCATGTCGTCGATCCGCTTGATCGTTGCGTCCGCCACGGCGGTCTCCTTTCGTCGCTTGCAGTGGATGAGATCGCCGCCGCGGCGACAATTCGCCGGGTCAGTGCCCGAAAATTCGCCCGCTTAGTGCCGAAAGTGGCGCCGGCCCGTGAAGATCATCGTCGCGCCCGAGCTCTCGACGGCGTCGACGACGTCCTGGTCGCGCTTTGAGCCGCCGGGCTGGATGATCGACGTCACGCCCGCCTCGAGCGCTACGCGTGGCCCGTCCGGGAAGGGGAAGAACGCGTCCGAGGCGAGGGCCGCGCCGGTCAGGTCGTGCCCGTGCTCACGCGCCTTCTCGACGGCGATCCGCACCGCGTCGACGCGGCTCATCTGGCCCGCGCCGATGCCGACCGTCTGCAGATCCTTCGCCAGCACGATCGCGTTCGAGGCAACGTGCTTGCAGACCCGCCACGCAAAGAGGAGATCGCCCCACTCAGCCTCGGACGCGCGGCCGCACACGACCTCCATGTCCTCCCGGTCGGTCGTGCCCCAGTCGCGGTCCTGGACGAGCATGCCGCCGAGCACGCGCCGCAGGTCGCGCTCCGACGGGTCGAACCGGCGCCGCTCGTGGTCGACGAGGATCCGCGTGGTCGGTTTCCGCCGCAGCGCCTCGAGGCCCGCGTCCGAGTAGTCCGGCGCGATCAGCACCTCGACGAACTGCTCGGCGACCCTGGCGCCGAGCTTGTCGGACACGGGGCGGTTCACGACGATGACGCCTCCGTACGCCGAGAGCGGGTCGGAGGCGAGCGCCTTCTCGTACGCCTCCTCGATCGAGCCGCCGACCGCGACTCCGCACGGGTTCGCGTGCTTGACGATCACGCACGCCGGCACGGTGAACTCCAGCGCGAGCAGTCGCGCGGCCGAGAGGTCGGTCAGGTTGTTGAACGAGAGCTCGCGCCCGTGCAGCTGGCCGACGCGGGAGAGCAGGTGCCGGCGCGCCCCCGCCTCCGAGTAGTAGGCCGCCCGCTGGTGCGGGTTCTCGCCGTAGACGAGGTCGGTGACCTTGACGAAGCTCGGCGTGAGGATGTCCGGGAAGGCGTCGACGTCGGTGAACCAGCGGGCGATCGCGGCCTCGTAGGCGGCCGTGACCGCGAAGGCTTCCGCAGCGAGCGCGCGGCGCGTCTCGAGCGACAGCTCGTTCGACTCGCGCAGCTCCGCGAGGATCGAGCCGTATCGCTCGGGGCGACAAACGGGCGCCACGTGCGCGAAGTTCTTCGCCGCGGCGCGGAGCATCGAGGGACCGCCGATGTCGATCATCTCGACGGCGTCCTCCTCGCGGACGCCGTGGCGCGAGACGACCTGCGTGAAGGGGTAGAGGTTCACGCAGACGAGGTCGAACGGGCGAATGCCGTGCTGGTCGAGCGCGGCGAGGTCGTCCGGGTGGTCGCGGCGGGCGAGGATGGCCGCGTGGATGCGCGGGTGCAGCGTCTTCACGCGCCCGCCGAGCAGCTCGGGGATCTCGGTCAGCTCCTCGACGCGCGTCGTCTCGATGCCGTGCTCCTCGAGGTGGTCGGCTGTGCCGCCGCTGGCGACGAGCTCCACTCGCAACTCGGCCAGCCCGCGCGCGAAGTCGGCGAGGCCCTCCTTCTCGAACGTCGAGAGCAGCGCCCGCTCGATCATCCGATCAGCGTCCGGACGGTCTTCGGCAGCAGCCTGTGCTCGACGGCCTGCACGCGGGCCCGCAGCGTGTCGACCGTGTCGTCGTCGCGCACAGGGACCGGCTCGGCGGCGATGACGGGCCCCGTGTCCACGCCCGCGTCGACGTAGTGCACCGTGGCGGCCGTCTCCTTGACGCCCGCCTCGAGCACGTCCTCGATCGGCCGTGAGCCGGGGAAGTCCGGGAGGGGGGCGGAGTGCGTGTTCACGATCCGGCCCGGGAAGCGCTCGAGGAACGGAGCGCGCAGGAGGTGCATGAAGCCGGCGCAGACGACGAGCTCGACGCCGCGCTCGACGAGCCACTCGGCCATCGCAGCGTCGCGCTCCTCGCGCGTGTCGTAGCGCTCGAGCTCGAAGACGGCCGTCGGGATGCCGGCGGCCTGCGCCCGCTCGAGCGCCCGCGCGCCGGGTCTGTTCGAGGCTACGGCCGCGATCGGCAGGCCGTCGTCGATCAGCGCCTGCAGGTTCGTGCCCTCGCCCGAGACGAGGACCCCGATCACGCGGCCCCGATCCTGCCGATCACGAGACCCTCGCCGGGCTCGGGCACGACGGCGCAGTAGCCGATGCCGAGGTTGAACACGCGCCGCAGCTCGTCTTCGTCGACGTGCCGCGCGAGCCACTCGAAGACGGGCGGCCGTTCCCACGCATCCCAGTCGATCTCGGCGCGCGTGCCTTCCGGCAAGACTCGCGCCAGGTTGCCGGCGATGCCGCCGCCGGTGACGTGGGCGAGCGCCCGCACGTCCACGCGCCCATGCAGCTCGTGAACGTCGTGCAGGTAGAGGCGCGTCGGCGCGAGCAGGTCGTCGCCTTCATACTCCTCTGCCTCGAGCACCCGCCGGACGAGCGTGAAGCCGTTCGCGTGCACGCCTGCGGACGGGAAGCCGATCACCGCGTCGCCGGGCTCGACACGCGACCCGTCGAGCACGCGGTCGCGCTCGACGACGCCCACGCACGTGCCGGCGAAGTCGAGCTCCTCGTCGCGGTAGATCCCGGGCAGCTCGGCCGTCTCGCCGCCGATCAGCGCGCAGCCGGCTTCGCGGCAGACCTCGGCGGCGCCCTCGACGAGCTCGGCGACCTGCTCCAGCTCGATGCGGTTCGCCGCCACGTAGTCGAGCAGGAAGAGCGGCTCAGCGCCGGTCGCGACGACGTCGTTGATGCAGTGCGCCGCTAGATCGCGGCCGCAGTCGCGGAGCCGCCCGCGCTGTCGCGCCAGGATCAGCTTCGTCCCGACGGAGTCGGTTGTCGCCGCCAACAGACGCTCGCCGTCGATCGGAAAGACGCCCGCGAATCCGCCGAAGCCCTTGGCGCCCGTCGACTCGACCGCGGCGCGGAGCCGCTCGACGACCGAGTCGGCCGTCGCCAGCGAAACCCCTGCAGCCTCGTACGTTTCTTCGCCCACGGTGCGAGTCTACGAGGCGGGGCGGCCCTACACTCGCGGCGTGGATCTCTTCCAGCTGCTGCCGCTCGCGGCCGGCACGTTTCTGTACGTCGTCCGCGTGCGGACGCTGCGGAGGCGGGGCACGCCGCTGCCCGCCTGGCGACCGATCCTCTTCAGCCTGGGCGTGGTGCTCGTCGCGGTCGCGCTCATGCCGCCAATCGAGTCGCTCGCCGAGGATCTCTTCACCTTCCACATGGTCCAGCACCTCCTGCTCGGCGACCTCGGCCCGCTGTGCATCGTCGCCGGCCTGACTGGCCCCGTTCTTCGGCCGCTGCTCTCGCTGAGCGTCGTCGCGAAGCTGCGCGTCCTGGCGCATCCGTTCGTCGCACTCCCGATCTGGGCCGTGAACCTCTACCTCTGGCACCTGCCCGTCTTCTACGAGGCCGCGCTTCGCCACAGCGCGCTCCACGCGCTCGAGCACATCGCGTTCTTCGCGGCGGGCGCGCTGATGTGGGCGCCCGTCGTCGAGGTGCTGCCCGGGCCGGAGTGGTTCGGGACCGCGGCGAAGATGGGCTACATGGTCGCCGTTCGGCTCGTCTCGACGGTGCTCGGCAACGTCTTCGTCTGGGCAGGCGCGCCGTTCTATTCGTTCTACGAGCACGCCGAGCGGCCGTGGGGGCTCTCCGCAAGCTCCGACCAGGGCATCGCCGGCTCGGTGATGATGATCGAAGGCTCGCTCGTCACGATCGGCGCGCTCGCCTGGCTCTTCCTCCGCCTCGCCGCCGAGGGCGAGCTGCGCCAGGAGCTGCTCGAGCGCGGGCTCGACCCACGCGCGGTGCGACGGGCCGTTCGCTACGGACGCGCGGAGGACATGGCCGAGCGCCGCTGAACGTCAACGGTTGCCGTGCGGTCCACGGGCATCCACCACGTCGACCTCGTCGTCTCGTCGATCGAGCGCAGCCTGCCTTTCTACCGCGACCTGCTCGGCCCGCTCGGCTGGCATGGGCTCAGCGAGGTGCAGGGCGAGCAGGGCGAGACGATCTGGTACCTCTGGGGGCCGGGCAGCTCCGTCGGCGTGCGCGAGGCCAGGAGCGAGCGTGACAAGCCCTTCGACCGCTATGAAGTCGGGCTCCACCACGTCGCCTTCGAGGCCATGTCCCGGGCGGTCGTGAACGAGCGCGCCGACTGGCTGCGCGCGCAGGGGGCCGAGATCGAGAGCGGGCCCGAGGAGTACTGGTACCAGCCCGGGTACTACGCCGTGTTCTTTTACGATCCCGACGGCTTGAAGCTAGAGATCGTTCACGTTCCCGGTCACGCCGCCTGACGAAAGGAGAACTGGATGTCGACGACCCCAACCGAGCCAGGGACCCGCTCCTCGTACAGCTACGGAGCCGGCACCCTCGACATCGCTCGGTTGCCGATTCCCGGCAACGCCGAGTTCCTGGTCTACGTGGTCGTGCTGATCATCTTCGGCCTGATCGCCATCTTCGACGACCACGTCAGCGCCGACAGGTTCGTCTGGGGCGCGACCTGGGTGACGGTCGGCTACTTCGTCAGCCGCGGGCTGGCGAAAGCGACCCGCGTGCTCGAGCAGTAGCGCGCTTGACTGCGACCCTGGCGGGCTGAAGCCGTCCGCCAGGGCGCGCCTTCTGCAGCGCGGGTTGCCTGAGCCGGGCGACCGGCGTGATCGAGGAACGGCGGCGGCAGCGAGATCTCCTGCGTTTGCGCGTTCAGGTGGTCGAACGTGGCCCCGGACGGCGCCCACGGCACGATGACGTAGAAAGACGCCGGTTGTTCGCGAGGTCGGGGATCAGCGTGTTCGTGTGCGAGCCGCAGTTCGTCCGCACGAACTTCAAGTACACGGGCGCGGTCGGGTCGGTGATGTCGAAGATCCGGATCCCTTCCCAGCCGTCCGGGTTGGTCACCGACGTGTCGGTCGCGCTGCTCGTGCCGCACACCGTGTTGCCGTTCAGCTGCGGCGTGTCGATCGACATGAGGAGGAGCAGGCGGCCGTTGTGCCGGTAGAGCGAGACGTCGTCCTGCGGACCGCGGCGAGCCGCGATCTTACTTTCCGTCGCGCTACGCGTTACTAGGCTCGAAGCGCAACTTCGCGAGCCGGCGCCCCGCCGGGATCCGCGTCGGGTAGCGGCGGGTGAAGCAGGCCCGGCAGAACTCGCTCTCTGGGCGCTGGGTCGCGTTTTGTGCGCCCTCGAGCGAGAGGTAGGCGAGCGTCGTCGCGCCGATCTGCTCGCGGACCTCGTCGACGGTCTTGTCGGCGGCCACAAGCTGGTCCTCGTCGGCGAAGTCGATTCCGTAGAAGCACGGCGAGACGATCGGCGGTGCGGAGACGCGCACGTGCACCTCCTGCGCGCCGGCTTCGAAGAGGACGGTGACGAGCTTTCGCATCGTCGTGCCGCGCACGATCGAGTCGTCGACGACGACGAGGCGCTTACCCGCGACCTCGGCGAGCGGGTTGAACTTGAGCTTGATGCCCTGCTCGCGCAGCCCCTGGTCGGGTTGGATGAACGTGCGGCCCACGTAGCGGTTCTTGATCAGGCCCTCGGAGAAGGCGATCCCGCTCGCGCGCGCGAAGCCGATGGCTGCGGGAGTGCCCGAGTCGGGGACGGGCATGACGAGGTCGGCCTCGACCGGCGCTTCGGCAGCGAGCTGCTCGCCCATCCGCACGCGCGCCTCATGCACCTCGGTGCCCGCGAGGCGGGAGTCGGGTCGCGCGAGGTAGATGAACTCGAAGAGACAGAGCGCGCCGCCGTTCGCGGCCGGGAGCGCCTGCGTCGAGCGCACGCCGTGCTCGTCGATCGTGACGAGCTCGCCCGGAGCCACTTCGCGCTCGAGGTCGGCGCCGACGAGATCGAGCGCGCACGTCTCGGACGCAAGCACCGCGTCGCCGTCGATGTGGCCGAGGGCGAGCGGGCGGAAGCCGTGCGGGTCGCGGAAGCCGACGAGCGTTCCTTCGGCGAGCGCGGTGACGGTGAACGCGCCCTCGAGCCGGCGCATGGCGCCTGCGATCGCCTCCTCGAGCGGAGCCGAGTCGTTGGCGATCAGCGCGGCGATCAGCTCCGTGTCGGAGGTCGAGCTGAGGCGGACGCCCTCGGCCGCGAGCTCGGCTCGCAGCTGCTCGGCGTTCGTGAGGTTCCCGTTGTGGCCGAGGGTGACAGTGCGCGCGCGTCCGTGCTGGACGATCGGCTGGGCGTTCGTCCACTGCGAGGAGCCGGTGGTCGAGTAGCGCGTGTGGCCGATGGCGACGTCGCCCTGTAGCCCGCGCAGGCTCTGCTCGTTGAAGACTTGGGCGACGAGGCCCATGTCGCGCAGGACGGTCAGCCGGCCGCGGTCGGAGACGGCGATCCCGGCTGACTCCTGTCCGCGGTGCTGCAGCGCGAACAGGCCGAAGTACGTGACGCGCGCAACGTCACGGTCGGGTGCGCGAATGCCGAATACGCCGCACATTTACTGCTCCGAGGCCTGCCGCAGCTCGTGGATCGGGACCCCCAAGAGCGTAGCGCCGCCGACGGCTCCTATCCGCCGGGCGGGCACCGGAAGTTCGGAAATTGCGCTCGGGGTTGCGGCGAGCACGACCTGGCCGCCGCCTTCGCCGAACAGCGCGACGGCATCCTGCGGCAGGTCGAGGTCGGCCCCGATGCCGCTGGCCAGGGCGGCCTCGGCGAGGCAAACCGCGAGCCCGCCCTCGGCGGCGTCGTGGACGAGCGAGCACGAGGCGGCGACGCCGTGGACGGCAGTGATGAGCGCGGCCTCCGCGGCGAGGTCGAGCGGCGGGGGGCGGCCGGCGGGCTCCGCGTAGAGCGCCTGGTACTCCGACCCGTCGAGCGAGAGCTCGGGGGCTCCCGCGAGCCAGATCTCGTCGCCTTCGCGCCAGGTCGCCGGCACGCGACGCACATCGGCGACGAGGCCAACGCAGCCCACGACGGGCGTGGGGTAGATGGCGCGGCCGCCGGTCTCGTTGTAGAGCGACACGTTGCCGGACACGACGGGGACGCCGAGGGCCTCGCAGGCGGCGGACATGCCCTCGATCGCCTCCGCCAGCTCCCACGCGATCTCCGGCTTCTCGGGGTTGCCGAAGTTGAGGCAGTCCGTGATCGCGAGCGGCTCGCCGCCGGCGGAGGCGACGTTGCGCGCGGCCTCGAGCACGGCGAGCGCGCCGCCGGTGTGCGGGTCGAGGCGGGCGACGCGGCCGGAGCCGTCGAGCGCGACGGCGAGCCCGCGGAACGACGGCCGCAGGCGCAGGACGGCGGCGTCGAGGCCGGGGCGGCGGACGGTTCGCGAGCCGACGAGGTGGTCGTAGCGCTCCCAGATCCACCCGCGGCTGCGGATGTTCGGCGAGCGGAGCAGGTCGAGCAGCGTCGCCTGGATCGTCGTCGGCCCCTGCGGGACGGGCCACGGCTCGACGGGACGGCGCTCCCGC
>DASQWH010000137.1:0-17597 GCA_035640335.1 Gaiellaceae bacterium | reverse complement strand
GCCGCGCTTGAGCGCGTCGGTGATCGAGTCGAGGAACGCATCGACGGCCGTCGCCGCGTCGCGCTTGTTGAGGCCGCTCTTCGATGCAACCCGGTCAACGAACTCTTGCTTTGTCACGTGATCTCCTCTCCTCTTCTTTGGAGTGGTCAGGCACGGCGCCAGACCCTAACAGTCTTGGCATTTCCGCTCAACCATGCGGTTTACGGGGTTTTCGCGGTTTCGAGTAGGTCCCGAGCGCGAAACAGCGGCGAAATTCGCACCCCGATCCGGGCGAGCGCGTCCGCTCCGCCCTCCTCGCGATCGACGACGCAGACGGCGTGGCGGCACTCCAGACCCGCGTCGCGCAACGTCTCGACGGTCTCGACCGCGGCGCCGGCGGAGGTGACGACATCCTCGACGAGCACGACCCGCTCGCCCGGCTCGTAGACGCCCTCGAGCCGGTTCGCGGTTCCGTACTCCTTCGGCTGCTTGCGGACGATCAGGAAGGGGAGGCCCGAGGCGAGCGACGCGGCCGCGGCCAGCGCGACCGCTCCGAGCTCCGGGCCCGCGAGCCTCGCCGCCTCCGGTTCGAGCTCGAGCGCCCGCGCCGCGATCCGCTCGCCGAGGGGCGCGAGCAGCTCGGGCCGGGTCTCGAAGCGGTACTTGTCCAGGTAGTAGCTCGACCGGCGTCCCGAGCGCAGCACGAAGTCGCCCTCGAGGTATGCGTGCTCGCGCAGACCGGCTGCGAGCTCCTCGCGGCGCATCTAGCGGACGGCGCGGAGAGCGTCGGCGGCGTGCGGGAACAGCAGGCGGGCCTCGGGCGAGTCGCCCGCCAGAGAGATCATCGAGCCGTCCTCGAAGTAGAGGTCGACGTGACCGCGGCGGCGCCGGTTGCGCCCGTAGACGATGCCCGCCAGAGACGCGAGCGCGACTCCGAGCGCGACGAACCTAGCGCGGCCGGCCACTCGTTCCGGTCTTCGCCGCAGTGCGCTTGCGCTTCGGCTTCTCCGCGGAGACGCTCTGCAGGCACCGCTTGAGGTCGTAGAAGACAAGGCCGGCCGTCGGCTCACGGTCGGTGACCGCGGCCACGACCCGCACGCCCTCGCGCACGACGAAGACGCTGCCCTCGGGCATCGCCGCCTCGAGCTGGACGACCGCCGTCTCGCCCTCGCCACGTACGGTCTCGGCCGCATCGAGCAGCGCCTTCGCCGAGGCCGCGAGCCAGTCGCCGCGGCCGCCGACGAGCGTCGAGGCGGCGACTTTGCCGTCCTGGTCGAAGATCGTCGCGGCGTGGACCTGCGTCGAAAGCTCGGTCAGCTCGGCCAGTGCCTGCTCTGCCGTAGCCACGACTCAGACGGTAACAGTCCGATGGCACTGGCGAGAATGGTCCGGTGCGCGAGCTCTTCGCGAAGTTCTTCGCCGACCGCGGGACGCACCTGGCCGCGATGATCGCCTACTTCGCGCTCCTGGCCTTCGTGCCGCTGCTCTTCCTCGCGCTCGCCCTGCTCGGCCTCGCCGGCCGCGCCGACGAGTCGAGCTTCCTCGTCACCGAGCTGAACAAGGCGTTCCCCCAGACCTCGGTCGACAGCATCGTCCGGGTGGTCGAGGAGGTCCAGGAGAACGCGACGACCCTCGGCATCCTCGGTGGCGCGTTCGTGCTCTGGACCTCGCTCTCGCTGTTCAGCGTCCTCGAGTCCGCGTTCAACATCGTCTACGCCCGGCCGAACCGCTCGTTCCTGCACGGCAAGGCGATCGCGTTTCTCTTCCTCGTCGGCTCGCTCGTCGTGCTTTTCTTCGGCCTCATCGTCGGCTCGATCGGGTACTCGGTGCTCCGTCGCTTCGCCGGCGACGTCTTCGGCAACGTCTATCTGGCGTACGTCCTGACCGTCGTCATCTCGACGCTTTCGCTCTTTTTCTTCCTGTTCTCGGTCTACTACATGCTCCCGAACGAGCGCCTCGCGCTCCGCGAGGTGCTGCCCGGCGCCATCCTCGCGACGGTCGTGCTCGAGGTGACGTTTCAGATCCTGCCTATCTACCTGCGCCTGTCGAAGGACGTGATCGCGCTGCAGGCCTTCGGCGCGCCCGCCCTGCTCCTCGTCTGGCTTTACCTGATGGCGAACGTCATGGTCTTCGGCGCCGAGATCAACTGGTGGCTCGCGCACGGGCGCAAGCCCGTGGAACCAGAAGAGGCCGCCGGGCTAGCCTGAGTAGCACGGGGGAACCCATGGTTCCCCAGAGCCTCCCACGGGCAAGGCCCGGCTCCGGCGGCGATTGCTTGGCGCTCTCGCAGGCTAGATACCCGACACACGCTTCGAGATCTCTCGCACCAGGGCTTGAGCAGCTCGCGCCCGATGGGAGTGTGCGGCCTTCCACTCGTCGCCGAGCTCGGCCACGGTCTGCTCCTCACCTTCCGGGAGGAAAACCGGATCGAAACCGAAGCCGGCCGAGCCGCGCGGCTGCACGGCGATCGCGCCTTCGAGCACCCCGGTGGCGCGGAGCTCCTCGCCGGACGGGGACAGCGCCACGAGCTCGCAGACGTAGCGGGCGCGCCGGCCCTCGGCCTCGATGCCCTCGAGCGCCTCGAGCACCCGCTCCACGTGCTGACCACCGGCCCAGCGCGCCGACCGGAGCCCTGGCGCGCCGCCGAGCCCCGCGACCTCGAGGCCCGAGTCCTCGCCGAGCATCCACTCGGACTCGTCGCCGCCCTCGCGGCCGAAGCGCGCCTTCGCAAGAGCGTTCTCGTAGTACGTCTCGCCGACCTCGGGCGGCAGCTCCGCCGTCTCGATCAGCTCGAGGCTCCACATTGGAAGCGCCCGCCGCAGCTCCCGCAGCTTGTGCTCGTTCCGCGAGACGAGCCTCGCCCCGGCTACGGGTTCCACCGCGCGGCAACGACGTCTTCCGTGCCCGCGAGCGCGTCGACGAGCGTCGCGGCCTCCCGGCCCTCCGGCATCCGCACGTGGACGTCGACCCGCTTGCGGTCGCCCTCGTGCTGGAACTCGAGCGAGCGCACGTCGCCGCCGGCCTGCTCCACCGCCTCGACGATACTGACAGTGGACGCTCCCGGCCGCAGCTCGACGGCGAGCCGTCCCTCCTCCGGTCTGATGCGCGGCATGAACCGGTGTGCGACCACGCGCAGCGGCCAAAGACTGACGATGACGAGGATGGTCGTGATCGTGGCGGCGCTGTAGTAGCCCGCCCCCGCGGCCATGCCGATCGCGGCCACGACCCAGAGGGTCGCGGCAGTCGTCAGCCCGCGCACGGAGAGGCCCTGGCGGATGATCGCGCCGGCCCCGAGGAAGCCGATCCCGCTCACGACCTGCGCTGCGATGCGCGTCGGGTCGAAAGTAATCCCGGATGCCTGCGAGAACTGGAAGTCGTGCCAGGCGTACGCCGAGACGAGCGTGAACAGAGCCGACCCGACCGAGACCAGCATGTGCGTCCGTAGCCCGGCCTCGCGCTCGCGGATCTCGCGCTCGGCGCCGATCGCCCCTCCGAGCACCGCGGCGAGGCCGACGCGCAGCAGCACCTCCGCCCAGGAGAGGTCAGGCACGGACGGCCTCCGCAGCCCCGCGCTGGGCGCGGCCGATCTCCTCGATGCCGTGCGCGGAGAGGTCGAGGAGCTCGTCTAGTTGCTCGCGCGAAAGCGGCGCCCGCTCGGCGGTCGCCTGCACCTCGATCAGGCGCCCGTCGCCGGCCATGACGACGTTGATGTCGACCTCGGCCGCCGCGTCCTCCTCGTAGTCGAGATCGAGCAGCGCCTCGCCCGCGACGATCCCGGCCGAGACCGCGCCGACGGAGTCGGTCAGTGTCTGGCCGAGCCCGAAACGTTCGAGGCCGCGCCTCGCCGCCACGTACGCGCCCGAGATCGCCGCGCAACGCGTGCCGCCGTCGGCCTGGAGGACGTCGCAGTCGAGCCACAGCGTGCGCTCGCCGAGCGCGTCGAGGTCCGCGACGGCACGGATCGCGCGGCCGATCAGGCGCTGGATCTCTACCGTCCGGCCCTTCTGACGGCCCGCGCTCGCCTCGCGCTGGGTCCGTTGCCCGGTCGACGCGGGGAGCAGTGAGTACTCGGCGGTGAGCCAGCCGCGGCCGGAGCCGGACAGCCAGCGCGGCACGCCGTCCTCGATCGACGCGGTACAGAGCACTCTCGTCCTGCCGCAGGAGATCAGCGCCGAGCCGTGCGGCTGTTCGAGGAAGTCTGGCTCGATCTCGAGCGGCCGCAGCTCGTCGGGTCGGCGGCCGTCCGCCCTGCTCAAGCGGCGGCCCTCTGCAACTCCTCGACCGTGACCCGCTCGACGCCGTCGATCGGCAGCTGCAGGAAGCGCTCGCCGAGCGCGCGGAAGAGCTCCGGGTCGCCAGTCGTCAAGAAGCGCACCGCGCCCTCACGCGCGGGATCGCTCTCGATGCGCTTCCGCGCGAGCGTCTCCGCGACCTCGCGAGCGGTTTCCTCGGCGGAGAACACCAGCGTCACGTCGCGCCCGAACACGCGCTCGAAGATGCGGCGGATGAGCGGGTAGTGCGTGCAGCCGAGGATGACGGTGTCGACGCCTGCCTCCTTGAGCGGCTCGGCGTACTCGCGAACCGCCTCCACCGTCTCGGCGCCATACGGCTCCTCGCTCTCGATCAGCGGCACCAGGCGCGGGCAGGCGACCGGGAACAACTCCGCGCCGGCGTCGAGCGTGTGCACGAGCTCGGCGTAGCGCCCGGCCCGCACTGTCGCCTCGGTCGCGAGCAAGCCGATGCGCCGGTTCCGCGTCGCCTGGACGGCCGCGTGTGCCTCCGGCGTGATCACGCCGACGATCGGCACGGCGAGCCGCTCCTGCAGCTCCGGCAGCGCTGCCGAGGTGGCCGCGTTGCAGGCGGCGACGATCAGCTTGACTCCGTCGCTCTCCAGGTAGCCGGCGATCTCGCCGGCGAAGACGCGGATCTCGTCGAGCGGACGCGGGCCGTAGGGGAGCCGCGCCCCGTCTCCGAGATAGACGAAGTCCTCGTGCGGCAGAGTCACGAGGCACTCGTGCAGGACGGTGAGTCCGCCCATGCCCGAGTCGAACACACCGACGGGCCGGGGGTCCACTCGGGCGATTGTAGGCTTGGTGCTCATGCGCCGGGTGTTCGTCGCCGCCGCCCTGCTCGTCCTCGTGGCGGTGAATCCTGCTTCTGCGTCCGCGAAGAGCGACATCGCGATCGCGATGGACGACGGAGTTTCGATCGCGGCCACGTATTACTTCCCCGACGGCGATGTCCCTGCCGGCGGCTGGCCGACGCTACTGCTCATGCACGGCATCGGCGAATCGCGGACCGACGAGACCAACGCCCTCGGCATGTCAATCAACGGGATGGCGGAGACGTATCTGCGCGCGCAGGGCTACGCGGTGCTGACTGTCGACGCGCGCGGCCATGGCGCCTCGGGTGGGCTCGTCTCGATCGACGGCCCGCGAGAGATCGCCGACGTGCGCGCCTTCGTCCAATGGCTCGCGTCTCGTCCCTGGGTCAACCCGCGGCAGATCGGCGCGTTCGGCTACTCGTACGGCGCGGGAGCGCTGCTGCGCGCCGCCGCGGAAGGCGTCCCGTTGGCCGCGCTTGGAGTCGCCGTCGGGTGGACCGATCTCTACCGGGCTCTCGTTCCACAGCGGCTCGCCAGATCCGGGGTCATCCTCGGCTTTTACACGTCCGTCGCCGCGCGCGCGGCGCCCGAGCTGCAGCCGATCCTGCAAGACGCCCTTGCCGGCCGGAACTTGGCGTCGGTGAAGGCGTTCGCGGATGCACGCTCGACGCGACCGCTCCTCGGCTCGATCCGCGTGCCGACGTTCGTGATACAGGGCCGCCGCGACTTCGCGTTCGACGTCGACCAGGGGCTCGCAGCCTTCAACAGGCTCGGCGGTCCCAAGCGGCTCTACCTGACGAACCTCGGTCATGCCCCTTCGAACGGGACGCGCGCCGAGCTCGACTACATGCTCCCGCAGGCCCGCCTGTGGTTCGACCGTTTCCTGAAGGGGCTGCCAAATGGGATCGACACGCGTGCTCCGCTCGAGATCGCACCTGACCCGTGGACGGGGCGCGTCGCCGCCTACGCCCGGCCACCGCGGGCGGCCACCCGCCGGGTCCTCTTCCAGCGTCGGCCGGTGTCGATCGGCTCCCGCGGCAAGGTCGTGCGAACCGCTCCGCGTATCAAGACGAGGATCGAGACGTTCGGGGCGCCGACCGTGCGCCTACGCCTTTCGAGCGCAACGGGGTGGCCGCATGTCGTGGTCGTCCTCTCGGCGCTGACCCCGCAGCGCAAGGAGATCGTCGTCAGCGACGGCGGCGCGCGCGTCGGCCTCTCGCGGAAACCGAGAACGATCGCGATCAAGCTGATCAGCCAGGTGACCGCGATCCCGGCGCGATCGCGACTGCGGCTCACGATCGCGGCCACGTCGACCGCGCAGAGCCCGGGCAACCTGCTCTACCTGACCGGGGTCTCCGACTCGGCGCGCCTCACGGTCAGCCACGCGCAGCTCACGTTGCCCGTCCTCGCGAAGCCTGTTTCGCGCTGACTGCTATTTGCGGTTAACTCATGGCGGCGCTCGTCGTCTCACCCCAATGAACTCCGAGGAAAGGAACACCTCTATGCGAACCTCAGTCCGTCTCGCGCTGCTCGCATGCGCGAGCCTGGTCGCGCTCGCCGCCGCGAACGCGGCGTGGGCGGCCTACACCCCTCGGCTCGTCGTCGCCGGCACGAGTCATGCCCTGAACGCGCGCAACTCGGTCGTCATCGGCGTGCAGCAGGGCGACAACGACGACGCAACCGCCAAGATCACGATCAACGTCCCCTCGGGCTACCAGGAGACGCTGACGCAGGCTCCGGGCACGACGATCGGCGTCGTCCAGGCGACGGTGATCCTCAGGGGCGCAGGAGGTGCGAAGGTCGACGTGACCGGCACGGTCGTCACGGACGACCCGAACCGGTACCTCGATCCTGCCGTCAACCAGTGCGACCGGCCGGCACCCAGGCTGCACACGGCTGTCTGGCTGCTGAACGTGACGATCGCCGGGAACCCGTTCCGGATCCCGATCTACGTGGACGACGTGACGAACGTGCCGGGGATCTCGGCCCAGATCTCGCTCTGCCTTGCGGGGCCCGTCGGCACGCCTTCGGGCACGCAAATGCTCGCGGCGGCCTTCGTCGTCAACGGCGTCTTCCGCAACCCGTCGGCAGCCGCCGTCTATCGCTGGAGCGCGCTCTTCACGCCGTTCGTGCCGGGGACGCCGAGCCCGAACCCGTTGGGGACGGTCGAGAGCCGCGCGATCGTACCGGTGCCGATCCGAGTGACGATGCGCGCGCGCAAAGTCGGCCGCTTCGTCGTCATCAGCGGCTCGATCACGATTCCCGGCGAGCTGGTGCCCGCGAGCGTCCAGATCTGGTCGGGCGCGAGCGCGCGGAGGGTGCGACGCTCGGGCTCGGCGCGGGTCACCGGGGTCGGGCGCTTCACGACGAGGCGCGTGGCGCCGAGGCGAGGCCGGTTCTTCTTCTACCAGGCTCGCATCGACCTGAACGCCGTCGACATCACGCAGCAGGCGTGTACTCCGCCCTCCCCGGCCCCCGCGGGCTGCGTGACGGCGACGATGACGCCGGTCGGGGTGATCAGCAACACGGCGCGAGTGCGCCTGCGCCGGCGGTAGCGTCGGCTCGCAGCGGACGACTCGAAGCGGGGCCTCCGGCGAGGCCCCGCTTCTCTATGCTCGCAGGGTGAGCGCGACGATCCGCATCGGCACGTGCTCGTGGGCCGACGAGGCGCTGTCGAAGTACTGGTACCCGAAGGGCACGCCGGCAGGTGAGCGGCTCGGCTACTACGCGGAGCACTTCGATACCGTCGAGCTCGACTCGACGTACTACCGCCTCCCGGTCGAGGAGATGGCCGAACGCTGGGCCGAGCGGACGCCCGACGACTTCGTCATGCACGTGAAGGCGTTCGGGCTGATGACGCGTCATCCGGTGAAGCTCGAGCAGCTGCCGCCCGACCTGCGCGAGGGCGCACCCGCCGACGACCGCGGCCGCGTCGACCGCCCCTCGCGCGAGTTCCGCGGCGAGGTGTTCCGGCGTTTCCTCGCCGCGCTCGAGCCGCTGCGGGCGTCCGGGAAGCTCGGCGGCGTCCTCTTTCAGTTTCCGCCCTACGTCGTCCCGAAGCCCGCCTCGCTTGACTACCTCGCGTGGGCGCGCGAGCAGGTGGGCGGCGACGAGATGCTCGTCGAGTTCCGGCACCGTGCCTGGTACGAGGAGGATCAGCGCGCGGACACGCTTACGTTTCTCGAGCAGCACGGCATGAACCACGTCGTCGTCGACGCGCCGAAGGTCGAGGCGAAGAACGTGCCGCTCACCGTGCTCGGCGTGACGGGCCCGATCACGTACGTCCGCATGCACGGCCGGAACGCGGACACGTGGAACGTGCGCGGTGGCAGCGCCGCCGAGCGGTTCGACTACCTCTACTCCGAGGACGAGCTCGAGGAGTGGGTCGAGCCGCTGAAAGAGCTGGCCGGGCAGGCCCAGCAGGCGTACGTGGTGTTCAACAACAACAACCGCAGCCGCGTCCGCGGCCGCGAGGTCGCGCAGGCGCCGACGAACGCGGAGATGCTGCGCGGGCTGCTCGAGAAAAACGGCGTGCCGGTCAGCGGGCCGCCTGCAGGAGCTCGCGCAGCGTCGCGTTGAACTCCTCCGGCTGCTCGAGGTTCGGCAGGTGCGCCGAGCCGTCGAAGACGACGACGCGGCCGTTCTTCGCCCGGTCGGCTGCGGCGCGGGCCTCGTCGACGGGGAAGAAGCTGTCGCCCGCGCCGACGGCGAACACCACGGGAACCTCCAGCGAGTCGACCAGCGCCGTGCTGTCGCGACGATCGCGAATCGCTTCGACCGCGCGGATGAGCTCGTCGCGGCTCCGGGCGAGCGACGAGTCGCGTGCGAGCGCGACGGTGTCGTCGGGCGCGTCCTCCGCGAGGAGCTTCGGCCGCATGGTCTCCCACAGCCCCTTGGCGCCCTGGTCCTCGACGAGCGCGATCGTGTCGGCCCGCGCGGCGCGGCGCTCCGGGGAGTCGGCGTCGGGACGGGCGCCCGCAAGCAGCAATCCGCGGACGCGATCGGGCGCGCTGGCCGCCATCGCGAGCGCGAGGTAGCCGCCCATCGACGCGCCGACGAGCACGAGCTCACCCTCGACGTCGCCGAGGAGCCGCTCGGCCCAGACATCCAGCGAGCTGCCTTCGAGGTCGTAGAGGTTCGGCGCTTCCACCTCCTCTTCGGCGAGAGCCTGGCGCTGAGGCGCCCACATCCGCTCGTCGAGCGGAAACGCATGCAGGAGCACGACGGTCATCGCGCCGCGGCCAGCTCCAGCTCGACCGCAACCGACGGCCGCTCGACGACGCGCGCCGTCCAGTCGTCGATCGCCGGGTGCTCGGCGAGGTCGACGGCGAGATTGGCACGCGCCCGGAAGATCCAGGGGAGGTACGCGATGTCTGCGAGCCCGAAGTCACGGCCGGTCAGGTATGCCCGCTCCTCGAGCACTGCGCCGAGCTCGGCCAGTTGCTCGACGAGTCTTCCGCGAGCGCTCTCGTCACCGCGCCGCAGCGCGTAGTACGGGCGCGAGAAGCTGTTGAAGCGCTCGACGAGGAGCCGGCCTGCAGCGCGCTCGCCAGGGTCGGCGGGCCACAGTGGCGGCTCCGGATAGCGCTCCTCGAGGTACTCCATGATCACCGCCGACTCGGGCAGGACGAAGCCGTCCTCCTCGATGACGGGCACCCTTCCGGTCGCGTTCTTCTCGTAGATCCACACGGGCCGGTCGTCGAGATCGACGACGACCGTCTCGTACGGGAGCCGCTTCTCGGCGAGAACGATCCTGACCCGCGCGCAATAAGGGCAGCGGTCTGCGTCGTACAGCGTCATCGTCATGAGTGCTCCACCGTGACGGCCCCGTCGCGCGTTGCCGTCGCGTCGACGTCGATCCCGGCGCCGTCGATGCCAAGCGCCGACGCGACCTGGTCGAGCAGGTCGGTGGCCGCGGGCAGGTCGCGGCCGGGGGCAGCCTGGCGGGCCGCGGCGCGGATCGCGCCCGCATCGCCCCCGGTCAGTCGCGCGAGCACGGTTGGATTCGCGCGCAGTGCGACCGCGTCGCCCGGCGGAAGCGGCCCGTAGTGGTGCGGGTCGGACAGGTACTCGTCCATCATGCTCCCGCGCTCGAACGCGATCGCGCGGACGACCGCGCCGTCCTCGACGCCCAGCGAGAGCACGACTCCCCCCGTGATATGCGACAGCTCCCGCGCGAGCTGCCGGAGGGACTGGGGATCACCCGAGGCGACGGCGTCGTAGACGGCGACCCAGCCGTTCCGCGGCGCGGCGACGACACTCCGCGGCGAGACGAAGAGCCGCCGTACGAAGCGGGCAACGGCGCGCTCGATCGCGCTCTGGTCGTCCGTCTGCACGTGCACGGACCCGACCGAGGTTCCCCCGCCGCCCTGCGCGAGCCGGGACTCCAGCGCGGCGAGGTCGGCGCTGAGGATGCGCTGGATCTCGACGAAGCCGAGCCGGCGCCACACCGCGAGCGCCTGCTCGTTCGAGAGGTCGACGCCGAGCGTGACCTGCTCGACGCCCGCCTCCCGGAAGAACGGGACGAGCGCGCGCAGCAGCTCCTTGCCGAGTCCCTGCCTCCGCGCCTCCGGGCGCAGGTAGACGAGACTGACGTGGCCGCCCCCGTGGCGCAGCTCCCCTTTGGCCATCCCCTCGACCGCGCCGTCGCGCTCCGCGAGCAGGATCCGCCCCTCGCGCACCCAGGAGTCCGGAACGGGCGGGGCGGGATACGGCCGCTCCCAGAACTCGTCCTGGTAGGCCTCGACGAGCTCGCGGACGGTCGCGGCGTCGGCCTCGGTCGCCTCGCGAACGGTCATGCGGCGACCGCCAACAGCAGGCCCGCGAGGAGGTAGTGGGCCGTCAGGTTCTGAAACGGCTCGAAGCGGGCGGCCAGAGCGCGCACCTCGTCGGTCGACAGGTCACGCCCGTCACCATAGAAGCGCGACGCGGCCTTGCGCAGGCCGAGGTCGCCGGCCGGCCACGTGCGCGGTCGTGCGAGGTGGCGCGCGAGGAACCAGTCTGCCGTCCACTCGCCGATCCCGGGCAGCGCGACGAGCGCCGCCTTCACCTCGTCGTCCGCGAGCAGCGCGAGCGCGTGTAGGTCGAGATCGCTGCGCGCGAGCCCGACGACGTACTCCGCCTTGCGGCGCGAGAAGCCCAGCGCGGCGAGCTCGTCCGGATCGGCGATGGCCAGGCGCTCGCGCGTCGGAAAGGAGTACGCGTGCTCGGCCCGGACGCCGAACCGCTCGATCAGCCGGTTTCGGATCGCGAACGCGGCGCGCAGCGACACCTGCTGCGCTGTGATCGACGTGACCAGGCTCTCGAACGGGTCGACGGCGAGCGGCGGCCGCAGCCCGCGCAAGTCGGCGGCAAGCGGTGCAAGGATCGCGTCGGTCTGGGCGAACGCGGCGAACTCGTCCAGGTCGAACTGGGCGCCGAGCAGCTTGCTCACGACCGGCTCAGTCGCGGCGTCGAGCGGGTCGACCTCGACGCCGTTGTCGACGGCCTCGATCCGCACTTCACGCCCGTCGACGACTCGGTGCAGGCCGTCCCCGTGCCAGAGGTTCGCCAGGTCCGGCCCGAACGCGCGGTAGCGCGCCGTCGAGAGCTCGAAGTCATACGGCTCCGGCAGCTCGAGGATTCCCACGGCTGCGAGCCTAGCGGCGGTCCCGTGGGCTACGAAGAAGGCGCGGCGATGTCGGCGGCGAGCGCCGCGGACAGATCCTGAAAGTCCGAGAACGGCTCGTAAGGGGTGCCCTGCTCGGACAGGTAACGCGCAAGGCCGCGCGTCGCGAAAACGCGATCGGCGGCGAGCGCGGCGCAGCGGTCGGAGTAGCCGTCGCCGACGTAGACGACGTAGCCGTCAGGCAGGAGCTTCCGCTTGCACGACTCGCCGCAGTGATCGCAGTCGTCGGGATAGCGCCAGTCGACGCGCCAGCCCGCGGGGCTCGCGTCCACGCGGTTGGCGTGCAGCTGGACGTCGACGCCCTCGCGCTCGAGAACGGGCTCGATCAGCTCGTGGAACCCGCTCGAGACGACGTGCACCTCCCAGCCGGCGGCCTGCGCCCCCTCGACGAGCTCGCGGAACCCGGCCCGGACGCTGGCGTGGTCGAGCACCCAGGCTACGACGTCCTCGAGCGGCGCCGTGACGGGCTCGAACTCGCGCATGATCACCTCGCGCAACGGCATCGTGCCGGCGTCGAGGCCGTCCTCGACCTCCTGGTACACGGCTGGGTCGCCGAAGTCGAGCGCGATCTTGTCGAGCAGGTCGTGCTCGGTGACTGTCCCGTCGAAGTCGATCACGATCGAACGACGTCGCGAGCCGTTCGTTTTCGTTCTGAAGCTGTCACCCATACGTGCCGTTTTCCTCAGTACGATCGCGACGGGGAGGAGGTGGGCTGCGCCATAAGAAAGGCGGCGCAGCAGCCCCAGCCGCGGCTAGAGGTGTGACGTAGCCCCCGCCGGGTCCTGGTCGTACGTGTGCGTCTCCCCCGGCTCCTCGTACCACGAGTACGCATAGGCCCCGTCGTCCAGCTCCTTCGCGAGCTTCGAGAGCCGGAGCGGATGGAACGTGTCGCACATGACCGCGAGCTCGTGCGTCTCGGTCGCGCCGAGCGACTTCTCCGCGAGGCCCGGCTGCGGCCCATGCGGGATGCCCGACGGATGGAGCGTGATCGACCCGATCTCGATCCCTTTCCGGGACGAGAACTGCCCGTCCACGTAATAGATCATCTCCTCCGAGTTCAGGTTCGAGTGGTGGTACGGGATTGGCACCGCGAGGGGGTCGAAGTCGAGCTTGCGCGGGCAGAACGAGCAGATGACGAAGTTCCGGCCGGCGAACGTCTGGTGCGAGGGCGGCGGCATGTGGATCCGGCCCGTGATCGGCTCGAAGTCGTTGATGTTGAACGTCCACGGGTAGACGTAGCCGTCCCAGCCGACGACGTCGAACGGGTGATAGTCGACGACGTACGTTTGGTAGCCGTCACGGATGCGCACCTTCACGCGATACTCGCCGCGGTCGCGCAGTGTGCGCAGCTCGGTGGGCGGATGGATGTCGCGGTGGTAGTACGGCGCGTGCTCGAGCAGCTGGCCGTACTCGTTCCGGTAGCGGCGCGGAATCTCGATCAGGCCGGGTGATTCGAAGACGACGTAGCGCTGCGCCCCGTCCGGCACGAACCGGTACGTCGTGCCGCGGGGGACGACGATGTAATCGCCGTCGCGGTACGGCAGGTCGCCGAAGATCGTCTCGAGCGTCCCAGAACCCTCGTGGACGAAGATGACCTCGTCGCCTTCGCCGTTACGGTAGAAGCTCTCCATCGCTTCGGCCGGCCGGCAGAGCGAGATCTCGACGTCGTCGTTCCACATCAGCAGCCGGCGCCCGGAGACCGCATCTCCGTCCGCCTCGACGCCCGCGGTCTTCATGTGCCGGTGCGCGTGCGCCTCGGGCACCCACTCCTCGCGCTCGATCGGCTCGAAATCGCCGAGCTCCTTGACGCGGCACGGCGAGATGAGGTGGTACAGGATCGACTCGTTTCCCGAGAACCCCTCGAGGCCCATCACCTCCTCGGTGAGGAGGTTGCCGTTGTCCCGAAACTGGATGTGGCGCTTGCGAGGGACCTCACCGCGCCGCTGATAGGTCGGCATGGCGCAAGGATAACGGCGCGCCGCGGGCTCACTGAAAGGGAGTACCGCCTCCGAGCGACACTCGGGCGAGTGTCCACCTCCGGCGTGCTGCTGCCGATTGGGGCCGTTGGAGATGCTCGCGGCCCGGCCCTCCACTGCGGCGCTGTTCGTCTGCACGGCTTTTGCCGTGCTGACCGCGTGCTTCTCTTCTCCCGCGGCCGTCGCCGCCGATTCGGCCTCCACCGCCTGCACCGCCGAGGTCAGGGAACGGCGGACCCGGGAGCTCCGGATCTTCCGCGAGACGATGATGGCGCGCAGGAAGGCGTTCTTCCGTAGCCATGCGAGCAGGCGCCTGCGCCAACGGTACGTCCAGCGGCAGAACAACCGAATCGCGACCCTTCGCGCCGCGTCCGCCGAGTGCTCGAGCGACTCGGGTGCGGCACTCACCGGAGACGATCCAGCGGAGCGGCCCGAAGCGTGCGCGCCGCACATGTTCGGTGTCTCCGGCGCGGAGATGAACGAGGCCACCTTCAACTCCGCGTTGTCGCTGAAGCCGCTCGGGACGCTCCGGGCCGTGATGCTCTTCGTCGACTTCCGCGACCGCCCCGCGTCCGAATCGACCGTCCATCTCTACGACCGCCTCGTCAAGCCTGCGGCGGCCTGGTTCAAGGAGGTCTCGTCCGGCCGGGCGACGCTCGACGTGACGGCCGTGCACCGCTGGTACCGGATGCCGAGCGGCTCGCGCGGATACGGGCTCGGCGACGGCGTCAGCTTCGTCGAGCAGAAGAGCTACATCGCCGATGCGGTGGCGGCGGCCGACCGCGACGTCGACTTCTCGTCCTACTCGATCGTCTACGTCGTCGCGTCCCGCGGCTCGGCCCTCCAGCGGTCACCCGCCTTCCACGCGTTCGCGGGCAGCGGCGTCCAGGTCGACGGCACGGAGCTTCGCTACGGCGCCACCTTCGGCGAAGACGTCCGCGACGTCTCGCCGCCGGCGTACGGCTCGTTCGTGCTCGTCCACGAGACGGGCCACATCCTCGGGCTGCCCGACCTGTACGACGTCCCGAACCCGACCTACTGGACGCTGTTCCGCTTCGCCGGAGGCTGGGACATGATGAGCTGGAACCTCCCCGGCTCGCATCTGCTGGCGTGGCACAAGTGGAAGCTCGGCTGGCTGCACCCGTCCGAGCTCACGTGCCTGAACGGCCCGGGCGAGCTGACGGCGACGCTGACGCCCGCCGCTCGGCCCGGCGGCTTGAAGGGCATCGTCGTCCCGACCGGTTCCTCGTCCGCGTTCGTGATCGAGGCCCGCAAACGGGTCGGCGAGGACAGCCGCCTCTGCGAGGACGGGGTCCTCGTCTACTCCGTCGACGGCACGGTCAAGAGCGGCGAGGGCCCGATCCGTGTGCGCGCGGCGCAGCGCGACACGAGCTCGGAGCTGCTCAACCGCTGCGGCCCGCTGTACGAGGCGCCGTTCGACAAGGGCGCCGGCGAGGTCGCGTACTACGACAACCCGTCCGCGGGCTTCTCGCTGGAGGTCCTCGGCCAGACGGCGAGCGGCGGCTACACCGTGCGGGTCACGCGGCGGAGCGGCGTCAGTCCGAGCGGCCTGTCGTCGGCGTTGTCGGGCTCGGGCGCAGCCGAGCAGAACACGAACGAGACGGCCCCGGTGCCGTCCGTCCTCTACGAGTGGCCCTACGGACTGTCGGGCCCACAGAACCCGGACTAGACCTCAGTCGCTCGCCGGCGCGGCGACGCGGTTGCGCAGCACGCCGATTCCCTCCACCTCTAGCTCGACCACGTCGCCCGGCTGCAGCCACCGTCCGTCGCCGAGCTCGAGGATGCAGCCGGTACCGACGGTCCCGGACCCGAGCACGTCGCCCGGGCGCAGCCTCGTGTTCCGCGCCGCGTGCTCGACGATCGCGTCCCACGAGTGGTACATGTCGCCCATGCTCCCGCGTGAGCGCTCCTCGCCGTTCACGCGTGCGGTCATCTCGAGCCGGAGATCGCCGAGCTCGTCGGGCGTGACGACTACCGGGCCGAGGCTCGTCGCGAAATCCTTCCCCTTCGCCGGGCCGAGGCCGACCTTCATCTCGGGCCGCTGCAGGTCGCGCGCGGACCAGTCGTTCATGACCGTGAAGCCGCCGATCTGGCCGTCCGCGCCGATCACCGCCGCGGCCTCGAGCTCGTAATCGAGCTCCTGCGTCCCCTCCGGGTACGGGATCTCGTCCTCGGGCCCGAAGATGGCAGCCGGGTTCGAGAAGTAGAAGGCCGGGATCTCGTACCACTCCGGCACCATCTCGAGCCCGCGCAGCGCGCGCGCCGTCTTGACGTGCCGCTCGAACGCGTAGAAGTCGCGCACCGCCGGCGGCTGGATCACCGGCGGGCGCAGGTCGACGTCCTCGAGCGCGTACTCCGCGTGCTCTCGGGCCTGGCCGCCTCCGGTGAAGAACGACTGGAGCGTCTGTGCTGCGAGCTGGACCACGCGGTCGCCGTCGATCCTCCCCGGCCACCCGCGCCAGAGATTCGCGCCCTTCGGAGAGAACATGCAGAGCTTCAAGGCTCCGTGTGGACGATAACGTCGGCCACTCCGCCGCACGCGCGCCTGATTCGCTCCTCGATCTCGCTCGCACGCTCGTGCACGTCGGCAAGGCGGCTGTCCGGGTCGAGCCCGAGCGTGAGGAAGACGACGAGCCCGTCGTCGGTCTCGAGGAAGCGCAGCTCGCGGGGCTCCGTGCCCGTCTCCTCGCGGACGACCCGCCGCACCGCCTCCGTGTCCGCCTGGACGTCTGCGGCCGCGGGAGCCGTTCCCGCGCCGGGCTCTCGCAGCGGCTCGAGGTGCGTCTGGACGGAGTCGACCTCGGGCACGGCGGCCGAGATCGCCTGCTCGACGCTCGAGGCAACCGCGTGCGCCTCCTCGAGCGACAACTCGCCGGGTAGCTTGAGGTGGAGCGCCACCTGCAGGCCGCCGTCGACGTTGAGCAGGCGCAGGTTGTGCACCTCGCGCACGCGGGGCACACTGAGCGCGGCGGCATGCACGCGCTCGCGGAGCTCAGCTTCGTCGACCGGCTCGACGTGCACGACGACGTCACTGCCCGGCACGGCGTCGTGGACCGCGGCCTCGACGGCATCCGCGGCCGCGTGAGCCTGGCCGACGGCCGCGTCCGCCGAGACGCCGATAACGACGTCGGCGAAGTGCCGTCCCGCGGCCTGGCGCATGCGGAGGCGCCGTAGCTGCACCGCGGGGTCGAGAGTGTCGATCGCACGCCGCGCGGCGCGCTCCGCCTCGACGGGCATCCGGTCCATGAGCACATCGACGTTGCGGCGCATCAGCCGGCCGGCCGCGATGAGGACGAGCACGGCGACGAAGAGCGCGGCCAGCGAGTCGGCCTGTGGGTAGCCGGCGCGGGCGACGAGTAGGCCGACGAGCACGGCGGCCGAGCCGACGAGGTCGCTGCCGAAGTGGAGCGCGTTCGCCTGTAGCGCCGGGCTCTGGTAGCGCCTCGCCGCACGTAGCGACACGGCCGTACGACTGGCGTCGACCGCGATCACGATCAGGACGACGACGAAGGCGTACCAGGCCGGATCGACCTCGGACTCGGCGAACCCCGTCAACCGGGCGAGGGCGCGGTAAGCGACGAAAAGGCTGGCGAGGACGAGCACGCCCCCCTCCGCGAGCGCCGCGAGGTGCTCGGCCTTTCCGTGCCCGTACGCGTGCGCGCGGTCGGCGGGCCGGACGGCGACGCCGACGGCGAAGAGGGTGAGCAGCGCGGCGACGAGGTCCGTCCCCGAGTGCACCGCCTCGGAGATCAGCCCCAGGCTGCCAGTCGCCAGCCCGGTGCCGAGCTTGAGCGCGATCAGCACGCAGGCCGCGACGACCGAGACGAGCGCGGTCCGGCGCTGGGGTGTC
>DASQWH010000136.1:0-2142 GCA_035640335.1 Gaiellaceae bacterium | reverse complement strand
CTCGCGCTCGAGCCGGCCCGCCACGGCCGGCGAGAGGAAGACCTGGCCCGCCTCGGCCGTGTCGCAGAGGTCGGCGCAGCCGCGCGGATGGAGGTCGAGGCCGACGCTGATCGCGATCGCCAGGCCGCGTGGCCAGGCGTGAGCAGCGACTGCGCGCTGCGCCTCGACCGCGGCCGGCGCGGCGTCGCGCGCAGAAGGGAACGCGAACGTGACGGTGTCCCCCGAGACCTCCACCTCTCGGCCGCCTGCCCGCTCGAACAGCTCGCGCAGGAGCGTCTGGAACTCCGTCAGCAGCGCCTCGAACTGCTCGGGAGCGAGTTGACGCGAGACGCGCATCATGCGCCTGCCCTCGGCCATGACCACCGTCTCGCCGGTCGCCATGCGGCTAGTAGAGTCGATTCGTGGACGACGTGCGTGCGCTGCTCGCAGAGACGGCCTCGATCGCGGCCGGCTACCTCGAGTCCCTCGGCGAGCGCCGCGTCTTCCCGGACGTCACTCCGGAAGAGCTGCGAGCCGCCCTCGGCGGCCCGCTCCCGGAGCAGCCGGTCGACCCGCGTGAGGTCGTCACGGACCTCGCGGCAGCCGCCGAGCCCGGAGTGGTCGCGCTCGGCACGGGCCGCTACTTCGGCTTCGTCATCGGCGGCGCCCTGCCGGCGGCGATCGCCGCGGACTGGCTGACGACGATCTGGGATCAGAACGCCGGCCTGTACGTGGGCGGGCCGTCCGCCTCGGTCGTCGAACAGGTGACGCGCGAATGGATCCTCGATCTGCTCGGCCTGCCGGACGACGCTTCGATCGGCTTCGTCACCGGCACGCAAATGGCGCACGTGACGGGACTCGCCGCCGCGCGCTTCCACGTGCTCGACGAGGTCGGCTGGGACGTGGGCCAGGCCGGGCTACAGGGCGCGCCACAGGTGCGCGTACTGGCGGGCGCGAAGCGGCACATCACGCTCGACCGCGCACTGCGCCTCCTCGGCCTGGGCGCGCCGACCGTGATCGAGGCGGACGAGGAGGGTCGGATGCGCGCCGACGCGCTCGCGCGGGCGATCCGCGACGGCGGCGGCCCCGCGATCGTCTGCGCACAGGCGGGCGAGGTGAACACCGGAGCGTTCGATCCGCTCGAGGAGATTGCGGATCTCTGCCGGGATGCCGGCGCCTGGCTTCACGTCGACGGCGCCTTCGGGATCTGGGCGGCCGTCTCGTCCGAGCTCCGTCACCTCGTCGCGGGGATCGAGCGCGCCGACTCGTGGACGACCGACGCGCACAAGTGGCTCAACGTCCCCTACGACTCGGGCATCGTGCTCTGCGCGCACCCGGAGTCGCACCGCAGAGCGATGGGCGTGCAGGCGGAGTACCTGATCCAGGACGAGGGCGAGCGGCGCGTCCGCGACCAGATGGACTGGGTGCCGGAGTTCTCGCGCCGCGCCCGCGGGTTCGCGGTCTACGCGGCGCTGCGATCGCTCGGGCGTGCCGGCGTCGTCGAGCTCGTCGAGCGCTGCTGCGCGCAGGCGCGGCGCTTTGCAGACGGGATCGCCGAGCTTCCCGGCGCCGAGGTGCTGAACGACGTCGTCCTCAACCAGGTGCTCTTCCGGTTCGAGGACGACGCGCGGACCGCTGGCGCTCTTGCGGCTGTCCAGGCCGAGAGCCTGGTCTGGTTGAGCGGCACGACCTGGGCCGGCCGCAAGGCGATCCGCGTCTCCGTCTCGAACTGGCAGACGGGCGACGAGGAGACGGATCTCGCGGTCGATGCCTTTCGCCGCGCGATCCAGGCGCCGCTACCGCTCCGAGCGGGCTAGCGGAGGGTTGCAGCGAAGCCCATGCAGGTGCTTCGTGACGAGATTCTCCAGTCCGAGAGTGTCCGGTCGGACCTGCTCAAGTGGAAGCTTGCTCTGGCGGGCGCGCTCGGTGCCGCGGGGCTCGGCTTCGCGGGCTCCGACGATCTCAGGCATGCCGATCTCGTCCTCTGCGCGATCCCGCCGGTCTGCGTCTACGTGGATCTTCTCTGCCTCCATCTCAATCTGAAGATGCTCGTCATCGGCACGTTCCTGCGCCGGACGGCGAGCGCTGCGGAGACGGCTGACATCGCGACCTACGAGGCGTTCGTCGACGCGAAGGCGCGGCAGCTCGTCATCGCGCGGCCGC
>DASQWH010000135.1:0-16806 GCA_035640335.1 Gaiellaceae bacterium | reverse complement strand
CGAAGCTCGCGACCCTCCGCGTCGCGGAGGATGACGAGCGTCGGCCGGTGGCCGACCGCCCACTGCTCGCGCGGGACTTCATAGCCGTAGAAGCCCGCATCGATCGGCTCGGAGACCCAGACAACGGGCACCGTGACGGATTTGCCGTCCTCGAAGACGATCTCTAGCGTGTCCGCGTCGTCGATCGTCGTCGAGCCGTCGATCAGTACGGGACCTTGGCGGACCGCGCCCTCCGGCGTAATGTCGCCCGCGATTGACAACCTCGGCCAGAAGTCGAGGCTCCGCTGCGCGTCGCAGTTCCCGCCGCCGCCTTCGACCGAGACACAGAAGCCGCCATCTTGCGTTGGCGCGACCCACAGGGTGACCCCAGTCGGCAGAACGATCTTGCGCGTTTCGCCCGCAATGACGCCCGGCGCGAATCCACGCGAAGCGCCTTCTTCGAGACTCGCGAACGACTCCTGAACCTCCGGCGGCGCGGGCGTGCTGTCGAACCAGCTCACGAGCGCGCCCCGGAGGGCGAGAGCGGGGGCCGCAACCGCGGCGGTCGCGGCGACGGCAGCTGCGACGAGGGCGAACCGGCGCCGGCTAGCGCGCCGAGGGCGTGCGAGGCGCCGAACCTCGAGCCAGTCGGAATCGTCAGGCGGATGCGCCAGAGCCGAAAATCGCTCGGCCAGTTCGTCAGTGACCACTGATCGCTCCTTCCGTCAGTCGCTCTCGCAGTGCCGCGCGGGCCTGAGTCAGCGAAGCGGCGACAGTTCCCTCGCTCACTCCGAGCACCTCGGCGATCTCCGCGTAAGAGAGATCGGCGAAGTAGCGCAAGAAGACAACGAGGCGGCGCCGCGGCGAAAGCGCTCTCATCGCCTCGGCAAGCGCATAGTCGCGCGCCGGCTCGACCAGGATCGGGTCGAGCGAGCCGTTCAGCTCGGCATACGCAAAGTCATTTCTCAGCCGCAGCGCTTGTCGAAGCGCGATCTTCCACACCCACGCCGCTAGCGAGCCGTCCCGTCGAAAGCGTGCGCGCTCGGACACCGCTTGCGCGAAGGCGTGCTGGACGGCGTCGCGCGCTGAGTCGTAGCTTCCCGTGACGGTCGCGAGGGCGTTGCGGTACCGCAGATAGCTCTCGCGATAGAGCGTCTCGATCTCGTGCAGCTCTGCGCCCACAACCTAGAGAGCGCGCCGGGACGGCTTTCCTTTAGCCGCTACCGCGGGCCGGCGCGCTGCGCGCCCCGCCAGTAGGCCACCGCGGCAACCTTCGCCGACGCCACGACCCCACCGTCCGGGTCGCGAGCGACCAGCGCCTGCGGTCGCGTGAAGTCGTCGACACGGTCGCTCGGGACGGTGTACGCGTAGTTCCCGTCCGGCTGGACCGCGATCGCGATTCGAGTGCCGTCGTCGTACACGAGCTCCAGCGTCGCCGCTCCGGGCGCGCCGACGTGGCCCTCGATGCCGTAGACCTTCGTCAAGTCGCTCTCGTCGGAGCGCGTGCTCACGTAGAGCGGCGAGGCGTCGTCGGAGAGGGGCGGATCGTCCCAGTCGGCGGGCACCGCCGCGCGGGCGACGACCGCACCGTCGGCGTCTCGAGCGAGGACTTCGAGGCCCGAGCGCCTGACGGTCTCGCCGTGCGCTGCCGGGATCTCGAAGACGAAGAACCGGTCGTCGCCGAGGGCGATCGAGTCATGCGAGCCGTCCGCGTAAGCCGCCTCGAGGGCCACGGTGGCCGCCGCATTCGCCCGTCCACCGATGACGACAGGCTCGTCCGCGGACGCCCCTTCGTCCCACGGAACGACGAGGTCGATCGGCCGTCCCGCCGTCTCGGCGCCGGTCGTACACGTCGCTCCGCGCCCGCGAGTGCCCGCCGTGACGAGCTCGCTGCAGTAGCCGCCGCCCTCGAGCGAGGCCGCGTAGAGCGTCGCCGTCTCGGTCGTCGCGACCGCACGGGCGTTCCGCGCGTCGGGGTTCAGGCGCAGGTCGGCCGGCATTCCGCGGTCGACTGCGGCGAGGTCTTCCTGCACGTGGGGCGGCGCGGGCCAGCCGAGGATCGCGCGGCCGCCGACCGCAGCCCCAGCGACGACGAGCGCCGCGACGGCCGTGGCGACACTCGCTCTCACGGCCTTCCGTCGGCGGCTTCGCATGCGGAGAAGCCGGGCGTAAGCCTGTTCGAGATCTGCCTGCAGCGCGCCGCCCATTCCGTGCTCCTTTCGCGATCGGCCTCGTCGCGGCCTCATTTCGCATATGCAGCGGATGGCCATTCGCGTTTCCGGGGTCGGAAACGAATCGTGTTCGCCGGTGTATATGCGGATGCGATGGCTGCTTCGGACGCGGAGCTCCTGCGGCGCGCGCGCCGCGACCCGGACGCGCTCGGCGAGCTTTACCTGCGTCACCGCGCGGCGATGTACGCCTGGTTTCGCGGGCGTGTGGCCGAGTCGGCAGCGTCCGAGCTGACGGCCGAGCTGTTCGCGCAGGTCGCGCTCCACGCAGCGAGGTTCCGCGACGAGGTCGACGGCTCGGCCGCCCCGTGGCTCTACGGGATCGCGAAGAACCTCGTGCGACGCTACTACGAGCAGGGGCGAGTGGAAGAGACGGCCAGGCGGCGACTGGGTATGCCGCTTCAGTCGTACGAGCACGACTTCGAGGACGTCGAGGAGCGCGTCTCGGCCGGCGCGCTGCGAGGCGATCTCGCCTCGGCGCTCGGGACGTTGTCGGCCGACCAGCGGCGGGCGCTCGAGCTGCGCGTCGTCGACGAGCTCTCATACCCCGAGGTTGCGGCGATGCTCGGCTGCTCCGAGGTCGCGGCTCGGATCCGCGTCATGCGTGCACTGCGCCGGCTGGCCGATGTCTTGCGCCCTTCCAAGCGCGGGGCGGTTTCGCCGTCGGCGACCTCTGAGCGGTGATGCCGGCCCCGTCCTCCTAGGCTTTCCAACTGTGGCGAGTAGGTCCTTCGGCCTATTGAGAACGAGTGTCTTTCGCGTTAGCGTCGAGTGCTCGTGGAGCGGCCCCCACTTCGACCGATCGTCTTGGCAACCGTCGCTGCGGTCGCCGTCGCGCTGCTCGCCGGACTGCTCGGCTCGAGCGCGAAGGCGCAGGCGGCGGAGAATCCGGAGTCCGACGGCTTCGCGCTCACGGTCCTCGACCGCCTCGGCCCGCAGGAGGACCAGGCCAGCACGTCCGTCGCGATCGGCGTCGACGGTCTCGCCCTGATCTCCTACCACGACGACGCGAACAGTGACCTCAAGGTCGCGCACTGCCGGAACGTCGCCTGCAGGTCAGCGACGAAAGCGGCGATCGACGCGGCAGGCGACGTCGGCCGCTGGAGCTCAATCGCGATCGGCGCCGACGGGCTCGGCCTGATCAGCTACTACGACGCCACGAACGGCGACCTCAAGGTCGCGCACTGTGTGGACGTCCCGTGCTCGCGGGCGACGAGAAGGACGATCGACACCGACGGCGGCCCCTCCTCGATCACGTTGGGGGCAGACGGACGCGGCTTGATCGCCTACGAGGCGAACGGAGCGCTGAAGGTCGCCCACTGTTCGAACCTCCGCTGCTCCGCGGCAGCGATCGCGACCATCGACATCGTCCAGGGCGGGCCGCACCCTTCGATCACGCTCGGCAGCGACGGGCGCGGTCTGATCAGCTACGTCGATCGAACGGAGGACGGCGACTTCGGCCTTAACGTCGCCCACTGCGTCGACGTTGCGTGCTCGACGGCGACAACTGCGAACTCGCTGCCCGGATTCTGGGAGCGGATCAGCTCGATCACGCTCGGTGGGGACGGGCTCGGCCTGATGACCGTCGCCGACATCGACAGCAACCTCGGCGTCGCGCACTGCTCGAATCTCGACTGCTCGGCGGCGACCTTCGCCTACGTCGGCGTCAGCCTCGTCAGGGCTGCGGCGATCACGACCGGCACCGACGGGCTCGGCCTGGTCAGTTTCGTCCAGGGCGACGCGCTTGGCCTGAACGTCACGCACTGCGAGGACGCCGCCTGCAGCTCGGCGACGACCACGACGGTCGATCCCAGCGTCTTCGCCGGTGGGCTCACGTCGATCGCTGTCGGCGCCGACGGATCGCCGCTCGTCAGCTACTACGACGACAGCGACCTCAAGGCCGCGCACTGCTCGGATCCGTTCTGCGAGCCGCGCCGCTAGGCGCGCGCGCTCCGTACGCCGAATCCGGTCGAGCACCACTCACGTAGAACCACGTGGAGAGGGCTCGGTAGCAGCTAGTAGTCGCGGAAAGGAGAGACCGAGATGGCCACGCTCGGGGGGCGGCCGGTACCTCGGATCGCCGCACGCGCGCGCCCATTCCCCGCCGTCGCCGCGCCGGACGGCACTGTCATCCTGCGCGTCGGGCTCGCGATGCTCTTTCTCGCCAACGCGCTCGTCGCGTGGATCAACCCCGACGAGTTCCGGACGTTGGTCGAACGGGCGCACGTCCACCCGATCATCGACGCCGACGTCGTCCTGTGGATCATCCGCGTGAACGACGCCGCCGTTGCGGCGGCGCTCGTGCTCGCGTGGCGACGCTGGCCGCAGCTCGTCGCCGCGTGGGTCGGCCTCTACGTGCTCGGCGTCGGCGTCGTCAAGCTGGTCGCGCTGCTCTAACGCGAGGAGCGGACGCGGCCGCCCGCGCACCGGGCTAGCGCGCTCGGGTGCGGGTAGCGCCACGAACGAGAGCACGCGAGCCTCGGACATGGCCTATTCGTAGCAATCGCGCGCACGCTGCCAGCGCGGGTCGTCGCGGCGGATCAGGTCCGGGTCGACGCCGCGCGCGTCGGCGAGGTCGACCGTGAGGCGCTGGAAGCGAACGATGTCGACGACCGGGTGGCGCGTCGGGACGAGTGTCGTCTCGGAGCCGATCTCGCCGAGCGCCGCCACGAGGCCGTGCGCGCGCTCGGCGGCACGGCCCTCGCCCTCCAGCACGAAGCAGCGCACCTTCTCGTCCACTGCAGCCAGGTGCCCGTGCAGGATCTGCTCCGTGTGGTGTGCCTCGGCCGCGACCTGGGCACCCTCGCGCAGCTTGAGCGCGGCCTCCTGCGCGGTCGCGAAGTCGCGGCCGGCACCCGCGACGAGCCAGCGCTCGTGCTCCGACACCGGCAGGGCCTCGGCCGCCAGCTCGCCGGCCACCGCCGCGGAGAGCCAGGAGACGTCCTCGCCGAACAGAGCGCCGAGCGCGGCGACCGCACACGTGTAGCTGGCCGTGTGGCAGTAGCTCTGCTCGAGCTCGGGCGTCGCGACGATCACGTCCTCGCAGAGCTCTGCGATCGGGCTCTCCGCCCGGCCGGTCACGAGCCACTTGGGGCCGTCGAAAGCGCGCGCCGCTTCCAGCGTGAGCCGGGTCTCGCCCTCGTGGCTGACGAGGACGAGGAGGTCGGCGCGCGGCGGGCGCAGCACGCACTCGAGCGCCTGCTCCCCCCACGTCCGGCGGTAGCCGCCGTCGATCGTGTGGTCTACGGGGGGAACGGAGCGGGCCGCGTGGTAGGACGTGCCGCACCCCGTCAGCACGACGGCGCGCCTCGCTTCGGGCAGCACGCGGTCCGTCGGCACCGCCAAAAGCCACTCGGGCTGGGCCGCGATCGCGGCCCGCGTCTTGCTGCCGGCGGCCATCGGGCGTCTATAGCACGCGCTGGGCGCTTGACGGGATAGCGTCTGCGCCTCAAGTGCACGCGCTGGCCGCACTCACCGACACGTTCTCCGGCGAGGTCGTCCTCCCCGGCGACCCCGAGTACGACTCGGCGCGAGTCGTCTGGAACGGCATGATCGATCGCCGCCCCGCGCTCGTCGTGCGCCCCATCCGCGCCGGCGACGTCGTCTCCGCGTTGCGTTTCGCGCGCGAGCAGGATCTCTTGGTCGCCGTGCGCGGCGGCGGCCACAGCGTCTCCGGCCAGTCGACCTGCGACGACGGCATCGTGATCGACCTCTCGCGCATGCGCGGCGTCCGCGTCGATCCCGATCAGCGCCGTGCCGTGGCCGGCGGTGGCGCCCTGCTCTCCGAGCTTGACTCGGAAGCGCAGAAGCACGGTCTCGTGTGCCCGGTCGGCGTCGTCTCGCACACCGGCGTCGCGGGCCTGACGCTCGGGGGCGGCGTCGGCCGCCTGCAGCGGAAGTACGGACTGACGATCGACAACCTGCTCTCCGTCGAGCTCGTCACAGCGGACGGCCGGATCGTTCATGCGAGCGCGGATGAAAACGCGGACCTGTTCTGGGGCGTCCGCGGCGCGGGCGCGAACTTCGGCATCGTCACGTCCTTCGAGTTCCGGCTGCACCCCCTCGACCCAATGGTCGTCGCCGGTTCCGTCGTCCACCCGATCGATCGCGCCCACGAAGTCGCCGCGCTCTTTCGCGAGATCGCCGAGAACGGCTCCGACGACCTGTTCGCCGGCTTCGCGCTCGGCCTCGCCCCGTCGGGCGACGGCGCCACGCCCGAGCTGGCGGGCAAGCCGATCGCTGCGCTGTCCGTGATGTATTCAGGCCCGCGCGATGCGGCCGAGCACGACCTCGCCGAGCTGCGTGAGTTCGGACCACCAGTCGTCGACTCGATCGCCCCCAAGACGTATCTCTCAGTGCAGGAGATGAACGACGAGGCGATGGCCTGGGGGCACCGCTTCTACATGAAGAGCGCCTTCCTCCCCGCGCTGCCGGACCACCTCGTCGATCTCCTCGTCGAGCGCGTCTCGAACGCCCCGGCCGGCGCGGAAGCGGGCCTCTCGCTCTGGGCGTACGGGCGCGCGATCGCAGAGGTGCCCGACGACGCGATGGCGTTCACGGGCCGAGATGCGGCGTTTTGGATCGGAGCGGAGGCGTTCTGGGACGACCCGGCAATCGACGATCGTTGCCGCGACTGGGGCCGCGCCGCCCTCGCGGACGTGGCGCCGTTCGCCATGACCGGTCGCTACGTCAACGACGTAGTAGAGGCGGGCGAGGCGCGAAGCGTCTACGGCGACGCCAGGAACGCGCGGCTCGTCGAGCTCAAGCGGGCTTGGGATCCGGAGAACGTCTTCCGGCTCAACCAGAACGTGCAGCCCTAGCTCCCAGCGTCGCGACTAGCTCCGCGACGCGGTCGGGCGCACCTTCGAGGCGAATGTCCTCCGAGGGCAGACGGCGCTTTGGGAGCGGTGTCGTGACGAGCTCTGCGAGTGCGCGCGCCGTCGTCTTGACGACGAGGTCCGGGCGTCGGCCCGAGCCGTCCAGTGACCACCGTTTCCCGTCGAACCTCAGGTCGAGCGATTTGGCCGGGTCCGAGAACTCGAAGCGCCAGGTGCGGCTTCGCGTCGACCGGGGCGGCCGCTGGTTGAGCGCGACGACGATTCCGGCCATGAGGTGATCGGCATGGGCGGCCTCGTCGGGTGCAACGGCGTGCCGCGCGTACTTCAGGCCCCAGCCCATGAGCGCCTCGAGCACGGGAGCGAGGTCGCGCCCCTTCTCAGTCAGCTCGTACCAGACCTCGCGCCGGCCGGGCTCCTGACGGCGCTCGACGATGCCGTCGGCTTCGAGCTGGCGAAGCCGGATCGTGAGCCACTTCGGAGTCACCGTCGTCAGCAGCCGTTTGAGGTCGCTGAAACGACGCGGGCCGGAGAGCAGGTCGCGGACGATCAGGAGCGACCAGCGGTCGCCGACCCGCTCGAGGGTTCGTGCGGCGAGGCAGAAGTGTCCATAGCTCGTCGTCATCGCTTGACATGAGGGTAGCGCATCTGGTATCTCAAAGATACTTTCTTTTGGAAACTAAAATCCATGGAGGTAGAGCGATGGAACGACTGGCGCAGTTGCTGAATCGCAGGGCAAAGCGACTGGTGATCACGGCGGTGGTCGTCTTTGCGGTGGCCGGCGCGCTGGGCGCAGGGGTCGCGGAGCGGCTCGACCCCTTCGGAGCCGACGACCCGAGCACCGAGAGCGTCGTCGCCGACCAGCGGCTCGAGCGCGCAGGCTTCCGCGAGACCGGCGTCGTCGTCGTCGTGGACGGCGTCGACGTCGCCTCGGCCGAGGGCCGGGGTCGAATCAAGGCGATCTCGCGGAAGCTCGCAGCCGACCCGGACGTCGCCACGGTCTCGAGCTTCGTCAGCACCGGCTCGCGCGACTTCGTCTCGCGTGACGGACGCTCGACCTACATCGCCGTGGCGCTCGAGCCGACCGACGATCACGCTCGCCAGGACGCGGCCGAGCGCATCGCCGGCTCGCTCGCCGACGAGCCTGGAGCGAAGGTCGGCGGCCTCGCGCTCGCTGAGAGGCAGGTCAACAAGCAGGTGGAGCGCGACCTGCGGAAGGCCGAGCTCTACGCGTTTCCGCTGCTGTTCCTGCTCTCGCTCCTCTTCTTCCGCAGCCTCGTCGCCGCGTTGCTGCCACTGCTCGTCGGGGCGCTGGCGATCGTCGGCACGTTCCTGCTGCTGCGCGTCGCCACCGAGGTGACGTCGATTTCGATCTTCGCGCTCAACGTCGCCACCGGGCTGGGGCTCGGGCTCGCGATCGACTACAGCCTCTTCGTCGTCTCGCGCTACCGCGAGGAGATCGCCCGCACCGGTCCCGGCCTCGAGGCGATGCGCCGCACGCTGGCGACCGCCGGCCGGACCGTGCTCTTCAGCGCGCTGACGGTGGCGGGTGCGCTCGCCTCGCTGCTCGTCTTTCCGCAGCGCTTCCTCTATTCGATGGGGATCGCAGGCTTCTTCGTGGCGTTGGTCGCGGGCGCGATTGCGCTCACGGTGCTCCCTGCGGTGTTGACGCTCCTCGGGCACCGCGTGAACGCACTCGCCCCCGGATTCCTCGCTCGCCGCGCCGAACGCGACGCAAACGCGGCCCAGAGCGGTTTCTGGTACCGCCTCGCCCACCTCGTCATGCGGTTCCCAGGCCGCACCGCAGCCGCTGCCGCTGGGCTGCTGATCGCGCTGGGCCTCCCCTTCCTAGGCGTGCAGTTCACCTCCGTCGACGCCCAGGTCCTCCCCACGTCCGCCAGCGCGCGGCAGGTCGACGACCGGCTCCGAGCCGACTTCCCGCCCTACCGGGATACGCCCGTCACGCTCGCCGTCGCGGGCAGCGCCGACGAAGCGGCGCGGGTCGCGTCTGCCGCGGCGAAGCAGCCGGGCACGGGCGGTGTGGCCGAGCCGCGGCGCCTGGACGACGGCTTGTACGCCGTCAACGTCTTCTCGACCGCGCCCCCACTTGCGCAGGACAGCCAGGAGCTCGTCCACGCACTACGCGGCCTGGGCGGGAACGTGCTCGTCACGGGCTTCACCGCTCATTACGTGGACATGCAGGACAGCCTCGGAGACCACGTGCCGCTCGCATTCGCGATCGTCGCGGCGATCACGATGGCGGTCCTCTTCGCGATGACCGGCTCGATCATCCTCCCGCTCACGCAGGTGCTGATGAACGTGCTCGGCCTCGGCGCGATGCTCGGGCTGCTGGTGCTCGTCTTCCAGGACGGCAGGCTCGAGGGACTGCTTGGGTATACGAGCCAGGGCGGGCTCGAGGCTCCGCAGCTGCTCCTCCTCTTCGCCGTCGTCTTCGGCCTCTCGACCGACTACGGCGTCTTCCTGCTCGCGCGAATGAAGGAGGCCCGCGATGCCGGCTACTCCGATTCGGAGGCCGTCGCCATGGGCCTCGAGCGCACCGGACGCATCGTGACCTCGGCCGCGCTCCTGTTCGCGGTCGCTTTCGGCGCCTTCCTCACCTCCGAGATCGTCATCACCAAGGAGATCGGGCTCGGAACGGCGGCCGCGGTGCTGATCGACGCCTCCATCGTTCGCGTGCTGCTCGTGCCGTCGTTGATGCAGCTGCTCGGACGCTGGAACTGGTGGGCCCCGGCGCCGCTCCGGCGTCTGCATGCCCGCGTGAGGCTGAGCGAGACGTGAGCCGATGGGTCAGCAGCGCCGCGAGAGCGCGTCGAGGTCGACGACCGCGGTCTTCCCGCGCCGCAGCTCGATCGAGCCGCGGCGCTCGGCTTCGCGCAGCACCCGGTTGACCGTCGCGCGTGACGTCCCGGCCAGCTCGGCGATCTCCTCCTGCGTGAGCGGCACGACGACCTCCTCCGAGCTGCGCCCATAGAGCTCGGCGAGCTCGCGCACGCGCCGGAGCACGCGGCGTTCGGCCGGCACGTAGTACGCCTCGATCATCTGCTCCGACAGGCGGCGAAGGTGGTCGCTGAGGATCCCGATCAGGACGTCGTTCACGCGCGGGAACTCGCGCCGCAGCCGCTGGAAGTCGTCGCGGTAGACCGAGTGCGTCTCGCCGGCCTCGAGCGCGGCAACCGTGGCCGACCGGACCGATTCGCCGCCGAGGAGCGCCAGCTCGCCGAACGCGTCGCCCGGCCCCCGTACGGCCAGCATCGCCGCGTCGCCGACGGGGGTGACGATCCGAACGGCGAAGCGGCCCGTCCGGATCAGATGCAGCGAGTCGGCGGGATCGCCGCCGTGGAAGACGACTTCGTTCCGCGAGAAGGTGCGGCGGCGCGCGATCGTGAGCAGGGCACGGAGCGCCTCGTCGGGCACTTCGGCGAGCAGCTGCCACTTCACTGTGTAACGAGTTTGACACTTCTTGTGTCGCGAGCGCGAACGACACTGCTTCCCGAGCGGCCTAGCGTGCTGGTCATGGCAGCGGACACGGAGAAGGAGGAAGTCATGAAGGTCAAGGGTTCCCGCCGAATCGTCAGGCGCCTCGGGCTTGCACTCGCGGTCGCAGCCGTCTTTGCACCGGCCGCGCAGGCCGTCCCGATGGATCCCGACACATACCAGGTCTTGCAGTCGAGGCAGTACGCGGATGACGTCAGGGTGGCGCCGCCGACCCGCAAGTACGCGGATGACCTGCACGCGGTCTCCACGCCGACCGTCACCGAGCACAGGGGCTACGCGCCGATCAACGAGCGCGCCGTCCCGCAGAGCGAGCCGAGGGGCTATGCGCCGATCAACGAGCGCGCGCGGCCCGATCTCCCGCAGCCGGTCAGCGTCGCCGTCGTCAACGAGTCGAGGTTCGACTGGAGCGACGCCGGCATCGGAGCGGTCTTCACGTTCGGGCTGATGATTCTGCTGGGTAGCGGTCTCCTTCTGGCCGGGCGGCACACCCGCAGAAGTCGACTCGCCGCAGTCTGAGCCGCGAGTCACGGTCGTACAGCGGGCCTTCGGGGGAGGGCCCGCTTACGACTGTAAGGACAGGCGAGCGCTCGTTGGTGTCGAATACGGCGCAGCAGCCGCCCGCACTACGCAAAGGAGAATGAGATGAAGGCACGCCTGCCTCTTGCCCTGTCCGTGACCGCACTGCTGGTCACGCTCGCGAGCTTCACGCCGCTCGGCGAGGCCGCGAGCAACGCGATCCCGCGGTTCGCGCGAAACGCCGACAAGGTCGACGGGCTCCATGCGTCGCGGGCACCGCGCGCCGGCCGCCTGCTGGCGCTGAACAGCGCGCGGAAGTTCCCGGCGTCGGTCCTGCCGCCGACTGCGCCGGCCGGCGTCGCGGGCCTCGAGGTCCTGACCGTCGCGACCGTGCTCGACTCGTCGAGCCCGAAGTCGGCCGTCGTCAACTGCCCGGCCGGCAAGAAGGTCATCGGCGGCGGAGCGCGGGCCACGGGCGGCGGAGCGGTCGACGTCGCGGTCAGCGAGGCCTACCCGAGCAGCACCGCGCAGTGGACTACGCTCGCCCGGGAGACAGACGCGACCACGGCGAGCTGGACACTGACGGCCTACGCCTTCTGCGCCTTGTAAACGGAGCGGTATCCTCGAGTCCAGTCGACGAAAGGGGGTCCCGATGGGACGCTCGCTCCGTGTGCTCTTCGTCGCCGGAGTGGCTGCGGCGACGCTCGTACTCCCAGCGGCCGCGCCCGCCGCGCCGCCTTCGACTACGTTCTCCGTGACCGGCTTCGAGTACGCCTTCACGTCGACCGTGGGCGCGTTCGCCGGCATCGGACACGGCAACGCCGGCGACTCGGCCCTCTGGAACACGCGCGTCGAGCACGACCCGCTGGGCTCGAAGCCGACCTACATCAACGGCGGCTGGTTCCAGATGGGAACGCTCAGCAAGGGCGGCCACGCCGACTTCGTGACGGGTAAGTACGTGCATCACGGTGGCACGATCACGACGCTCGACCCGGGCGCGAACTGCACGAACCAGCGATTCCGCGTGGCCGGCGCGCTCGAGAACGTCGCCACGACCGACAGTGCGGACGGCACGGGATCCTTCTCGGCGGTGCTGACGCACCACCGGCTGCGCATCTTCGGCAGGTGCATCACCTACAGCGCGACCGTCGCGGGGACCGCGACGTTCAGCTACTAGTAGGCCAGGAGGCCGACGAGGGAGACCGCGCTCCGGTGTGAGCGCACGAGCAGCGTGCCCGAATCGGAGAGGGCGCCCGCGTCCTCCAGGACCTTCGTCACGCGCTCCAGGCTGCGCGCGATGCGGCTCGGGTGCGGCGACGGCGCGGACGCCTCGGCCTGCGCCTCGGCGAGCGCCGCCTTCGCGAATATCCGGGTCTCGGGCGAGAGCACGAGCCGGTCGAGCTCCTCGCCGAGCTGAGCGAGCCGGCCGCGAAGCTCGGTCACGTGCACGACGCCCATGTGCGCAACAACGTCTCGTTCGGTCCTCATATCCACAGGACGAGCAGGGGGCTCGCGCGCTTCCCGCGTGTAGCGGCGCCATCGCGCGGGTATACGGCACGACATGGCCCCACCACGAGCACTCTGGACCGGCACGATCAGCTTCGGGCTCGTCAACGTGCCGGTGCGCATGTACAGCGCCGTCCAGGAGCACAAGCTCCACTTCAACTACCTGCACACGAAGGACGACAGCCCGATCGGCTACGAGAAGTACTGCAAGAAGGAGGACAAGCCCGTCCCCGACGACGAGATCGCGAAGGCGTTCGAGGTCTCGAAGGGCAAGTACGTCTACCTCGGCGACGAGGACTTCGCGGCCGCGAAGGTGGAGGGCTACCGGACGATCGAGCTCACGGACTTCGTCCCCTACGAGGAGATCGACCCGATCTACTTCGAGAAGACGTACTACCTCGGCCCGCAGGAGGGCGGCGAGAAGGTCTACGCCCTGCTCGCGAAGGCGATGGACAACTCCGGCCTGGCAGGAATCGGCACGTTCGTCATGCGCGACCGGGAGAACCTCGGCTGCATCCGCATCCGCGACGGCGTCCTCACGCTCGAGAAGCTCTACTTCGCCGACGAGATCCGGCCCGCGAAGGGAATCAAGCCGAAGAAGGTCTCGGTGTCGAAGCAGGAGCGCGAGATGGCCGAGCAGCTCATCGACCGCTTCTCGGGTAGCTTCCGACCCGAGAAGTACAAAGACACTTACACCGAGGCCTTGATGAAGGTCGTCAAGGCGAAACAGCGCGGCAAGGAAGTCGAGGTCGCGCCCGAGCGGAAGGAGCCCGAGGTCCCGGATCTGATGGAGGCGTTGCGCGCCTCGCTGGAGACTTCGAAGAGAAGCCGTGGCCGCTCGAAGAGGAAAACGACCAGCCGCAGACGCCCGGCCCGCAAGGCCGCCTGACGAGGTCGAGCAAGCCGCTACCGAGCTCTACGCGCTCCCACCCGAGGAATTCGTCAAGGCGCGCGACGCGAAGGCGCGCGGCCTGAGGCAGGCCGGCAAGAAGGACGCGGCCGAGGCAGTCCGCAAGCTGCGCAAGCCGACGCTCGCGGCGTGGGCGGTGAACCAGCTCGCGCGCGACCGCGAGCTCGACGTCCGCCGACTGCTGAAGGCCGGCGAGCGGCTGCGGGAGGGTCAGCCCGACGACGAGGGGTTCCTCGAGGCCCGCCAGGAGGAGAGTGCCGTCATCCGGCGGCTGCTCGGCGCGGCGCGCGAGCTGCTCGAGAAAAACGGGCATCCGGCTTCCGACTCGACTCTCGAGGGCGTCGCCTCGATGCTGCGGTCGGCCGTCGTGGACGAGCGGGGCCGCGAGGAGCTCGCGCAGGGGCGGATCACGCGCGAGTACGAGCCCGGCGGCTTCGAGCTCTTCTCGGCGCTGCTCGAGAGCGCGCGACCGGCCCCGCGGCAAGGGGGCACGAAGCGGGCGGCGGCACCCGACCGCGCCGGAGCTCGGCGGCGGCGGCGGGCAGCGGAGCAGAAGGCGGCGGAGGCCGAGGCCGAGGCGAACGAGCTCGAGCGCGAGCTCGTGCGCCAGGAGCAGCTGATCACCGACACCGAGCGCGAGCTCCGAGAAGCCGAGCGCGCGGCGAAGGCGCTGCGCACGAAGGTGAAGCGGGCGCGAGAGCGGGCCGAGCGGGCGCGCAAGCAGGCGGACTCGCTCAAAGACGCCTAGAAGTGTTTTCGAATTGAGCTCGACCGGGTCGACCGGTCAGTTCAGACGGACGCGCGGGTGAACCGCGCGTCCTGACGTCGGCGCCGCAAGCCTCGCCTTAGCGTAGGCTCGAAACGTGGTCGAGCGAGTCTGCGTCGTCGGCGCGGGCGTGATCGGCAGCCTTTTCGCCGGCCACCTCGCGCGGGTTGCGGAGGTCTCGTGCCTCGTCCGGCGGCCCGAGCACGCGCGCGCGCTCGGCGCGCAAGGCCTGCGCGTCTCGGGCCGCAACGACTTCGTCGCGCCGGTCACCGCAGCGACCGACCCGAACGCGCTCCCCGAGCCCGATCTCGTCGTCGTTTGCACGAAGGCGACGGGCGTCGAGCAGGCGGCTACCGCACTCGCCGGGCACTTTCCCGGCGCGACCGTCATGACGGCGCAGAACGGCCTCGGCGCGGAGGAGATCGTCCGTCGCCACGGAGCGTGGCCGCTCGTGTCCGCGGTGACGTTCATGAGCGGCACGAAGCACGCCGACACCCACGTCGAGTACATCCTCGACACCGAGACCTGGCTCGGCCCCTACGAGTCGACGCCTTTCGAGACGGTCGAGGAGATCGCGCGCCTGCTCGGCGAGGCCGGCCTGAAAGCGCAGGCGCTGCCCGACCTGCGGCCGGCCCAGTGGTCGAAGCTGATCTTCAACGCGACTGTGAACGGCGTCGCGGCTCTGACCGGGCTCCCGCACGACGCCCACTTCGCCGACCCCGAGAGCCTCGGCAGGCTCGTCCACGAGCTCGTCGCCGAAGGGAAGCGCGTAGCCGCTGCACGGGGGATCGAGTTGCACGACGATCCCTGGGAGATGAACGTGCTCGCGACGCAGCGGGGCAGCGCGCACTACCCGTCGATGCTCGAGGACGTCGAGGCGCGCCGCCCGACGGAGGTCGAGCTGATCAACGGTGCGCTCGTCCGCGAGGCGGAGGTCGCGGGCGTCGAAGTCCCGCTCCAGTCTGCGCTCTGCGCCCTCGTGCGCGGACGGGAGGCGTCCTACTCGTGAGGGTCTGCGTCGTCGGGTGCGGCGCCGTCGGGTCCCTGTTCGCCGCCAACCTCGCCCAGGTCGACGACGTCGAAGTCTGGGCGTACGATCTGGACGCGAGTCACGTCGCCGCGATCAACGAGCACGGCCTCCGGCTCTCCGGAGCCGGGGACGTCGTCGGGCATGTCCACGCGACGACGAGCGCAGACGAGCTTCCGCAGTGCGAGTTCGGGATCGTGGCGACGAAGTCGATGCATACCGCGGATGCGGTGACGGCGGTCGCGGCCGCACTCGAGGACGCCTGCGTCGCAACCGTGCAGAACGGCGTCGGGAACGAGGAGGTGATCGCCGAGCACGTCGACAAGGTCATCCGCGGCACGACGTTTCCCGCCGGCCGGATCGTCGCGCCCGGCCACGTCCAGTGGGACGTCAAGGGGGACACGACGCTCGGGCCCTTCGAGCCGAGCCCCGCACCGATGGCGGAAGTCGTCCGACTGGCCGAGGCCTGCACTCGGGCGGGGCTGCCGACCAACGCGGTGCCGGACGCGCGCGGCCCGCAGTGGCGCAAGGTGATCTTCAACGCGGCGACGAACCCGGTCGGGGCGCTGACGCGCCTGTCGCACGGCCGCGTGTGCGAGCGGCCCGACCTGCGGCGTCTCGTGAGCGCGCTCGTCGACGAAGGGAAAGCGGTCTGTGCGGCCCAGGGCATCGAGCTCGACGCCGACCCCGAGCATCTGATCGACCACGCGGCGAAGCCCGAGGTCGCGTACGACCACAAGGCGTCGATGCTCCAGGACGTCGAGGCGCAGCGGCAGACGGAGATCGACTACCTGAACGGCGGCATCGTCCGCTTCGGTCGCGAGCACGGCGTGCCGACGCCGCTGAACGAGGCGATCACGGCGTTGATCAAGGGCCTGGAGGCGTCGTGGCAGGCCTGACGGTGTCAGACACCGGCGGGGTGCCATTTCCAGCGGAGGAGCGCCATGCCGGTGTCTGACACCGAGATTCAGAGGCGCAATGCAAACGTCCGCGCAGCGCTCGAGCGGGACGGGCTCGACGCGGCCGTCGTCAGCGGCTCCGAGTACACGGGCTTCGAAGGAGCCGTGACGTACCTGAGCGGCTTCACGATAGTGCACCGCTATGCCTACGTCCTGCTCCCGCGGGAGGGCGACCCGGCGATCGTCTTCCCCAGCGAGGCTCGGTACGTCGGCGAGCACGGCGACGCGTGGATGGAGCAGGTCTTCGCCGACCGGCCCGGCGAGTGGCTCGCCGAGCAGCTGCGTGGCAAGCGCGTCGGCGTCTACGGCCTCGACTACGTGATGACCGTCCGCGACTACCGCGCCCTCGAGAGCGCCGCGGAACTCGTGCCGTGGGACGAGCAGTTCGACCTGGCGCGCGCCGTCAAGAGCGACGCCGAGCTGGAGTCGGTCCGCGACAGCGTTCGCATCAACACCGACGGCTTCCACGCCTTCCTCGACGCCTACGCACCCGGGAAGACCGCCGCCGAGGCGCTCGCCCCCGCGGAGCGGCTCTTCGTCGAGCGCGGCTGCCGGCGCCTGACG
>DASQWH010000134.1:0-22011 GCA_035640335.1 Gaiellaceae bacterium | reverse complement strand
AGACGGCGACGCGGCCCGCTGTGCGCGCGGCCTGCAGGCTGCGCTGCCACGTCGCCTCGCCGACGTGCTCGACGACGATGTCGGCACCGGCGCCGCCGGTCGCTTCCTTGACGGCCGCGACGACGTCGTCCCGCTCGTGGTTGACCTTCGCGTCGGCCTCGACCGCGGCGAGCTTGTCGTCGCTGCCGGAGGTGACGATCGTTCGCGCGCCGAGCGCCCGCGCGATCGCGTTCGCTGCCGTCGCGACCCCGCCGCCGACGCCCCAGACGAGCACCCACTCACCCGGCTGCAGCACCGCACGCGTGACGAGCATGCGGTGGGCGGTTTCGTAGACGAGCGGGAAGGCCGCGGCCTCCTCGAAGCTCATCCCGTCCGGGATCGGGTAGACGTTCGACTTCGGGACGGCGATCAGCTCCGCGTGCGTCCCGTCCATGTGCTCGCCGATGACCTTGATCTCGTTCCCGTACGGGTCGAGCGCGATGCCGGGGTTGATGACGACCTGCTGGCCCTGGTCGAAGCCGTCTACGTCGACGCCGAACCCTGCAACGACCCCCGCGCCGTCGGCGCCGAGAATGCGCGGCTTCGGCACCGAGGGTCGTCCTTGCCTGATCCAGATGTCGAGGTGGTTCAGCGAGGCCGCCCGAAGTTCGATGAGCACGTCGTCCGCCCCCGGCTCCGGGTCCGGCGCGTCCTCGTAGCGGAGCACCTCGGGCCCGCCGTCCTCGTGGATACGGATTGCCTTCAAGTCGAGCGATCCTAGGCGCCGCTTGCGGCGCCGGCTCCAGGACGTCGCGCTCCGCGCGTCGTCCGTCTGAACTGACCGGTCGACACGTTGGTAGTCAACCGAAAACGCCCTAGGCACAATTGGGCCAGTGAACGCCCACGAGCTCGAGGCTCTCGCGGAGGGGCTCGGCATCGACGTGATCGGCGCCGCCCCAGCCGAGGCCTACGAGGACACCGAGCGGCACATCGCCGAGCGTCGCGCGCGCGGCCTCTTCGCCGATATGCGCTTCACGATGGCCAGGCCGGACGTTTCGTGTCACCCCGAGAGCCTGCTCCCGGGCGCGAAAACCGTTGTCTCGGCCGCGCTCTGCTACTACACGGACGAACCGCCGCTCGAGCCCGGGGAGGGCCGGCTGCCGCGGTACACATGGTTCGACGCGTACGCCGAGCTGCGCGAGAAGCTGGACGAGCTTGGCCGGAGGCTCGGCGGCCAGTACCAAGTGCTCGTCGACGACAACGCCCACGTCGACCGCGAGGCGGCCGCCCGCGCGGGCGTCGGCTTCTACGGCAAGAACACGCTGCTGATCACGCGGCGGCACGGTTCATGGGTCGTCCTCGGCACGCTCGTCACCGACGTCGAGGTCGAGGCGACGCCGCGCCTCGAGCTCGACTGCGGCTCGTGCACCCTCTGCATCCAGGCGTGCCCGACGGGCGCGCTCGACGAGCCCGGTGTGCTCGACTCGACGAAGTGCCTTTCCTACTGGACGCAGGCCGCGGAGCCGATACCCGAGGATTACCGTGCGGAGCTCGGCTCACAGGTCTACGGCTGCGACATCTGCCAGGACGTCTGCCCCTGGAACCGGGGCATCGAGAAGCGCCGCGCGGGCCAGGCCCCGCCCGAGGGCGCCGAGCCGCACGTCTCGCTCGTCGATTGGCTCGCCGCGCATGACGAGGAGCTCGTCGACCGCTACGACAGGCTCTTCGTCCCGCGCAAGGACGCGCGCTACCTGCGCCGAAACGCGCTGGTGGCGCTCGGGAACACAGGGAGCGCCAAACATCGTGACGCGATCGAGCTCTACGCCGAGCACCACGACCCGCTGCTGCGCGAGCACGCCACCTGGGCGCTCGCACAGATCGCCGAGCGCGAGGGCACGTAGATGATCGAGCTTCGGCGCCGTTGGCAGCTCGAGCGCTGGATCTCGTGGGTGCGCGTAGCCGCAGTCCCCTGGGCGGTGGTCGAGGTCGGCCTCTTCAGCGAGAACTACCCGGCCGGCTATGAGCTCGCCGGCTGGCTGACCACGGCCGTGCTCGCAGCGGGCGCCACCGGCTTCTTCTTCCTCGACCGGCGCGACTTCTCGCCGCGCCGACAGAAGGTGGTCTGCCTCTCCGCGCTCGCGTTCGACACGCTGATCGTCTCGGCATACGCGTTCGTCTACAGCTTCGAGCCGGGCACGCCGATCCGGCAGCTCCTCTTCTTCCCGGTCGTCGAGGCAGCGCTGCGCTACGGCCTCATTGGCGGCGTCTCCATGACGTTCGCGCAGCTGCCCGTGCTGGTCACGACGGAGCTGTGGCGCGCCGACCGCTTCGAGCCGCCGCCATTCACGTCCGACCATGTCGCCTTCCCGTTCGGCCTGCACCTACTGACGGGCGCGATCATCGGCTGGCTCGTCAACCGCCTTGGCCGTGAAACGGCGCTCGCCGAGGAACGCGTGGCCGAGGCGGAGCGGCTGCAGAACCAGCTCGGGCGCAGAATTGACGTCCTCGATGCCGCATCACGCTGCGCGCGGGCGCTCGGGTCGTCGCTCGAGCTCGAGGAGGCGTTCGCGGCCTTCAACCGCGAGCTGCGCGGGCTCCTGCCATACGACCGCACCGCGATCGTGCTGGCCGAGGACGGGTCGGCCCGTGTCATCGCCGCCGTCGGCGTCGGCGCCGACTCGGTGTTCGCCCCTGGGACTCGCCGACCGGTCGTGGACTCGGTCCTCGAAGAGATCCTCGCGTCGGCCCAGCCCGTCTACCGGCGGGACATGCAGGACGCCGAGTACGAGGAAGAGCAACAGTTCGTCGAGCACGGGTTGCGGTGCCGCATCGTTGCGCCGCTGCTCGTGGGCGCGCGCGCGATCGGGATGATCTCGGTCGTCCGCTTCGAGCCCCACTCGTTCACGGACGAAGAGATCGAGCTCGTCTCGCTGCTCGGCCGCTTCCTGGGCTCGACCGTTCAGAACATCCGCGCGTACGAGTCGGAGCGGACGACGGTCGAGGAGCTGCGGCGCCTCTCCGCGCTGCGTGCGGACTTCGTCTCGCTCGTCTCCCACGAGCTGCGGAGCCCGATGGCCTCGGTGATCGGCTCGGCGAAGACGCTCCGCCAGCGCTGGCGCGAGCTGACGCCCGAGCAGCGCGAGTCGTTCCTCGGGCTGATCGACCACGAGACGGCGCGGCTCGCCGACCTCGTCGGCGACGTGCTCGACACGTCGCGCATCGAGTCGGGCAGCTTCAGCTACTCCTTCAGCGACATCGACGTCGGCGAGCTCGTGCGGGAGTCGGCCGCGGCGGCGGAGCGGGGCCAGGACGAAGTCGCCGTCCGCGCGGACGTGCCAGTACCGCTGCCGCCAGTGCGCGGCGACCGCGACCGGCTCCGCCAGGTGCTCGTGAACCTGATCGACAACGCGGTCAAGTACTCACCCGCAGGCGAGCAGGTCGACGTCGAGGCATTCGCGGAGAACGGACGCATCCACGTCGAGGTACGGGACCGGGGGCCGGGCGTCGCGACAGAGCATCAGCGGCTGATCTTCGAGAAGTTCGGCCGCGTCAGCGGCGCCCACGCGAAGCCGGGGACCGGCCTCGGCCTCTTCATCGCGCGCTCGATCGCGGAAGCGCACGGCGGCACGCTCGAGGTGCGCTCCGCGCCTCAGCAGGGGGCGGTCTTCACGCTTGCACTGCCGGTCGAGTAGATCGCCGGCGTTCAGCGGCGTGGCGTGTAGACTGTAGGTCTACATGGCTACGACGACGATCAGGGTGACGACAGAGACCCGGGACCGCCTGAACGCGCTGGCCCGTCGACGTGGCGCGAGGGCGAGCGAGGTTGTCGCCGAGCTCGTCGAGGAAGCGGACGATCGCGCCCTGCTGGCCGACGCCGAGGAGGGGTGGCAAAGGCTCGCGCGCGACCCGGCGGCAGTCGCCGCGTACAGGTCCGAGGCTGGTGAGCTCGAGAGCTTCGAGCCTCCGCTTCCGGAGTACTAAGAATGGCCGTCGAGCCGCGGCAAGGGAACGTCGTGTGGGCGGATCCCGATCCGACTCGCGGGCGCGAGCAAGCCAAGGCTCGCCCGTTCGTGATCGTCTCGGTCGACCAGCTCAACAGATCGCCGCTCGGTCTTTCGCTTGCCTTGCCGCTCACTCGCACGGACTTCGCAAACCCCCTCCATTTCCTGGTCGAACCTCCGGAGGGCGGCCTCCGCGAACGACGCTACGCCATGCCCGAGCAGCTCCGCGCGCTGTCGCACGAACGGATCGCCCGACGGCTGGGAACGCTTCGTCCTGCCACGTTGTCGGAGCTCCTGCGTCGCTGCCGTCTGCTCCTGACCGAGTCGGCCTAAATCCGACCAATCACGCAGAGAGCCGCTCCGATCTCAGGCCTTCGCGGGCACGCGGCTGACGCGTAGCTCGCGCGCCAGCTCGCGGGCGCGCCTCGCGATGCGCTTGCGCTCCTCCTCGGGCTCGACGAGGACGGCCTCGCCGCGGGCGGCCAGGATCTCGCCGGCCAGCCACTCCGGGCTGCCGACGGCCCGTTCGCCGAGCGCGGTGCCGTCCTTCAGCGGCCGCGCGCCCTCTTCGACCTTCCAGCGCGCGATCTCCTTCGAGAACCAGATCTTGGCCGTCCGCGCGCCGGTCAGCTCCTCGGGCTCGAACTCCGGCCGCGGCTGGAACTTCTCGCGCTGCATCCGCGCACTGCGCATACGGTCGAGCCGGAACGAGCGCTGCCCGTCCTTCTCGAGGTCCCATGTGTGCACGTACCAGTTCGGGAGGCGCCGCTCGAGGACGTACGGCTCGACGACGCGCGTCTGCAGCCGCTCCTCGCCCTCCTTCTGATACTCGATCTCGACGAGCCGCCGCTGCCTGATGCCCTGCGAGAGCGTGCCGACGAGGCGCTCCTCGGCGTGGTCGGGAGCAGGCTCCGCCGTTTGCGAGAGGTCGAACTCCCCGAACGTCTCCTCGAGCTTCCGCCGCACGCGCTCGAGCGGCGTGTGCGCGTCGGCTGCGACCATCGGGCCGACGAACTCGAGCGCGAAGCGAATCGCCCGGGCCTCGAGCGGCGTCAGCCGAGGGGGGGAGCGGAAGGTGTCGCCGAAGAGCTCCTTCTCGACGTGCACGGAGTCGCCGCGCAGCTCGGCGTAGACCGCATAGCAGCCGCCGCCGAAGTTGACGAGGTTCAGGAGCTGGAGGTGCTCCTCGAGCGACTCGAGCGGGATGTGGAACCGCTCGGCGAGCTCCGCGGCCGCAATGACCGCGCTGCTTTCCTCACCGCAGCGGTCGAGCAGGTACGCGAGCAGCGCCTGCAAGAGGCCGAAGCGCTCGGGCGGGACCGGGCTCGGAGGCCGCTCCTCGAGGTCGCTCGGCGGCTGCTCTGCCTCCGCCGCGATCTTCGGCGGCTCGGCCTCGTGGCGCTCCTGCACGAGCTTCAGGTCGGCGCGCACCTGACGGCGCAGCTCGGGCGGCGAGAGCGGCACCGCCCGGCCGTCCTGGCGCAGGATCCACGACGAGAGCAACCCGAGGCTCGAGTACTTCGTCACGAAGACCCCGTCGTCGATCCGCCCGTACTTGCCGAGCGCGCGCTCGACCCACCAGGCGGTGTCTCCGGCGACCTCGATCTCCGCCTCGCCTTCGATCGTCCCCACCTGCCACGGCGGCCCGAGCCGGTAGTCGTTCGCGTCGAACTCCGCGGGCAGGCGGAAGTCACGCTCGCGTCGCGTGGCGAGCCGGATGTCGCCGCGGATGCGCGAGACGCGGAACGTGCGCACGTCGTCCTCGTCCGTGTCGTGGCCGATCACGTACCACTGGCCGCGGTCGAAGAGCAGCGAATACGGATTCACAGTCCGCTCGCGCAGGTCGTCTCGCCAGATCGACAGGTACTCGAACTTCACCGTGCGGTTCTTGGCGATCGCGCCCTCGAGCTTCGCGAGCCGGCCCGGCAGCTCCGGCGAGTAGCCCGGGTCGTGCAGCTCGACCGCACGAGCGGTCTCGGTTGGCGCCTCCTCGAGCCCCGGCCGGCCCCGCCCGAGGGCGAGGTTCTGCAGCGCGAGGCGGAGCGGCTCCGCGTACGCAAACTGGCCTTCGAGCAGGTACAGGCACGTCTGGAGTGCCGCGAGCTCGTCGTCGGTCAGCTCGAGCGGCGGCAGGAAGTAACGCTCGGAGCGCAGCGTGTACAGCTCCTCGCCTGTGAACTCGTCGCGGTGCGAGTCGAGCGGCACTCCGAGCGAGAGCAGCTCCGCGCGGTCGGAGTAGAAGCGGCGCGCAAACGCCTCGTCGGACATCTCCTGGTAGCCCTCGACGTTCTGCTTGACGTCCCGCGCCGTCAGCGGCCTGCGCTCGGCCATCAGGAACGCGACGAGGGAGAGCTGACGGATCAGCTTGTCGGTGTCGTGCGACATCGCCGCGCCATTCTCGCCTATCGCCCACAGGCGGGGGAAGGACGGGATCGTCGTTGCCTTCGTCGAAAACAGAGGCGCGGAGTTTGTAACACCGCCTCGGACCCGTTATGCTCGCCCCTCATGCTGCGGCATCGGGACGATTAATCCGCGGTTAACAGAGCTTTGCGGGGGATTAACAACGTGAACGGCACACTTGGTCTGGATCAACGAACCGTCCTGATCCAGAGTTGCATGTATCAGTACTCGCGAGCCATTTATCGCTCGATCAAAGACCTCGTCGACCCGTACGTGAGCCCGGAGGAGCAGGTCGAGTACCGTCGGGCGGTGCTCGAGGCGTGCGAGCAGACGATGGAGCGGCTCGCGCGCGATCCGCAGTACTTCGCGAAGCCCGAACGGGCGCTCTTCCAGGACATCCGCCGCTACTTCCCGATCACGGCGCAGGCACAGGTTGCCTGGGCCGTCGACCAGGGCGTTGGCGCCGCGGTTGCGTTCATCCAGGAGCAGATCGAGGCGGGCGCCTTCGACGGCGGCGTGCCGCGCTGCCATGCGACAACGCGTAAGGGGAAGCCCTGCCAGCGGACGCCGCTGCCCGAGCGCGACTACTGCCCGTCGCACCAGCACCTCGAGCGCTCCCGCGTCGCTGCGTGACATTCGTTCCGCGGGTGTCAGACACGTGGTCTAGGCCCGCACTAGACGCACGGCGCCTCGCCGGTGTCTGACACCGGAGTTCCTACTGCGCGATCTGTCTCGTGTACGCCTGCGGGTAGCTCGCTCGCGCCGTGTCGAGCCCGGCCTGGGCCTCGTCGAGCGTGTTGTAGATCCCGCTGAAGACGACGAAGTAGCCCGGGTGCAGGCTCGAGAACTCCGATGAGTTGAGCACGCCGACGTCCGTCAGCCCGGCGCCGATCGCCTGCCGCGCCTGGGCGAGCGCACGCCCCCGTCCGGAGCTCTCGGGCAGCGACAGCAGCACGACCGTCCAGCCCGCCTGTCCAGCCGGCCACTCGACGGGGCCGCTCGGCGGCGGGGGAGGCGGCGGCTCGACCGGCTGCGTCTCGGTCGGCGGAGGCGGCTCGCCGGTCGTGCCGGTCTCGGGCGGAGGCTCCCCGGGCACGGTGCCGGTGCCCTGTGTCGGCTCGGTCGTGCCGACCTGAGTCCTCGTGGCGGACTCGTTATCGCCGCGCGTCGCGAGGATCGCCCCCGCCGCGCCGAGGGCCGCGATCAGGAGGAACAGCAGAACCGGCCAGACCCAGTCGCCCGGATACCAGGGGACGCGGCGTCGCCACGCGGCGGCGAGCACCGGCACGACGCCCCGCGCGACCGGCAGCCGGAGCCCGCACTCGAGGCAGTACTCCTGGCCCGGGTCGTACGGCGTGCCGCAGCGCGGACAGTCCCCGGCATCTGCGTCGGGTGCTGGCGGAGGTGGAGCGGGACGCTCGTCCGGGGCGTCGGGAGGCATCCCCACGCGGGGCTAGCCCTCCTGAGCTTCGGCCGCCTGGGCCGCTTCCCGGTCTGACCCCTGCGCCTCGCGCGGCGCGGCTGTCCCGCAGCTGGCACAGAACTTCGCGTCCGCCGGGAGCGCCGCGCCGCAATTCGAGCAGGCGACGACGGGCTCGTCACCGACGGGCCGTCCACAATTCGCGCAGAAGTGCGAGCCCCAGACGATCGGGGCGCCGCACTCGCAGCGCGCGCCGGCTCCGGAGCGTCGCGCGGAGATCGACACCTCCAGCAAGGAGTCGATCTCGCGGAGCCGCTCCTCGATCGAGACGACCTCGAGGCACTGCTCGACGAGCAGGTCCTGGCGGAAACGGTCGCGTCGGTACATCTCGAGCATGAGCCCGCCGAGATCCCGAATCCGCTCTTCGCGCGCACGGACGAGCGCGCGCCGCTCGCGGCGGAGCGTCCCAGGTGGCGGCACGCGTCTCTGCGGCGCCGGGGGCGCCTGCGCAGCGCTCTCCTGCGGCGCCTCCGCGGGCCGCTTGCGGAAACGGTCGAGCAGCGAGGATCCTGCCATGGAGCGGCGCGAGTCTATATGAGCGCGTTACGGGCGGCCCTCGGCGGCGCGCTTGCCGAAGCCGAGGAAATAGAGGACGAGGAGGATGACCCCGACTATGCCCGCTGCGATTCCACCCCACGGAAAGAGGAAGAGCAGGATGATTCCACCGACGATCAGGACGATGGCGACGCCGATCACGCTAGGTCCGTTTCCGCGACCGGGTTTCTACAAACTCGTCACACGTCGATGACGACGAGGCGCTCTTCGGTCAGCGCCCGCACCGCGTAGGCCGGGCCCTCGCGGGTGTTGCCGGAGTCCTTGACGCCGCCGTAGGGCATCTGGTCGGCGCGGAAGGTCGGCGCCTCGTTGACCGTGACGCCGCCGAACTGGAGCTCCTGCGCCGCTCGGAGGGCGGCGTCGATGCTGCCGGCGAAAATGCCCGCCTGCAGGCCGTAGCGCGTCCCGTTCGCGGCGGCGATCGCCTCGCCGAGCGTCTCGTACGAGTTGACCACGCAGACCGGCCCGAAGACCTCCTCGCGGCACACCTTCATGTCGAGAGTCGCGTCGGCGATCACCGTCGGCTGGATCAGGTCGCCGTCGAGCGTGCCGCCCGTGAGCAGCCGCGCACCCTGCTCACGCGCCTCGTCGATCCAGGCCAGGATGCGCGTGCGGGCGTCCTCGTCGACGACGGGCCCGACGTCCGTCTCCTCGTCGGCCGGGTCGCCGACGACGAGGTTCTCGACGCGCGGCAGGAAGCGCTCCAGGAACTCGTCATGCGCCCACTTCTGCACGTAGATCCGCTGCACGGAGATGCAGCTCTGGCCGGCAAACGAGAACGCGTTGGCTGCGAGCTTCTCCGCGGCGAGGTCGAGGTCGGCGTCGCCGTGCACGATCACGGGCGTCGAGTTCCCGAGCTCGAGGTTGACACGCTTGCGGGGCGCGCGCTCGGCGAGCTTCCAGCCGACCTCGCTCGAGCCCGTGAACGTGATCGCACGCACCCGCTCGTCCTCGACGAGGACGTCGCCGATCTCGCTCGCCGGCCCGACGAGGACGTTCAGCCACCCCGGGGGGAGCCCTGCCTCGGTCTCGAGCTCGGCGAGGAGCAGCGCCGAGAGCGGCGTCTGGCTCGCCGGTTTGAGCACGACCGCGCAGCCGGCGGCCAGCGCGGGAGCAATCTTGTGCGCGACGAGGTTGAGCGGGAAGTTGAACGGGCTGATAGCGCCGACGACGCCGATCGGCTCGCGAAGCGTGAACGCGAACTTGCTCTCGCCGGCCTGGGCGGCGTCCATCGGCACCATCTCGCCGGCCAGCTTTCGGGCCTCGACGGCCGCGAACGTGTACGTGGACATCGCGCGCTGGGCCTCGACGCGGGCGGCCTTCATCGGCTTGCCCGCCTCGTCCGAGATCAGCCGGGCAATCTCGTCGTGCCGCTTCCCGAGGTAGCCCGCGACACGGACGAGGATCTCGGCCCGCTTGTGCGCCGGCAGCGGCTCGGCCATGGCCTTCTCGGCTGCGTCGACCGCCTGCTTCGCCTCATCGGCGCCGGCCTTCGCCACGCGTCCCACCACGTCGCCCGAGTACGGCGAGCGCACGTCGACCCAGTCGCCCGTCTCGACCCACTCGCCGCCGACGAGGAGCTTCCGTTCGGTTGCTGTTGCGGCCACGATTGGGAGGATACGCCCGTGGACGTGCCCGACGTCAGCTACGCCCAGAGCGGGGAGCTCTCGATTGCCTACCAGGAGCTGGGAGACGGGCCGCCGGACATGGTGTTCCTCCCATTCATGGCGAACATCTACACGCTCTGGCACGCGCCGGGGTTCGCCGCGTTCGGCCGCCGCCTCGCGACCGGTCGCCGGCTGCTCACGGTCAACCCGCGCGGCGTCGGGCTCTCCGACCGCCCGCGCGGCTTCACCGTCGAGTCGCGAATGGACGACATCACTGCGGTCATGGAGCACGCAGGCAGCGAACGCGCCGTGCTGCTCGGTATCGCGGAGCAGTCGGCGACGTGCGCCGTCTTCGCGGCGTCCTACCCAGATCGCGTCGAGCGGCTGATCCTCTACAACCCCTGGGGGCGATTCATCCCCTCTCCTGAAGAGCGCGACCGGGCATTAGCGCAGCTGCGTGCGGAGCGCGAGAAGTGGGGCCGGCGTGACTTCCTCGAGGCCTTCGCGGGTCACATCAACCCGCAGTGGGCAGATGAACCGGAGTATCTGAGGTGGTTCGTGTGGCACCACCGCTTGACTGCGAGCCCCGCGGCCTGGGTCGAGGTCCGCCGCATGCAGATCGAGCTCGACATCACGGACGTCGTGCCGGCGATCCGCGTCCCGACGCTGGTGCTCTCGAAGGAGTTCGTCCGGGAGGCCGGCGAGACGGTCGCCAACGCGATTCCGAGCTCCGAGTTCGTCGCCGTGCCGGGCCGAGGCGGCGCGATCCACGAGAACGAGCACCCGATCGAGGCGATCGAGGCGTTCCTCGCCGGAGAGGCGCAGCGGCGAATACCGGACACCGTCCTCGCGACCGTCCTCTTCACGGACCTCGTCGGCTCGACCGAGCGCGCGGCGGAGCTCGGAGACCGCGCCTGGCGCGACCTCCTGCAGCGCCACGACGAGGCCGTCCGCCGCGAGCTCGAGCGCTACCGCGGGGTCGAGGTCGACACGGCCGGCGACGGCTTTTTCGCCAGGTTCGACGGGCCGGCGCGGGCGATCGCGTGCGCCGGGGCGATCACCGAGCGGGTCTCCGACCTCGGCCTCCAAGTTCGTGCCGGGATCCACACCGGCGAGTGCGAGCGCGCGGGCGAGAAGATCGCGGGGCTGGCGGTCAACGTCGGAGCCCGCGTGTCCGGTGCGGCAGGACCGGGGGAGGTGCTCGTCTCAGGAACGGTCAAGGACCTCGTGGCCGGCTCCGGCATCGAGTTCGAGGACCGCGGCACACACGAGCTGAAGGGCGTCCCGGGCGAATGGCGCCTCTACGCGGTTCGGAGAGATGGCTGACATCCGCTACGCGAGGAGCGCCGGCGCCGCGATTGCATACCAGGTCGTCGGCGACGGGCCCGTCGACCTCGTCTACGTGCCGGACTATGTCTCGAACCTCGTCTACGGCTGGGAATCGCCGCACTGGCGGAGCTTTTACGAACGGCTCGCACGCTCGTTCCGCTTGATCCTGTTCGACAAGCGCGGCACGGGCCTTTCGGACAGCGGCCGAGAGTTCCCGACGCTGGAAACCCGGATGGAGGACCTGCGTGCGGTCCTGGACGCGGTCTCGTCGGAGCGCGCGGTCGTCCTCGGGAGCCACGAGGGCTGCGGGATGGCGATGCTCTACGCGGCGACGTACCCGGAGCGCATGATCGCGCTCGTCCTCTTCCAACCGGACTGGGTCAGAACCGAAACGGATGAAGACGCGCGCCGTGAGCTTCGCGAGCTGCGAGACCGGTGGGGGACGAAGGAGTACTGCGAACAGCTTCTTCGTGTCACGGCACCGGCGTTTGCAGCGCGGCCAGAAAATCTCGAATGGGCGACGAACGACATGCGCGTCGGTGCGAGCCCGACGATGGCGTACGAGCTCAACCGCGCTTTCTACGAGACCGATCTGACGCACGTCGCGCCCGCAGTGCGCGTCCCGACGCTCGTGCTCCACCGCGGCTCGCTTGCCGAGGAAGGCGCTCAGAGGGTGGCCGCCAGCATTCCGTCGGCGCGGGCCGTGCGCATCGCCGGCGGCGACTACTGGGGCATCTTCACCTCACCCGAGCTCGTCGACGAGATCGAGGGCTTCGTCGCGGGCAAACGCGCCCCCGTCGTCCCCGAGACCGTCTTGACCACAGTGCTCTTCACGGACATCGTGTCGTCTACGCAGCGCGCCGCTGAGCTCGGTGACCAGTCGTGGCGAGAGCTGCTCGGAAAGCACCATGCGCTTGTGCGGCGGGAGCTCGCCCGTTTCCGAGGCCAGGAACAGGACACCGCAGGCGACGGGTTCTTTGCCACCTTCGACGGCCCCGCGCGAGCGATCCGGGCTGCGCAGGCGATCGTCCACTCCGTCCGCGACGTCGGGCTCGAAATCAGAGCGGGCCTACACACCGGCGAATGCGAGCTGCACGAGGACAAGGTCGCAGGCATCGCCGTCTCGCTCGGTGCGCGGGTCGCGGCCGCCGCGGGGCCGGGCGAGGTGCTCGTCTCGAGCACGGTCAAGGATCTCGTCGCCGGGTCCGGGATCGAATTCGAGGATCGCGGCACGCACGCGCTGAAGGGTGTGCCGGGCGAGTGGAGGCTCTATGCGGTCGGCTCCGCCTGAGACGCGCTACACGAAGAGCGGCGACCTCAACATCGCGTATCAGGTCGCCGGCGAGGGGCCCTTCGACCTCATCTACGTCCCAGGCTGGATCTCGAACGTCGAACTGATGTGGGACGAGCCCGCTCATGCACACGTACTCAACCGGCTCGCAGGCTTCTCCCGCCTGATTCTGTTCGATAAGCGCGGCACCGGCGTCTCCGACCCGGTCCCGCTCGACCGGCTGCCGACCCTCGAGGAGCGGATGGATGATGTGCGTGCGGTCCTCGACGCGGTCGGATCCGAGCAGGCGGCCGTGTTCGGCTTCTCCGAGGGCGGACTCATGAGCGTCCTCTTCGCCGCGACCTATCCGGAGCGAGTCACCGGGCTCGTCCTCTACGGCACGTTCGCCAAGCGCATCTGGAGCGCCGACTACCCATGGGCGCCGAAGCCGGAGGACCGCGCGCGGGAGATCGAGGAGCTCGAGCTCAATTGGTCGGAACGGATGGATCTCGACCAGCTCGCGCCGAGCGAAGACGACGCGTTCAAGAACCGCCTTGCGACGTACTTCCGGCGCAGCGCGAGCCCCGGCGCGGCCGTTGCGCTGATGCGAATGAACACGCAGATTGACATCCGTGGCGTCCTGCCGTCGATTCAGGCGCCGACGCTCGTCCTGCAGCGAAAAGACGACCGAGACGTGCAGGTCGAGGAGGGACGCTGGATCGCCAAGCAGATTCCGGGCGCGAAGTACGTCGAGCTCGAGGGCGACGCGCACACCCTCTGGGCCGGCGACACCGACGCCCTGCTCGACGAGGTTGAAGAGTTCCTGACCGGCGCGCGGCGCGGGCCCGAGCCGGATCGGGTGCTCGCGACTGTGCTCTTCACGGACATCGTCGGTTCCACCGAGCAGGCGACGAAGGTCGGCGATCGCCGCTGGCGGGGGCTGCTCGAACGGCATCACGCGGTCGTGCGACAACAGCTCGAGCGGTTCCGGGGGCACGAGGTGGACACTGCGGGCGACGGTTTCCTCGCCACCTTCGACGGGCCGGCGCGGGCGATTCGCTGTGCGGTCGCAATTCAGAGCGGAGTCCGCGGCCTCGGGCTCCAGACCCGCGCGGGAGTGCACACCGGCGAGTGCGAGCTCTTCGCGGACAAGGTCGCGGGGCTCGCCGTCCATACAGGAGCCCGCGTCGCGAGCCAGGCGGCGCCCGGAGAACTGCTCGTCTCGAGCACAGTGAAAGACCTCGTCGCCGGCTCCGGGATCACGTTCGAGGACCGTGGGGAACGCGAGCTGAAGGGAGTAGGTACCTGGCGCCTCTACTCTGTAGTCGATGCCTAGCTGGGAGTCCGATGCGCTGATCGTCGATGCCGTTCGGTCGCCGATCGGCCGGAAGAACGGGACGCTGTCGTCGATCCGCGGCGACGAGCTCGCGGCGCAGGTTCTGAACGCGCTCGTCGAGCGCCACGACGTCGACCCGGGCGAGATTCAGGACGTCCAGCTCGGCTGCGTGACGCAGATCGGGGAGCAGGGCTGGAACATTGGGCGGATGGTGCCGATGGTCGCCGGCTGGCCGGAGACCGTGGCCGGGACGACCGTCGACCGCCAGTGCGGCTCCTCGATGCAGACGAACTTCAACGCGGCGGCGGCGGTCTGGTCCGGCCAGCTCGACCTCGTCGTCTCCGCCGGCGTGGAGATGATGTCGCGCGTGCCGATGGGGTCGAACGGCGGCGACCTCTCGGACAAGCTGCTCGAGCGCTGGCAGATCGTGCCGCAGGGCCTTTCGGCCGAGGCGATCGCAGACGAGTGGCGCCTCACGCGCGAGGAGCTCGACGCCGTCTCGCTCGAGTCGCACCGGCGCGCGCTCGCAGCCATCGACGAGGGGCGCTTCGAGAACGAGATCGTCCCGGTCGAGGTCTCGAACCCGCACGTGGGTACGATCTTCGCGGTCGACGAGACGCCGCGCCGGGACACGTCCGCGGAGGCGCTGGCCGGGCTGAAACCCGTGTTCCTGCCCGAGGGCAGGGTGACGGCCGGCAACTCGAGCCAGATCTGCGACGGCGCGGCTGCTGTACTCGTTGCGAGCGAGCGCAAGGCCTCCGAGCTGGGGCTCGAGCCTCGCGCGCGCTTTGTCTCGTTCGGCCTCGCGGGCGTCGACCCGTACCGGATGCTGCACGGCAACCCGCAGGCATCGGGGCGTGCCCTCGAGCGGGCCGGCCTCGGCTGGGACGACATCTCGGTGATCGAGGTCAACGAGGCATTCGCCTCGGTCGTGCTCCAGTTCGTCCGCGACGCGGGCCTGACCGAGCGCCTGGACGACGTCAACCCGAACGGCGGCGGGATCTCCCTCGGGCACCCGCTCGGCGCGACCGGTGCACGGATCACGGCGACGCTGGTCAACGAGCTCGACCGGCGCGAGGGCCGTTACGGGCTCGCGACGATGTGCATCGGCTTCGGCCAGGCGATCGCAGCCGTCATCGAACGGTTCTGACGTGGTCGTGAACTCCTGTGTGTCGACCGGTCAGTTCAGACGGACGCACGCGCGGAGCGCGCACGTCCTGATGGCGGCGCCGCAAGCGGCGCCTTAGTGAAGCGGATCGAGTTCAGCGGCGAGCGGGCGATCGAGCGCTTCGGCAGCTCGGGGGCGCTCGTGCGGCGGCTCGCGCCCGAGGCGCACGTCGTCGTCATCGAGCTCGAGCCGGGCGGCCTCGTCGGCAGGCATCCGGCCGCGTCGGCACAGCTCTTCGCCGTCGTCTCGGGCTCGGGCTGGGTCAGCGGCGACGACGGTCTGCGAAAGCAGATCTCCGCAGGCGAGGCGGTGCTCTGGGAAGCCGGCGAGGAGCACGAATCCGGCTCCGACGAAGGCATGACCGTCCTCGTCGTCGAGGCCGACGCGATCGATGCCTGAGCACTGGCTGCTCGTCCGCGGGCGCGGGGAGCGGCCGCTCGAGCGGCGAGTCGACCCGGACGGCATCCGCGCGCACTCGTCGACGAAGCGCCCTTCGGTACAGCGCGGCGACATGGGCGTGCTCTACGCCGCGGTCTGGCAGGCCGTCTTCGCCGTCGTCGAGGTCATCGGCGATCCGGAGCAGGACCCAACACGGACGCGCTGGTCATGGCGCTTCCCGATACGGGCGTCGGCTGTCGTCACCGATCTGGAGGAGGCGCCGCCGGTGGAGGCCGCCGGCGTCTTTCCGCAGAGCATCTGGCGCCACTCGCACATCCGGCTCACTCGCGAGCAGTTCGAGTCGGCGCGCGCCCTGATCGAGGCTGCTGCCTACGAGCTGGGCGGAAGCTCCTCGGCGAGGACGACCGCACGAACGGGCTCGAGCCGCTCACGCACGTCGTCAGGGAGCTGATCGACGAGCAGCGAGAGGCCGGCGTAGGAGCCTCCGCACTCCTCGACCAAGCTACGCGCCGCCGTCGCCTGGCTGCCGACCTCGGCCCAGTCATCGACGAGTAGCACGACGTCGTTGCGAGCGATCGCCGCGCGTTGCAAGCGAAGCACGTGCTCCTGGCCCCGCCAGTCCGCGGCGGTCACCTGTTCGGCCTTGGCGCCTGGATGGATCGAGCCGCTCTTGCGAATCGCGACGAAGCCCGCGCCGAGCTCGAGCGCCACGCCGGTGCCGAGCACGAAGCCACGCGCCTCGGCTGCAGCCACCTTCGTGACGCCCCTGTCGCGAAACGGTTCCGCGAGCGCCTGCACGGCGCCTGCGAGGAGCTCGGCGTCCGCGAAGAGCCCGGCGACGTCGGCGTGGCCGTCGATCCAGCGAAACCGTGCGAGGAGCTCGTCCCGGAACGGCATGGCGCGATTGTGGACCGCCAGGCCGTGGTCACCGCCACGCTGCCGCTGCGTGACGGTGACCGGCCTTAGCTGAACGCGGGCAGTCGGCGCGTGAAGAGCGCCGGTCGGCGCCCGTTCACGAGCTGGGTGAGGGCCCCGCCGAGTGCGAGCACGACGAGGGCTGTGAGGACGAGTGCGATAAGAAGCTGCCGCGTCATGACCACATGACGGAGGGGAGGGCGGTTTCTTTCCTCGTTAGCATCGTCCGCGTGATTCGACGGGTCGGCGTGATCGGTTTGGGCACGATGGGGGCTGGGATCGCCCAGGTTTCCGTACAGGCGGGGTACGACACGGTCGGGCGCGAGGTCAGCGAGGAGTTGTGCGAGCGCGCCCGCGGGACGATCGACCACTATCTGACGCGCGCGGTCGAGAAGGGCCGCATGTCCCAGGGCGACAAGGACGCTGCGCTGGGGCGCCTCAGCCTCACGACGGAGCTGACTGACCTCGCCGACTGCGATCTCGCGATCGAGGCGATCGTCGAGGAGCTCGAGCCGAAACGCGAGGTCTTCGCGGAGCTCGACCGGATCTGCCGGCCGGACGCGATCCTCGCGACGAATACGTCGGCGATCCCGATCCACAGGATCGCCGAGGCGGCCGAGCGCCCCGAGCGCGTGATCGGAATGCACTTCTTCAACCCGGCGCCGCTCCTGCCGCTGGTCGAGGTGATTCGCGCGAAGCGCTCCTCGGACGAGGCCGTCGACGCGGCATACGCGTGGGCCGAGAGCGCCGGCAAGAAGCCGGTGCGCTGCAACGACACGCCCGGCTTCATCGTCAACCGCGTGCTCGTCCCGCTGCTCAACGACTGCGTCCGCGTCCTCGACGAGGCCGGCGTCAGTCCCGAGGACCTGGACAAGGCGATGACGAACGGCGCCGGCTGGCCGATGGGGCCGTGCGAGCTGGTCGACCTCGTCGGCGTCGACATCCACATCCACGCGGCCGAGGCGCTCCACGAGGCAACGGGCGACGAGCGGGCGGCGCCGCCCGAGCGGCTGCGGCAGATGGCTGCGGAGGGACGGCTCGGGCGCAAGTCGGGCCGCGGGTTCTTCGACTACGACTGATCGCGCAGCGATTGTCCGTGGCTGCGCCATGCGCACCCACGGACCAGTGGAGGGGGTTCGGGGGAACCGGGAGGTTCCCCCGCGCCAGCCCGGCGCTTTCGCCTACGGCCGCGAGAGCTTGCTCCAGAGGTTCTCGACGAGCCGCGCCACCGCGGGTTCACCGATCGACGCAGCGAAGTTGAGCGCCCCGGCCGCGAAGACCTTCGCGCCGACGGGCGTCTCGTAGTACGTCATCTCGGCCGAGCGCCCGGGGCCCATCACGTCCGGGATGCGGGCGAGGAGTTGCGTCCCCGGCGGCGAGTCGGCGCTCCGCGCGTCGATCTCGAACCCGTAGCGGCCGAAGCTGTCGCCGTCGCGTAGCCCGGTGCCCGCGAACGCCCACGGTGCCGTACGCGCACCGCTGACGACGAAGGCGCCCTGCCGCCCCCCGTAGTCGCCGGCCACGAACTGGACGCCGACGAGCCGCGCCTCCGGTCGCCCTGCCGTGCGCCAGAGCCGGACCTTCGTGATCCGCTTTCCGTCGCGCCGGACCTTCCAGAAGAAGTTGTTCGCGGCGAGGAACATGAGGTTCCCGCCGAGGTCGCGGTAGCGCTCGACGACGTCGTACGCGCGCTCGGGGACGTACTCGGCGTGCCCGGGGAAGACGACGAGGTCGTAGGCGGAGGCGAGCGCACGGCCGTTCGCGAACCGCTCGAGGTCGTCGTCCGAGAGGAAGTCGACGCGCTTCCCTGTCCGGTTCAGCCATGCGATGAAGTCGAGATCCCAGTCGCGGAAGCGGAACGGCACGCCGAAGTCGAGGTACGGCCGCGTGAGGTCCACGGAACGCGTGACGCCGTCGACGTACCAGCTGTCGCCCCAGCCGTCGCCGTTCGCGTCCCAGAAGTTGTACGCCTGCCAGGTGTTCGTCGAGAGGACGACGGCCACGCGGGCTCGAGGCGCGCGCGGGCGCACGACAAACGGCGCGTAGCCGAGGCGGCCGTCGCTCGCGGAGAGACGCAGGAAGTAGAGGCCACTCGGCCACTCTCCGGCACGAACGAGCCGCAGCGCGGCGGGGGCGGCTCGGTGCCCACGCCAATCGACTTGAACCGGCGCGGTCATCGCCGTCCCGGCAGTCTTGAAGTCGCGCGTCCGCGTCACGAGCTGGCTCGTGTACTGGAAGACCTGCAGCCGCAGCGTCTGCGCGTCGGTCGCAAGCCGGAGGTCGGCGCGCTCGCCGGGTGCGTAGCTGCGGCGCGGGAAGCCCGCTTCGACGCCCAGCACGCGCACGACCGGAGCGCGCGGCCGGCGGCCGGGAACGTTGTCGTACACGCGCCGGCCAACCGTGAGCCGCAGGACGTACGTCCTCGGCTCGGTGTCAGGAGCCGGGCGCCAGACGAGCCGGCGGGGCCCGCGGCGAAAGCGCCGGCTGACGCTGGAGACGATCTGCTGGGGCCGGCCTGCGTGCAAGGTGTCGGTGCGGACGACGTCCATGCGCACGGTCGCGGGCCGGTCGAGCCGGAAGCGGACGACCGCCTGGTCGCGAAGCCCGTCTCGGTTCGGGCTCACCGTCGCCAGCAGCCGGCGGTCGCCGGCGAACCGCGGGCTGCTCTCCACGCGCAGGCCGTGCAGCGCCGGAGAGCGTCCCGCCAGGAGCAGAGCGAGAGCCAGCTCGATCACGCGGTTCGCATGCGAATGCCGAGGCGCGAGGCGACGAACGGAACGCTCGAGCCCTGCACGACGACCGAGAAGCCGACGACCACGAACACGATCTCGTAGATGCGCCGCGCGTCCTCGATCTCCGCGAGGATGCCGAACGCGGCGAGCAGGATCGGCACCGCGCCTCGGAGGCCGCCCCACATGATGAACAGCCGCTCGCCCAGTCGGAGCCGTAGCGGCACGAGTAGGGGAGCGATGGCCAGGGGGCGCGCGACGAACACGAGCAAGATCGCGAGGACGAGTCCGTCGAGCCAGACTCCCTCGTCGAACAGCTCGGTGACGTCCACCGTCAATCCCAACCCGACGAAGACGACGACCTCCGCGAGGCTCGCGAGCGACGTGTGGAAGCGCAGGATCTGGCGCTTGTAGGGCGCGTCAAGGTCGCCTAGCGAGAGCCCCGCGATGAAGACCGCGAGGAAGCCGGAGCCGTGCGCGACCGACGCGAGGCCGTAGATGAGTCCCGCCGCGGCGAGCGTCCGCAGCGGATAGAGGCTTTCGCTCGGCAGGCGGACGCGGCGCATGAGGACGACGAGCAGCGCCGTGCCCGCGAGCCCGACGATCAGTCCGATGCTCATCTCGACCAAGAACTCCCAGACGATCGTCCAGACGGAGCCCTCGTCGGAGGTGGCGAACTCGAGCATGCCGATCATCAGCGCGATTCCAACCGGGTCGTTCACGCCCGACTCGCCCTCGAGGATCGTCCCCGTACGGCCCCCGATCTCCTTGTCGCCGAGGATCGAGAACATGACCGCCGGGTCGGTCGGAGCGAGCGCGGCGCCGAGGATCCACGCGGTCGTCCAGTCGAAGTCGACGATGTAGTGCGCGCCGACGGCTATCACGCCCGCGGTGCCGACTGTGCCGAGCACCCCGAGCGACGCGATCGGCACCGCAGCACGGCGAAACCGGCGCCACCCGATGTGCATCCCGCCGTCGAAGAGGATCACGATCAGCGCGACGACGCCGACGCGCTCGACCGTGCGGATATCGGGCACGACGATCGGCGCGGCGGCGGCGACGATGAGAAAGATCGCCGGCGCCGGGATTGGAAACCAGTCGCTGAGCCGCCGCGCGACCAATGCCGCCGAGACGCCGGCCGAGACGACGAGGACGATCAGCCCGAAGTCGGCGAGCTCCTCCACCGCCTTAAAGCATTCCTTACAAGTCCCTCACCCGAGGCACAAGCAGGCGGGCGATACTTGGAGCGTGCTCACGCGCCTCTTCGTCTTCCTGTTCGCATTCGTGGCGTTCGCCGTGTCGCCGGCGCTCGCCGGCCGGCCGGTGACGGACGGAACGCTGTCCGTGAAGGACGGCAAAGGTGTGGTCCAGCTCAGCGCCCGCGGCAGCCTGATCGGGCGCTTCGAGCGCGGCAAGGTGACGATCACCGACCCGAACCCGTACGACGCGCGCCGGCCGACGGTGCTCGGCGCCGAGGTGATCGTCTACAGGTCGGCGAAGACGACCGTCTACAGCGGCAGGGACGTGCGGATTCGCATCGGCGGAGGGTTGACGCACGTCAAGATCGAAGGTCGCGGCATCTACGTGAGCGCCGTCGGCCGCGGCACGGGGATGATCAACGGCTCGGGGTCGATCCAGGCAGGCGTCTTCTACGACGGCGTCTGGTCGCTGAACGACGACGACTACCGCTCGCTGCCGGACGACCCGACCGCGTTCCAGCTCGCGGCGCTCCGCTCGGGCGACTAGTGCCGCATCCAGCAATACATGCCTGCTTCTCGCCCGCGATCACGCGGCGCGAGAGCCCGCCCTCCTCCTCACCAAGGCCTGTGGGCCTTGGCTCGTCCGAGTGCGGCCTCTCGCTTGGTGCTCGCGACCCAGAAGCTAGGCGGCATTACTGGACGGGGCACTGACGGGACGACAGGCGTCTCTGGCATCCTGAGAGGAGTCGATGCCGTTGCAGAAGCCACAATCCGTCTTGGTCGTCGAGGATGAGGCCTCGATCGCCTCGTTCGTCTCGCTCTACCTGAAGAACGCCGGCTACGAGGTCTTCGTTGCCCCGAACGGCGAGGACGCGCTCTCGAAGGCCGAGAACGAGCAGCCGGCGCTGATCGTGCTCGACCTCATGCTCCCGGACATCGACGGGATCGAGGTCTGCCGCCGGCTGCGCAGGCGCTCGGAGGTTCCGATCCTGATGCTGACGGCGCGCGACGAGGACGTCGACAAGATCATCGGCCTCGAGGTCGGTGCCGACGACTACCTGACCAAGCCGTTCAACCCGCGCGAGCTCGTCGCGCGGGTGAAGTCGATTCTCCGCCGTTCGACGCCCGATCGGCGCGAGGTCGCCAGCGCGCAGATCCAGCACGGCGATCTCGTCGTCGACGCCGGCCGCCGGGAGGTGAAGATCGGCGACGAGGAGATCAAGCTCGCGCCGAAGGAGTTCGACCTGCTGTGGGAGCTCCTCGACCACCGCGGCCTCGTGCTCACCCGCGACCAGCTGCTCGAGCGCGTCTGGGGCTACACCTTCGCGGGCGACACGCGGACCGTCGACGTCCACGTCCGCCAGCTGCGGAGGAAGCTCGGCGAGGCCTCGCCGATCGTGACCGTTTGGGGCGTCGGGTACAAGGTCTCACCTGCCAAGGAGCCTGTCTCGGCCTAGGAGCTCAGGAGGTTTTCTATGTGCGCCAAGCGTGTCGACCGGTCACTTCAGACGGACGCGCATGCGAAGCACGCGCGTCCTGAGGGCGGCGCCGCAAGCGGCGCCTAAGGTGTTTCGGTCGCTGCGTTTCCGTCTGCCGGCGCTCTTCCTCGCCGGGATCGCGCTGACCGGCCTCGTCTCGACGGCA
>DASQWH010000133.1:0-15158 GCA_035640335.1 Gaiellaceae bacterium | reverse complement strand
GCTGCTCGCGCGACGGCGCCTGCACCGGCGGATCGGCGGCGCCGCTCGCCGTGTCGCCCTTGGTCTCGCCAGGCGTGGTGTCACTTGCCGGCGCAGTCTCGTCGGTGGTGCCGGGAGCCGTCTTGTTCGCGGGAGTCTGCGCGTGGCTGCCCGGGCGCTGGCTGCGGCCTGCCACCGCGGCGCGGCGGCCGCCCGGCTGCTTTGGACGAGCCGCCGGAGTCGCCGTCTGCACGGCCCCGCGACGGGTGCGCTCGCCCGCGGCCGAGATGATCGTTCCCGACGCGCCTCGGGCGACGTCGTCCGAGGCGCCCGCCGCCGACTCGGCCCAGGGAACGAGCGACGCGGCAAGGCGCTCGACGGTGGCCGGGAGCGGCAGTGAGAGACCCGTCGCCGCGAGCAGCGGCACGGGCACGCAAAGGCCGGCTGCGAGGGCGAGATGCTCGAGCCGTACGCGCGCGCGCGTGCGTGCGAGCCGAAAGACCCCCGGAATCGAGTGAGCAATAGCCGCAGTCATGTCGTCACGAGGAGATGCCGCTCCTCGTGCCAACCGTACGTCCGAGGGCGTACGCGTGCCTCCTCCCGAAGGGGGATGCCGCCGACGCCGCGCTACGAGCCGCGAACGAAGCTGACGAGCTCCTCACGGTCCGATCCGCCCGACACGGTGACGGCGAGGACCGGGCCGACGCCGCGCGCATAGAACTTGTGCTCGACGAGGGCGGGCTCGAGCGGCGTCGAGTCCTTCGTCTTCAGCACGTGGTCGAAGGACCCGAAGGGCACGGTCACCTTCTCGTCGACGGCGAGCACCTCGCCCTGATCCTCGGCCTCGCCCTCGTAGTACTCCTGGCGGTACTTCATGCCAAGCTGCGGGTGGGCCGGGATGATCACCCCCGCCTGCGCGCCGTCGACGCCCGCCTCCCAGGAGCCGGCGGTGCTCTTCACCTTGCCGTTCTCGTACTCCTTCGTGTCCTCGCCGAGGTACCAGACGTTGCCGTCGGCGTCCTGGGCATACCAGTCGAGCGTGTCCTCGACGACCTCGCCGTCCTCGGTGACCACGTCGTGCACCACCCGGCCCGCGATGCCCATGACCGTCTTCGTCCGCTTCGTGACGGTCACCTCGACGCGCGTCTGCCCTCCTTCGACGCCGGCCTCGCGGTAGACCCAGCGGCTCCCGGGCGCCATCGGCCAGTACGCGTTGTCGATCTCGGTGGTGAAGTCGTCGGGATCGAGCTCGACCGGCTCGCTTCCCTGGGGCAGCGACGAGCCGCGCGGCTTCGAGTCGTCGCCTCCGCAGCCCGCGGTCACGGCGGTGAGGGCGATCACGGCGATGAGCGTCAGTCGGCGCACGGTTCCTCCTTGTCGCTTGGCGGAACTACCGTAGGCCCATGGGATGAGAAGCCCGTGAGATCGCGGGCCGCGGCTCTCATCGTCGTTTCATCGCGCCTCCCTACGCTGTCCGTTCCAGCATCCGACCGAGGAGGCTTCGTTGAACAGGCGCATGCTCATCATCATCGCCGGGCTCGTGGCGGTTCTCGCGCTCGCGCTCGGAGGGGTGGCCATCGCAGGCGCGACGGGGGCGTTCGACGACGAGGGCAACCTGAGCGGCCCGCAGGCCGACCAAGCGAAGGCCGTCGCGCTTCGGATCACACACGGCGGCAAGGTCAACGCTGTCGAGCGCGACTCGGAGAAGGGCGCGACCTACGAGGTCGAGGTCACGCGCCCGGACGGCAAGACCGTCGACGTCCGTCTCGACGCGTCGTACAAGCTCGTCGCGGTCGACGGCGACTCGGAAGGTCAGGATTCCGGCGACGACGGGTAGGTGATTGCTGGGGCCCGGAGCCGCAACCGGGCCCCGCTCTCATCCGGTTCTCATCTTCGGGAGCACAATGTGTCCACATGCGTGCTCTCGTGGTCGAGGACGAGCTCAAGATGGCCGCGCTGATCCGGCGCGGCCTCGTCGAGGAAGGCTACGCGGCCGACATCGCGCGCACGGGGGAGGACGCGGTCTGGATGGCCCAGGCAACTCCATACGATGCGATCGTCCTCGACGTCATGCTCCCCGGCGCCGACGGATTCACGGTCTGCCGCAGGCTGCGTGAGCACGGCGTCTGGTCGCCGATCCTGATGCTGACGGCGCGGGACGGAGTCGAGGATCGCGTCGCCGGCCTCGACAGCGGCGCAGACGACTACTTGACGAAGCCGTTCTCGTTCGCGGAGCTCCTCGCCCGCCTACGGGCTCTGGTTCGCCGCGGCGCGCCGGAGCGCCCGACCCTGCTCGAGATCGGGACGCTTCGACTCGACCCGGCGACGCGGCAGGTCTGGCGCGGCGACGCGGAGATCGAGCTCTCGCCGAAGGAGTTCGCGCTGCTCGAGACGTTCATGCGCCGGCCGGGCCAGGTGCTGACGCGGCTCGACCTGCTCGAGCACGCGTGGGACTACGCCTACGAGAACCGGTCGAACGTCGTCGACGTGTACGTCCGCTATCTGCGCGCGAAGGTCGATCGCCCGTTCGGCGTCACGTCGATCGAGACCGTGCGCGGCGCGGGCTACCGTCTGCGTGTGGACGGCGGCGCGTGATCGCGCGCATCCCCATCCGGCTGAAGCTGACGCTGGCGTTCACCGGGGTGATGGCGGTGGTTCTCGCCCTCACGGGCGTCTTCCTCTACCTACGGCTTGCGTCCGACCTCGACAGCACGATCGACCGGAGCCTCCGCGGTCGCGCCGACGACGTCGGGGCGCTCGTGCGGAGCGGCAGCGTTGGCCTGCGCGCAGGCGGCTCCGATCGCCTGACGGAGCAAGGCGAAAGCTTCGCCCAGGTGCTCGGGCCGGACGGAGCCGTCGTCGACGGCACGCCCCGGCTCGGAGCGCGCCCGCTGCTCGATGAACACGAGCTCGGTCGGGCACGTGGCGAGACGTTCCTCGTCGAGAAGCCGAACCTTCCGGGGGAGGACGAGCGCGTCAGGCTGCTGGCCAAGCCCGTCAGCGCCGCAGGCACGCGCTACGTCGTCGTCGTCGGCACGTCGCTGGAAGCCCGCGGAGACGCGCTCGAAAGCCTGCTCGCGCAGTTGCTTGTCGGGGGGCCGCTCGCCCTCGTGCTGTCGGCTCTCGCGGGGTACGGGCTCGCCGCCGCCGCGCTGCGCCCGGTCGAGTCAATGCGCCGCGAGGCCGAGGCCGTGTCCGCGGCCCAGCCAGGCCGGCGGTTGTCTCCGCCGGCCGCGGACGACGAGCTCGGCCGACTCGGGCGCACGTTGAACGCGATGCTCGGACGGCTCGAGACGGCGCTCGAGCGCGAGCGGCGCTTCGTCTCCGACGCGAGCCACGAGCTGCGCACGCCCCTCGCCTCGCTCCGCGCCGAGCTCGAGCTCGCCCAGCGCCGCGAACGCACACGCGACGAGCTCGAGGGGGCGCTTCGCTCCGCGGCCGAGGAAACGGAGCGGCTCTCGCAGCTCGCCGAGGACCTGCTCGTGCTCGCGCGCTCCCAGGGCGGGGAGCTGCCGGTGCGCCGCGAGCGGCTGTGCGTGGACGAGCTGCTCGCCACTGTGCAGGAGCGCTTCCGGCATCGCGCCGCCGAGGCCGGTCGCGCGCTCGAGGCCGAGTCCGACGGCGTCGGCGAGCTCTCGGCCGACCGGCTGCGCACCGAGCAGGCGCTCGGCAACCTCGTCGAGAACGCCCTCCGCCATGGGCATGGTCGGATCCTGCTCCTGGCACGACAGCAGGACGGTCGCGTCGAGCTGCACGTGCGCGACGAGGGGCCCGGCTTCGCGCCCGAGTTCCTCCCTCACGCGTTCGAGGCGTTCCGCCGCGCCGACCCCGGGCGCACTGGGCCCGGAGCGGGCCTGGGTCTCGCGATCGTCGAGGTCATCGCCCGCGCGCACGGCGGCGCCGCGCACGTCGCTAACCGCGAGCGCGGGGCAGACGCCTGGCTCGAACTCCCGGGCTGAGAGGAGAGCTTGGCGGAGCACAGACTGGGCCGTCGGGCCGCGCTGCTCGCGGAGGCACTGTCCTCAGTCGCGCCCGTAGCCTCCGGCTACGAACGCTCTCTGCGCCCTCGCCCCGGCACGAGCATCGCACCCCGACGGCGAGCGGTGCCCCGCCAATCCCTCCTAAATGTCGAGTCGCGCTGCCTCGAGGTCGAAGTCGCGCTCGACGCGACGGAAGACGTCATCGCTGATCTTCCTCTCGCGGCGAAGCTCGAGCACTGCCTGCCGCTCGGCGTCGAGCAGCTCGCGGACGAGGCGCTGGTAGTCCGCGGAGCGCTGCTCGATGGAGCCGTCGTCCTCCCCGTCGAAGCGCGCCTGGAAGCGGGAGCGACGAAAGTCGTACATCCGGCGCAGACGCTCGGCGGTGTCCTCGCGCACCCAGTCCTCGTCCAGGAGCTCTTCCAGGCGGGCGATCGCGGCCTCGGCGGCGTAGATGCGCGCCTTCGTCTCCTCCTTCTCCTCCAGCATGTCGTCCTCGAGGTCAAAGACCCGGATCAAGGCCGGCAACGTCAGCCCCTGCACGACGAGCGTGCCGAGAATGACGCTGAAGGTCAGGAAGATGATCAGGTCCCGGTTGGGGAAGGTCGTGCCTGCGTCGGTCGTCAGCGGTAGCGCTAGGGCGGCGGCAAGTGAGACCGCACCCCTCATTCCGGCCCAAACGAGCACGACCTTCGCCTGCAAGGACGGCGCCGGGTCACGCTGGCGCAGCAAGTGCGGGACGTACATGGCCGCGAAGATCCACACGAAGCGCGCGGCCGTGACGGTTGCGGCGACGACGAGCGCGTACCAGAGAAGCTCTCCGCCCGAGTAGCCGGACAGGCCGTCGAGGATCACGGGCAGCTGCAGCCCGATGAGCGTGAAGAGGAGCGCGTTGAGGAGGAAGAACAGGATCTCCCAGACCGCGACCCCCTGGAGGCGCATCTGCGGTGTCGTCAGCTCGGGCGTGTGCCAGCCCATGTAGATGCCGACAGTGACCGCCGCGACGACCGCTGAGACGCCGAGCGCCTCCGCGGGCAGGAACGCGAAGTAGCCGCTCATGATCGAGATCGTGATCTCGAGCGGCGGATTGTCGAGCCGGCGGCGGACCTCGCGGATCACGAGGCCGATCGCCAAGCCGACGGCGATGCCGCCGGCGACGTTGACGACGAACCGCAGGCTCGCTTCGGCGAGCGAGAACGTGCCGGTGACGACGGCGGCGACCGCGAAGCGGTAGGCGACGAGCGCCGTACCGTCGTTGACGAGACTTTCGCCCTCGATGAGCGAGACGAGGCGGCGCGGCAACCCGAGCCGTTGAGCGACGGCGGTCGCCGCGGTCGGGTCCGTCGGCGAGACGATCGCGCCGAGCACGAAGGCGGTCGGCCAGTCGAGGCCGGGGATGAGCGCGTGCGCGACGGCCGCGACCGCCACCATGGTCAGCAGCACGAGCCCGACGGCGAGCAACCCGATCGCGCGGGCGTTCTCGCGCAGCTCGCGCAGCGACGTGAAGAACGCGGTCCCGTAGAGGAGCGGCGGCAGGACGGCGATCAAGACGAGGTCCGGAGGCAGCTCGATCTCCGGAATGCCCGGGACAAAGCTCAGCCCGAGACCGCCGAGGACGAGCGTGATCGGGTACGGAACCCGCAGCACTGTGGCCAGGGCGAGCAGCGCGACGGCGGCGGCGAGTACCGCGAGAAGCGTGAGGCTGTCGCCAGCGGAGAAGTCCATGCAGGAAGCTTTGCACCCCGCCCAAGCGGCCTTGACTGCCCTTCGGGCGAGGAGTAGCGTCGGCCGCGGTAACGAGAGTCTCGAAAGGTCGCTTCGTGCACCGAATCGCCTCGTTACTGCGGCCTTTGGACATGTCCGGTGTCAGACGCCGGACGTGGCTCGGGAAGACAGCGCCGTGACCGGCCAGGGGCCCGAGTCCGTCGAGCTCGTCGTCAAGTTGTCGCCGGACGCTGCGGTCGGCGACAGCGCGGTACGCAGGGCGCTCCAGGCGCGCGCGAGCGAGCTCGGAGTCGCGCTCGCGCCGCTGCATCCCTCGACGTCCGACCCGGAGCTCGCCGCGTACGCGGTGGCTCGCGTCGACCCGGCGGTGGTCGACGACGTGATCGGGCGGCTGAGCCGTTTCGAGGGAGTCGAGGCCGCGTACGCAAAGGCCCCAGGCGCACCACCGGAAAGGAGGGCACGAGATGGCCAGCAACCGTAACGTGGACGCGATTCCGCCTCCGGGCGGCGACCGTCCAGAGCTCGTCGTCGTCGCGCAGGCAGAGGCCGACCTCCGCGTGACCGGCGCCGGCCCCACCTCGGGCGCCGACGCCGACACGACGGGGCTCGCGGGATTGCTCGAGCAGCACGGCGCCGTAATGCGGCCGCTGTTCGGCCTGAGCGAGGATCGCCTCCGCGCGCAACTCGAGGCGTTACCGACGCCGTCTGCACCCGAGGGCGACGTCGAGGAGACAGTCCCCGACCTCGCGCTCTTCTATCGCGTCGCAGCCGCGGAAGAGCGGCTCGACGCGCTCGCGGAGGAGCTGCTCGCCGACGATCTCGTCGAGGCGGCGTACGTCAAGCCGGCGGGCGAGCCGCCGTCCACGACAGTCGAGACCGTCGAGCGCATCAACGACATGCAGCCGGACCCGAGCGACGCGCCGCCGGCGACGCCGAGCTACATCGCGCGGGAGGGGTATCTCGCCGTCGCTCCAACGGGGGTCGACGCGCAGTTCGCGTGGACGCTCTGGGGTGGTCGGGGCAACGGCATCAAGGTCGTCGACTGCGAGTGGGCCTGGCGCTTCACGCACGAGGACCTGCTCCAGAACTCGGGCGGCGTCGTCGCCGGGACGAGCATGGGCAACACCGACCACGGGACCGCCGTCGTCGGCGTCATCGGCGGTGACGCGAACACGATCGGCATCACCGGCATCGCGCCGGGCGCATGGGTCGGCGCCTCCTCGTTCAGCGACCAGTCGACCTCGACGGCAATCAAGGTCGCGGCCGACAAGCTCGGGCGCGGGGACATCATCCTGCTCGAGATCCACCGGCCCGGCCCGCGCACGCCCGACCCGATGCAGGGCCAGCTCGGCTTCATCGCCATCGAGTGGTGGCCGGACGACTTCGCCGCCATCCGCTACGCGATTGCGAAGGGGATCATCGTCGTCGAGGCCGCCGGCAACGGCTTCCAGGATCTCGACGACTCCATCTACGACCAGCGGCCGAACGGCTTCCCCACGAGCTGGCGGAACCCGTTCAACCCGGCGAACCCGCAGTCCGGCGCGGTCGTCGTCGGAGCCGGCGCCCCGCCGCCGAACACTCATGGCGCCAACTGGGGCCCCGACCGCTCGCGGCTCGACTTCTCGAACTACGGCCGCCGCGTCGACGTCCAGGGCTGGGGCCGCGAGGTCACGACCACTGGCTACGGCGATCTCCAGGGCGGCCAGAGCGAAGACCTCTGGTACACAGACCGTTTCTCCGGCACGTCGAGCGCGTCGCCGATCGTCGTCGGTGCGCTCGCCTGCGCGCAAGGCGTGCTCAAGACGCACGGCTACGTTCGGATGACCTCCAACCGCGCGCGCTGGCTCCTGCGGCAGACGGGGTCACCGCAGCAGAACCACCCGAGCCGCCCGGCGAGCCAGCGCATCGGCAGCCGTCCGGACCTGCGGCAGCTGATCCCGGCCGCCGCGCGGTTCGCGACGCGGAGCGCCGACTACGACGGCGACGGCCGTGCGGAGATCCTCATCACCAGCCCCTGGGGCGTGGGCATCCTCGAGCAGACCGGCTCGACGATGGCCGCGCCGACGATGCAGCCGAACGGCACGCGCTTCGGCCAGTGGCTGCTCAACACCGCCGACAACCACTTCGGTCCGCCGGGCGACTACGACGGCGACGGCAAGGCCGAGACGCTCGTGACGAGCCCGTGGGGCATCGGCATCCTCGAGCAGGCCGGCAGCACGATGGCCGCGCCGATGATGAAGCCGAACGGGACACGCTTCGGCGGCTGGCTGCTGAACACCGGCGACAACGCCTTCGGCCCGTCCGCCGACTACGACGGCGACCGGCGCGCCGAGATCCTCGTCCGCAGCCCGTGGGGGATCGGCATCCTCGAGCAGTCCGGCTCGACGATGTCGGCGCCGATGATGGCGCCGAACGGCACGCGCTTCGGCGGTTGGCTGCTGAACACGGGCGACAACACGTTCGGCCCCGCCGCCGACTACGACGGCGACGGCAGTGCCGAGTTGCTCGTCACCAGTCCGTGGGGCATCGGCGTGCTCGAGCAAATCGGCTCGACGATGGGCGCGCCGATGATGCAGCCGAACGGGACGCGCTTCGGCGGCTGGCTCCTGAACACGGCCGACAACACGTTCGGGCCCGCCGGTGACTTTGACGGCGATGGAAAGGCCGAGCTCCTCGTCACGAGCCCGTGGGGCATCGGCGTCTTCAAGCTCGCGGGCAACACCTTCAGCGTGCCGATGATGGCGCCGAACGGCACCAGGTTCGGCGGCTGGCTCCTGAACACGGCGGACAACTTCTTCGGCCCGGTCGGCGACTTCGACCGGGACGGGAAGGCGGAGATCCTGGTCACGAGCCCGTGGGGCGTCGGGATCCTCAAGCTCGCCGGCAACACCTTCACCGTCCCGATGATGCAGCCGAACGGAACGCGCTTCGGCGGCTGGCTGCTCAACACCGCCGACAACCGGCTCGGCTCGGCCAAGGACTACGACGGCGACCGGCAGACCGAGATCCTCGTCACCAGCCCGTGGGGCCTGGGGATCCTCGAGCTGTCCGGCTCGACGATGGCCGCGCCGATGATGCAGCCGAACGGAACGCGCTTTGGCGGCTGGCTTCTGAACACGATCGACAACGACCTCGGGCACGGCAGCAGCTGAGGCCCAAGCCCGCCTGCGCGCGCCCCCTCGCCCAGGGCGCGCGCGGGCGTGCACAATCCGAGCGTGCCCGACTCGCACTCCCTGGCGCTGTTCGCGCTCGCCGCGCTCGCCCTCCTGCTCGTCCCCGGACCGGCGGTGCTCTACGTCGTCGCCCAGAGCGTCGACCAGGGTCGTGCCGCCGGGTTCGTCTCGGTGGCCGGGTTGCACCTCGGGACGCTCGTACACACGGCGGCGGCGGCGATCGGGCTCTCGGCGCTCATCGTCTCGTCGGCCGTCGCCTTCAGCGTCGTCAAGTACGCAGGGGCCACCTACCTCGTCTACCTCGGCGTTCGCCGGTTCCTCGAGCGCGGCTCACCCGAAGACGTGTCGCCCCGCCGGCAGCCACTCGGGCGCCTCTTCTGGCGCGGGACGGTCGTCAACGTGCTCAACCCGAAGACGGCCCTCTTCTTCTTCGCCTTCCTGCCGCAATTCGTCGATCCCGACGCGGCGGTGTGGTCGCAGGTGGTCGTCTTCGGCCTGGTCTTCGTCGCACTCGGGCTGTGCAGCGACGGCCTCTACGCGCTCACGGCCTCGAGCCTCGGCCGGTGGCTGCGGCGGCGGCCGAGCCTCCTGCGCTACGGGTCGGGCTCGGTCTACGTCGGCCTCGGCGCCCTGACTGCGCTCGCGAAGAGGGCGAAATGACCGGTCGACACGATTGAACTCAGTCGGAACGACCTAGCCCGAGAGCATCCCACTGACCAGCGCGCGCCACGTGATCGGGCCGACGATCCCATCGGACGCGGTGCCGACGGCCGTCTGGAAGCCGCGCACCCACGAATCGGTGATCGGCCCGAAGATCCCGTCAATCTGGATGTCGGGTCCCTCGTCCGACACGTCGTGGAACTTGATCACCTCCTGAACGCCGCGGACCGCGTCGCCCGTGTCGCCTCGCTTGACTTGGACGACGAGGCGGGGCCAGGTCTGCGGGCCGACGATGCCGTCGGCGGCCAGCCCCTTGCTCTGCTGGAACGATTTGACCGCGGCCTCCGTGTTCGGGCCGAAGATGCCGTCGACGGCGATCGAGTGGCCCCGCGCGCGGAGCAGCTGCTGCAGCGGCCGCACGGGGAAGATCCGGTCGCCACGCTTGACGAGCGGCCAGGGTGAGATCGGGTCGGGCATGACGTCTCCTCTCAGCTCGTGCTAGTGGGCTGCCGCAGGAAACGCGCCGCGCAAGAATAGGCCGCGGCGAGCAGCGGCGCGCGGATCGTGGGCGGGTCCACGGATCAAGCGCGCCCCGGCGTGCACCGATACCTGGTGTGTGACCGAGGTCGCGGACAGCTGGGGTTTCTCGTCGCAAGATCCACCCCGGTCGGAGCTCGCGCTCTTCGAGCGAGACGTCCTGCGCTTCGACGCGACGCGGTTCGACGAGAAGCGACTCGACCATGCGATCGACGACGAATCCGGTGCCGCCGTCGGCTCGGCCCGCGAGGAGCCGAAGGTACGCCGCTGGGCGCGCGTCCCCGGAATCCACACGCCCGAGACTCGCCTCGGAATCTACGACGCCACCGGAGCGAAGGTGCTGGACCTCCGCCGGCCCAAGTGGCCGCCACGACAGCCCGTGGAGGTCACGGACGCCGTCGGCACGCGCGTGGGGTGGATCGCCAGAATCGGCCGGAGGCGATTCCAATTGCGTGACGCGGTCGGCCGGCCGGTCGGGACCGTGTCGCGGTTGGCGCGGATGTACGGCGTCGACTTCCGCATCGATGATGCGTACACCTTGCCGCTGGCCAGGATCGTCGACCCGGAGCGGCTCGCGTTCGAGGCCGAGCCGCCACGCTCGCGAGGGCCGCTTTCCCATTGGCTCAAGCGGCTCGACCTGACGAGCGAGCCCCGGAGCCACCTGCTCCTGATCGACGGCTATCCGGATCTCGGCGTCCGCAAGCTCTTGGTGGCCGCGGCCGCTTCGGTTTACCTCATCCTGCAGAGCCCTGACACTTCGGGAGACTGAGCGTAAGGAGGGGCCTAGATCTCCTCGGCCGTCCACGCGCGCCGATGGAAGCGAGCGGCAAGCGGATCGAACGCCGCCACGAAGCGCCGCTTCGCCGCCGTTGCCTGCGCATCGAGCCGGCCTGCGAGCCGGAAGCTCGGGTCTGTCGACTTCGCGCAGCGCGTGCCGGCTTCGGCGAAGCCGTCACGGTAGTGCCGGTCGGCCTCGATCGAGCGCTGTAGTGCCTGCTGAAGGAGCGTGAGCACCTCGTCCGCCTCGCCGGTCGGCGCCGCCATGCTCCCCAGCTGCTGAAGGATGCTCTGGCGGTTGTCCGCCACGCTTTCGATGCGGCCGCCGGCCACCCGCGAAGGGATCGTGCATCGCAGGCCGCCGGTCAGGGCGACGGCGATCTCGCGCCGACCCTCGGCCGACTGCGCGAGGACGTTTTCAATCCTATCGACGAACGGTCGGAGCCTCGCGTCGCCGGCCGACTGACCGCCCGACCCGCGTGTCGCGACGATCGCCGCGACGGTCGCGGCAAGTGCGATCAGCAGCAAGCCGACCGCGGCCCAGAGAACGCGCCGGCGAGTGAGCCTCCTCGGACGCGGCGCAACGCGGGTCTCGACCGGTCGGACCATGCGCGTCGCGTCGTCCCCGGCCGGCTTCGCACCGCCCAATCCCCGCCCGAGCGACTCCGCGAGCCCGCCCGCCGTCGTGAACCGATCCTCGGGAGCCTTGGCGAGCGTCCGCGCGATGACTTCGTCGACCGAGTTCGGCAGGTCAGGCCGCACGCTCGAGAGGGCAGGCGGCGGATCGGAGAGGTGCGCCTGCAGGACGGCGAAGTCGGTATCTCGTACGAAGGGCGCCTCGCCCGTCAGGCAGTGGTAGAGGACGCAGCCGAGGGAGTAGACATCTGCCCGTCCGTCGACCGGTTCACCCTGGATCTGCTCGGGTGCGCAGTAGTCGACGGTGCCGAAGAACGACCCGGTGTGCGTCGCGCCCTTCGAGCTCGTCAGCTTCGCGAGGCCGAAGTCGCACAGATAGGCATGCTTGCCGGATTCGGCGACGAGGATGTTCGCCGGCTTGACGTCCCGATGGACGAGGCCTGCACGGTGCGCGGCGTCGAGCGCGCCGCCGATCTGCTCTGCCAGCCGGCGTGTCTCGGTCGGGGATAGCGGGGCGCGTTCTCTGATCAGGCTCTGGACCGTCGGCCCGTCCACGTACCGCATGGCTAGGTAGAGCACGCCGTCCACCTCGTCCGCGTCGTAGATCGGGATCACGTTCGGATGGTCGAGCGAGGCTGCGAGCTGCGACTCGCGGAGGAACCGGGCACGGAAGCCGGCCTCGAGCGCGAGCTCCGAGGCGATCACCTTCAGGGCGACCCTGCGCGCGAGCCGTTCGTGCGTCGCGAGGTAGACGGTGCCCATGCCGCCGCGGCCGAGGAGCGCCTCGATCGTGTAGTCGCCGAAGGTCTCGCCGACGCCGGGAGTCTGCCGGTCAGTCACGCGCCGAAGGACACGTCCGCAGCCGGTACCCGAGCCGGCGCTCGTTCTCGATCAGGTGCTCGGCGTGGAAGGGCTCGAGCTTCTTGCGCAGCTCCCAGACGAGCTTGGCCAGCTCGATCCGCGTGTGCATGGGCTCGTCGGCCCAGACCGCCTCCATCAGCTCGTCGTGCGTACACAACGCAGGCGAGCCGCCGATGGCCGCGTTCCGCTCGGCCATGTAGCGCACCAGCTTGTGCGCCTGCGCGCGGATCTGGAGCTCGTGCTTCTCGCCGTCGCGAACGAGCAGGAGGCGAGCTTCGTCCGGCTCGTACTCGAGGCACTCGCGCGTGGGCTCTGGGACGGCGCGCGTCACCTGCGAGTCCGGGCTCGACTGGAAGCGCAGCTCGAAGAAGCGTTTCTCGCCCGTGTCGGTCAGCGAGGCGAGCACGCAGACGACATCGCCGTCGTGGAGCGCAGTGCGCTCCGTGATCCGGTGGAGCTCCGAGCCACGCCGCAGGAATGTTCCGTTGACGCTGCCTCCGTCGACGACGAACCAGCGCGTTCCCTCGCGCTCGAAGGTGCAGTGCGCCTCGCGGGTGACCAGGCGCTCCGGGTCGGGCTCGAGCGCGATGTCGTTCACTCCAGGAAGGCGCCCGACCGTGGCGCGCTCGCCCGCGAGCTCGACCGGGACCGGTTCGGAACCGTCGATTCCCGCGACGACGACCTGCGCCGGTCTAGCCACGAGCGAAATTCCATCGATCGCCCATCGCGCATCCATGGATCGGCGTCGTTCCCACGCTCACACTCCTTGCAATGAAGGCTACGTCCACGAACGGGGAAACCATGACTCACATTCGACAAGAAAGCGAAGCGCCGAAAAGGAAGCTCTTGAGACCATCGCTCGGGATCCTCGCGGTTGTGATTCTCGCAGCAGCCGCGTTCGGGTTGTCACGTCTCTTGACGGAGCCCGCATCGCCGGCGGCCGCGGCCGAGCCGTCGCACGCCGCCGCGAAGCCCTGCGCGGGAGACGCGGTGTTCGGCCACATCAAGTCCCTGACGTCGAAGGGCGACCACTACGAGCTGAGATTCGATCCGGCGTGGTTCCTGAGCGGCGAGACGGCGAACGCGGCTGCCGCCGAGGATGGCGCGGTGGAGCCGGGCCAGCCGGTCCCGAACGACAACTACGTCGTCGAAGAGGGCCACCGTCTGCTGACGTACCTCGTTCCGCCGGCCGCGCATGTCACCGTCCTGGTCAAAGGCGCGGCTCTCGACAACGGCGGGTTCGGATCGAAAGCGATCTCGGTCGCCCAGCTCGCGCAGCTCGTCAAGGGTGAGGAGCCGGTCGAGCTGTTCGAGCCGCTCGAGAGCGGTATCTGGCTGCGCGTCCACATCGACACGCCCTGCTCGGTCGAGCAGCAGTACCGGCCCTAGGTTGCGACCTTCCCATCCAGGACCGAACGGACTATGTTCGAGAACAGCAACAGAGCGAAGGACAAGATGGTTCCCAGGGTAAGAGGCCGTCGCCGCCCCGACCGCGTTCGGGCGAGGCTCTCGATCAATCGGCGCCTGCAGGCGTCGGCTGTGGCGGCACTCTGGGCGATCCTCGTCGTCGCAGGCGCCGCCGCAGCATCCGAAGCACCGCACTCCCGGACGCTCGTGACGCGGCAACCGGTAATTGCCATCGCCGCTGACGGCGATCGTGCAGCGCTCGTGAGCGGCAGTCGCGGTGTCTGCGCGAACGTGCTGGTGTGGGAGCCGACACGCCGGCATGTCGTGCGTATGCGCTCGGCGACCCGAAGCGAGTGCGCCGAAGGCCAGCCGGTCACGCGGGCGGTTGCGCTCGCGGGGACTCGCGTGGCCTGGCTACAGGCGGGTGGCGGGATGACGCTTGAGACACAAGTCGTCACGGCGACGCTTGCGCACCACGCGCCGGTCACCGTCGGTCTTACCCTCTCCACGTCTGGTACGGGGGACTTTTCGCGGAACCCGGTCGGCGACGGGGCCCTGCTCGCGTTTACGGTCGACCGCCGCTGCGCCGAGGGTGAAGACAGCAATCCGCCCTGTCCGCCCGGTCGCAAGACCGGTGATGTGATCTCTGCGAGCCTTTGGCGCGTCGCCGGACGCGGAGCGTGTCCGAACAGCTACGGGTCCGTGCGCCGGTGTACACAAATAGCGCGTGCGGACGGTGAGCTGACCGCGCTTGCAGTCGACGCAGGGCGCGTCGTGGCGCGAACGATCCACGGCGTCCAACTGCTTGGTGCCGCAGGCGAGGTCTTGCAGGAGTTCTCCGTGGGTGTGAGGCAAGCGTCACTCTCCGGAGGCCGCCTCGTCGTGCGAACGACGCGCGCCGTCGAGGTCTACGACGTCGACTCCGGCGATCGCCTTGCGCGTCTCCCCGCGGTGGCCCATCTCAGTCTCGAGGATCTCGACGGGGACATCCTCGTGACCGCCGTGGGTAAAAGCGTCACGCTTCGGAGGTTAGGCGACGGTCGGACGACCACGATCCGCGCGGGCGGACTCGCGCACGCGCAGCTCGAGAGCTCCGGTCTCTTCGTGGCCGGCGGCCGACGCGTGACGTTCACGCCGATGCGCGAGGTCCTCCGCCGGCTCGGCGGCTAGTCGGCCTCAGACGAGGTGGGCCAACTCTCGGAAGAGCTCCAGGTCGTGCGCGACCTCGGTTGTCCGGCGCGGCTCGCCCGGTCGCTCGTACTCGACGGCGACGGCGACGCGCGCCGCCGCCTTGCGGGCGAAGTAGCCGGGAAGGGAATTGAGCAGCGTGCGGATCCGCCGGCGCGGCCCGAGGAACTCGACGTGCCGGAAGAGCCGGAGCTCCGAAACGTCCCGGCCCTGCGCGTCGACGAGCGGCGGATCGAAC
>DASQWH010000132.1:0-6012 GCA_035640335.1 Gaiellaceae bacterium | reverse complement strand
GCCGTCTCGGTGGGGGCGGCGGGGGCAGCAGGCTGTGTCGGCTGCTCGTGCGGAGACCGCGCCGAGCCGGCTTCCCCGCCGCCTGCATCCCGTTCACCGGGACGGTGACGCCCCGACGAGCCGGGCACGGCGTGGCCGCGGCCTGCGGCCGCGACGCTCGTGAGCCCGCCGTCCGCGTTCCCGGACACGAGCGACGCGGCAGTCGCGCGACCGCCGGTGACGGACGAGACGGCGGAGAAGAACGGGCTCTTGGCGGTGGCCGCCGAGACCGGCGAGCGGCTTTTCGCCTTCCGCGCGGCGCCAGCCTCCTGCAGCACCTCGTGGGTGACGCCCGCCGAGACAAGACCGGCGGCGACCACGGCCGCGGCCTTCGCGGCGAGGCTCGTGCCGCCGACTGCGGCGCCTCCGCCGACGGCCCCGCCGCCGAAGAAGGACGACAGCGAGCCCGGGAGCGGGATCGTCGCGAGGCCCTTGACCGTCGCGCGCTGCGCCCGCTGGCGGCGCTCGAGCGTGGCGCAGTCGTTGCACTCCCGTAGGTGCGCGCGCAGCGCTCCGCGCTCGCCGCTCGTCAGTCGGCGCTCCTGCAGCTGCGCGAGCGTCAGCTCAGCCTGCTCGCACGTCAGTCCGCCGCTCAGCTGCTCGCGGAGCGCGCGCCGGGCTCGGAACAGCAGCGTCTCGACGGCGGCCTGCGACAGCGCGAGCACCTCGCCGATCTCGGCGTACGAGCGGCCTTCGAGTTCGCGCATGACGAGCGCCGCGCGCTGGTTGAAGCTGAGGACGCCGAGCGCTCGGCGGATCTCCTCCGCGGTCGGGACGTCACCGTCCGGCTCCGGCGCCGGGAAGACGTCGTCGGAGACAAGCGCGACCTCCTGCGGCCGGCGCGCGGCCTCACGGAAGCGCTGCCGGCACACGTTGTGCGCGATCTTGATCAGCCAGTTGTGTGGGCGCTCGGGCCGCTCGCCGCGGCGGAAGGCGCGGTAGGCGCTGAGGAACGTGATCTGTGCGACGTCCTCCGCGTCGGCCTGGTTGTGCAGGACGGCGAGCGCGTAGCGGTAGACCGCGTGCACGTGCTTGCGGTAGAGACGTTCGAAAGCGCGGTCGGCGCGCGACCGCTGCGCGAGCAGAGGCGTCACGTCTGCTAGACGCTCCTTTCCGCAGAAACTTGCGATCTTTCTAGCACGCGTTTCCCGGGGAGTGAACGGAGAAACGAGACCGGCGGTTCCTCGGCGCCTCCGCTGCCGACCTCAATCGTCATGGACGGCGGCACGGTCTTGTCACTTAGGAGTTACCCACGCGTGCGCTCTTTTGGCTTAGGCTCGCGGTGGGGAGGAGGTTGGCGGTGCCGTTTTTAAGGAATCTGTAAAAGGTTCGACGGCGCCCGCCTCCGGCTCGATGGGGTCCGCCCTCGGCGCAGGATGACCGCGTCTAGGCCTTGGCGGCGGCGCGCCGTCGAGGCGGCAGGTGGATCGCCCGGCCGAGTGCGACGAGCCCGGCCTCCTTGACCGCCTCGGACAGCGTCGGGTGGGCGGCCATCCCGTCGGCGACAGTCTCCACGGTCGCCTCCGCGTCGAGCGCGACGACGCCGGCCTCGATCAGGTCGGTCACGTGCGGGCCGACCATGACGACCCCGAGCAGCTCGCCGTACCGCGTCTCGTGGATCGACTTCACCCAGCCGACAGTCGCGTTCTGCATCACCGCGCGCGCGTTCGCGACCCACGGGAACATTCCGGTCGCCACGTCGTCGCCGTACTGCTCGCGCGCCTCCGTCTCGGTCAGCCCGACGCCGGCGATCTCGGGATCCGTGTAGATCGGGCGCGGCACGCCGCGATTGTCGACGACGGCCTCGTGTCCCATCGCGTTCTCGGCCGCGACCTCGCCCTCGCGGAATGCGGTGTGCGCGAGCTGCCAGTAGCCGGCGCAGTCGCCGACGGCGTAGATGTGCGCGACCGTCGTCCGACGATGCTCGTCGGCGGCGATGCCCTTGCGCCGGTCGAGCTCGACGCCGATCTCCTCCAGCCCGAGCCCCTCGACGAGCGGGCCTCGGCCAACCGCGACGAGCATCAGGTCGGCGTCGATGGTCTCGCCGTCGCCGAAATGGACGCGCAAGCCCTCGCCGGTCTCCTCGACCTTCGTGCACTGCTTCTCGAGGTGCAGCGTGATCCCCCGCCGCCCGAACTGCTTCGCGAGCTCGGCGGATGCGTCGTCGTCCTCCATCGGGATCAGCTGCGGCAGCATCTCGATGATCGTCACCTCGGAGCCGAAGCGCTGGAAGATCGAGGCGAACTCGCAGCCGATGATTCCGCCGCCGAGGACGACGAGGCGGCGCGGGACCTCGCTCTGCGCGAGCAGGCCGGTCGAGTCGACGCAACGCGCCGAGTCGAGCCCCTCGATCGGCGGCCGCAGCGGGAACGAGCCGGTCGCGATCACGGCCGAGCGGAAGGAGACGTCCTCGCCGCCGTCGACGGCGATCGTGTTCGCGTCCTTGAAGCGGCCGGCGCCCTTGACCCACTCGACGCCGTTCGCCTTGAAGAGGCCGGCGACGCCCTGGGTCATCTGCTTGACGACCTGTGCCTTCCACTCGTTCGCGGTCGCGAAGTCGAGCTGGGGCTCGCCGACGCGGACGCCGAGCTTGCCGAACGTCTCCTCGGCCTCCTTGATCGCGAACGCCGTCTGCACCCAGGCCTTGGTCGGGATGCAGCCGATGCGCAGGCACGTGCCGCCGAGCTCCGGCTCCTTCTCGATGCAGACCGTCTTGGCGCCCAGCTGTGCGGCTCGGATCGCGGCCGTGTACCCGCCCGGACCGCCGCCGAGGACGGCGACGTCACAGTCCATGGGCCGATCCTAGCGGGGCACAGAAGCCTCGCGCCGCGAGGGCGGCGTAGGGTGCGCCGCGATGAACGTCGACGGCGAGCGGGTCGCGCTCGCGGCATTCGTGCTCGGGTCCCTGCTCGCCGGCGGCAACGCCGTCGGCGTCCGGTTCAGCAACAGGGAGCTCGATCCGCTCTGGGGAGCCGGGCTGCGCTTCACGCTCGCGGCCGCGCTGCTCCTGGCCGCGATGCCTGCGCTCGGGCTCGTGCTGCCCCGCGGTCGGGCGCTGACCGGCGCGGTGCTCTACGGAGCGCTCAATTTCGGGGCCGCGTTCGCGCTCGCCTACTACGCCTTCGTGCGCGTGCATGCCGGCCTCGGCCAGACGGTGCTCGCGCTCGTACCCCTCGTGACGCTCTTCCTTGCCGTCGCGCAGCGCCAGGAACGATTCCGTCTCGACGCTCTCGCGGGCGGAGTCGTCGCGCTCGTAGGCATAGCCGTGCTGTCGCGCGCGCCGCTCGACGAGTCGGTTCCGGTCCTCTCGCTGCTCGCGCTGCTCGCCAGCACCGTGTGCTTCGCCCAGGCCGCCGTCGTCGTCCGGCGCTTTCCGGCCGTCCATCCAATCACGATGAACGCAGTCGGCATGGCGACCGCCGCGGTGTTCCTCGTCGCCGGAGCCGTGATCGCCGGCGAGGCGATCGTGCTGCCCGAGCGGGCGGCGACGTGGGCGGCTCTCGCCTACCTGATCGCGATCGGCTCGATCGTCGTCTTCGGGCTGTACGTGTTCGTGCTTCGCTACTGGAGCGCGTCCCGCGCCGCGTACACCTTCGTCCTCGTGCCGGTGGTCACGGTCGTGCTCTCCGCCTGGCTCGACGACGAGCCGATCCGAGTTGCGCTGCTGCTCGGCGGCTGCCTCGTCCTGCTCGGGGTGTACGTCGGCGCGCTGCGCGAGGGCTGAGGCGTCGCTTGCGACGCCGTTTTCAGGATGCCGCTCCGGGCGCGGCATCCGTCTGAAATGACCGGTCGACCCATCGCGGTCGAAGGCTGCGGCCCTAGGAGAGCTCGGCGCGCATCGTGATCGCGCCGTCGCGCTCGTCGAGCTTGCGGAAGCCGTAGCGCTCGTACAGGCGGACGGACGGCGAGTCCTTCGCGACGCTGAGCGAGATCGCCCCGTAGCCGTCGCTCCGTGCGCGTGCGAGCAGCGCGTCCATCAGCTCTCCGCCGGTCCCGTGGCCGCGGCGGCTGGGAACGACGGCGATCGACAGCTCCGGCGTCTCCTCGTCCACGAACCCGTAGCCCGGCGCTTCGCGCCTGAAGAGCCGGTACCACGCCGCCCCGACCGGAAAGCCGTCCGCGAGCGCGATCACGGCCGCGTCGCCGGGCCGGCCCCAGTTCTCGACGTAGCGCATCGGGTGCAGCCCAGTCTCGGACTCCTCGGACGTGCGCCAGTAGTACGCGTGCCGCAGCATGTCGCGCAGGAAGCGCGCGTCCTGCGGCGTGCCGGGCCTGATCATGGGCACCGAGTCTACGTACACTCGCGCGGTGTCGACCCCCGTCGAGATTCGCGCGTTCGAGGAACGAGACGCCGCCGGGTGCCGGGCGCTGTGGGCAGAGCTGACGAACCGGCACAGAGACCTCTACGACGACCCGTCCATCGGCGGCGACGACCCCGGCTCCGGGTTCGACGACTATCGGAACGAGTTCGCCGACGCGCGGCTGTGGGTGGCCGACCACGACGGCACGGTCGTCGGCTTCGCGGGTTTGATCGTTCAAGGCAAACGAGCCGAGATCGAGCCTGTCGTCGTCTCGTCGGCGGAGCGCCGACGAGGAATCGGGCGCAAGCTCGTGGACGCGGCAGTCGAGACGGCACGCGCTGAGGGAATCGAGCAGGTCAAGACGCGACCAGTGGCACGGAACACCGACGCGATCGGCTTCTTCCACGAGCTCGGCTTCACGGCGCTCGGCCACGTCGAGCTGCTCGCAGACTTCACTCGCCCGGTCGAGTACTGGCGGCCCGGCGAGCACGTCGCCGGCCGCGACTTCGACGTCTAGGAGGGTTTGGCGTGATGCTCAGGCCGCATTGCGCCAAATCCTCCTAACCGTCGCGGAGCTGCTGGACGAGCTGGATGCGGTTGCCGTCGGGGTCGAATACGTCGAGCACGCGCACCTCGTCGTGCAGCTCGACGACGGTTCCGATCTGCACGTCGTCGTCGCGCAGCCGGTCGGCATCGGCCTTCACGTCGTCGACGTCGACGATCGCAACCGGGCCCTCGGCCTGCGGCTCGCCCTCGGCGAGCGCGATCCGCATCTCGCCCTGCTCCAGCTTCACCCAGCGATCCTCGTCGTCGACGTACGTCTCGTCGAAGCCGAGCTTGTCGGTGTAGAAGTCGCGCGCGGCTTCGAGGTCGCGCACGTGGTACCAGACGCGGATCCCGTCGATCACAGCGCGAGCCCCGGCTCCTCGAGCAGCGTCTTCACCTCGCGCAGGAACTCGGCCGCCTTCGCGCCGTCGACGGCGCGGTGGTCGCACGTGAGCGTCAGCGACATCAGCGGCCGTGGCACGAAGACACCGTCGTCGAGCACCGGGCGCTGCTCGATCGCGCCAACGGCGAGGATCGCGGCCTGCGGCGGGTTGAGGACGGCGATGAACTGCTCGACGCCGTACATGCCGAGGTTCGAGATCGTGAACGTGCCCCCCTCGAGGTCTTCCTGGGCGAGCTTGGCCTCGCGGGTGCGCGTGACGAGCTCACCGCGCTCGGCGGCGAGCTGGACGAGCGACTTGCGCTCGACCTCGCGCAGGACCGGGACGATCAGCCCGCGCTCGGTCGCGACGGCGAGGCCGATGTGCGCGCTCGGAAAGAGGCGCAGCTCGTCGTCGGCGAAATGGACGTTGACCTCTCGGTGGCGCAACAGCGCGATCGCGGTCAGCTTCATGAGCACGTCGGTGACGGTGACCTTCTGGTCGCGGAGACGCTCGCGGAGGGCGAGTGCGCGTGTCATGTCGGCCGACATCGAGATCTGGAAGACCGGGGCCTGCCAGGCTTCGGTCAGGCGGCGGGCGATCGTGCGTCTCACCGAGGAGAGCTTCTGGACCTCGGCCTCGAGCGGCGCTGCGCCAGCCGTTGCGTAGGCGGGAGTAGCGGCCGCGCGCTCGACGTCCTCGGCAACGACTCGCCCCTCCGGCCCCGTCCCGGTGAGGCTGCGCAA
>DASQWH010000131.1:0-2948 GCA_035640335.1 Gaiellaceae bacterium | reverse complement strand
GCCGCGGCCGCTACGGACCCCGATGAGCGACCCGCTCGTCAGCATCGTCGTCCTCTGCCACAACTACGGGCGCTTCCTGCCCGAGGCGATCGAGAGCACGCTGACGCAGGACTACGCGAGTCTCGAGGTGATCGTGATCGATGACGGCTCGACCGACGACTCGCTCGCCGTCGCCTCGCGGTACGAGGACGGCATTCGCGTCCTGACGCAGCCGAACCAGGGACTGGCCCGGACCTGCAACCGGGGAGCCCGCGAGGCCGGAGGCGAGCACTGCGTCTTCCTCTCGGCCGACGACGTCCTCGAGCCGTCGTACGTCAGCGAGCTGACCGCGGCGCTGGAACGCACGCCGGAGGCGTCCTTCGCCTACTGCTCCGCCCGCCTGTTCGGGGCCCAGTCCGGCGTCGCGCCGGCGCGGCCGTTCAGCGCGTTCTCGTTGATCCGAGGCCGGAACTACATCAACGGCAGCGCGCTCACTCGCCGAGCGGACTATCTGGAGGCCGGCGGGTACCCGGAGGATCTGCCAGAAGGCGCGTTCGACGACTGGGACTTCTGGCTGACGATGGTGGAGCGCGGCCACCGCGGCACGTACGTCCCGAAGCCGCTCCTCCGCTGGCGGCGGCACGAGAGCGGCAGCAAGGATCCGACATCCCGCGGAGCGAGCGAGGTCGAGACGGCGCGGATCCGCCAGCGGCATCCCGAGCTCCAGCGCCGCGCCGCAAGCGCCTGGTACGCCGTCGACCGCGCCGTTGGCCTTGGCGATCGCCTGTTCCGGATCTCGCGCAGCCGGAAAGTGCTCGCGGTGTGTGAGCGCGCCTCTTGGCGGCGCTTCCTAGCGCGTGGCTAGTGCACGACGAGGCGCCGGACGGCCGGCTCGAGCCGGTCGTCGGTGGCGGCGAGGTCGTGGGCGCCGACGATCCGCAGGAGCGAGGTCCTGGCGTCCTGCTCGACCTGCTCGTGCCGAGCGGCGAGCGGCTCGGCGATGCGGTCGCCGCGTCGCGGCGGTACCGACCGGATCGTGCGAGCCGGGTAGAGATCGGCGGCGACGTCTCGCATTTCGCGCGGCTGCCCGGGGTCGAAGCCGTAGCGCGCGGGCGGAAGGATCGCCGTCCAGAGCACGAGGCTGACGGCTTCCGCGAGCGAGATGAAATACCTGCGGCAGGGAGTGACGAGCAGCGGCTCGTCCGGCGCGAGCGCGTCCCAGATCTCGAAGACGTTGCCGCTCGACTCGACGACGTTGTAGAAGCGCGCCACGGAGCCGCCGGCGTTCAGCGTCACCCGCTCCGCAACGAGCTTGCTGGCGCCGTACGCCGTCTCCGGCTCGCATGCCTTGCAGGTCGACGCCGTCACGACATGGCAGCCGTCCGGCGCATGCGCGAGGACGTTGCGGGTCCCGAGGACGTTTACTTCGAGCGCGCTCATCGGGTCGCGCTCGCCGTCGGGCGCTGACTTTGCCGCCGCCATGTGGAGGATCACCTCGGGCTGCGCTTCGCCGAGCACCGCTGCGACGTCGCTCTCGACGCGTACGTCCAGGGCGGGATCGCCGGAGTGCTTGTCGGTGGCGACCGTTTGGGCGACGCCGTCGAGGAGCCGGGCGGCGGCGCTGCCGATGCTGCCCTCGGCGCCGGTGATCAGGACGCGCTTGCCGGCAAGTTGCGCAAGCGGCTCGTCCAGCGGGAGCGGCCGCTCGGGCCGGCCGAGGATGCGCTCGAGCCGACCGGCCGAGGCGGGGACGGTCCGCAGGACCTCGCTAGCCACGATCCTCCGATCGGCTGACGTCGCGGAGCCTGGGCGCCGGCTTCGGGTCGCCTTCGAGCTCCCGGAGCCGGTGCTCCATCAGCGCGAGCCGCTGCGTCAGCGTCGTCGTCCGGTCCGAGAGCCTCGAGATGACCGTCGAGAAGTGCAGGAGCAGGACGATCACGAAGAGCATCGACAGCGCGAAGAGGGCGTTCGGCGGATACGCGATGCCGAGGCCGCGCGAGAGGTCGTGCAGCCCGGAGCGCCAGAGCGCGAAGACGAGGATCACGCCCGCAGTGGCCAGCCACAGGAGCGCGTAGCGCTCGCGCAGCTTCCGCGCCCGGATCAGCTCGATGACGACGCCGAGCAGGGCGACGGAGGCGAGGGCCGCAAACAGCTGAACGGGCATCAGTCTTCGACGAGTGGTTGCCGCGGGAAGAGGCCGACGAAGAGCGCCAGCAACACCTTCACGACGTAGTAGAAGGAGCGAAAGGTCGTGATCGAAGAACGGCCGGCGATCCGCGGGCGCATCAGCACCGGCACCTCGCAGACGCGGAGATTGCCGCGCGCCGCCGTGACGACGGCCTCGACTTCCGGATAGTCGTGCGGGTAGTCGGCGGCGAAGAGCCGGATGCCGCGGCGGTTGACCGCGCGGAAGCCGGACGTCGTGTCGGTCATCCGCTGCCGGACGCGAAGGGAGACGAGCGTGGCGAACATACCGATCCCGACGCGGCGGGCCAGCGACGCGCGATACGCGCGCGGGCCGGAGAAGCGCGTCCCGATTGCAAGATCGGCACGGCCGGCGAGCACCGGCTCGAGGAGCCGACCGAGCTCGCTGGCGTCGTGCTGGCCGTCCCCGTCGACCTGCACGGCGACGTCGAAGCCGCGCTCGAGCGCGTACATGTAGCCGGCCTGGACGGCGCCGCCGATGCCGAGGTTCAGGGGAAGTCGCAGCACGCGTGCTCCCGCCTCCCCCGCGCAGGCAGCCGTCGCATCGGTGGAACCGTCGTCGACGACGAGCACCTCGAAGTCAGGCGCGTAGTCGAGGACCTCGGCTACGACCTCGCCGATCGTCGCCTCCTCGTTGTACGCGGGCACGATCGCGAGGCACCGAGGATGTTCCCGGCGCGCGTCGGCCGCAGTGAGCGCAACCGCCTGGGTCACGCCCCTGTTATCGGCTGCTCAGAGCAGTTTCTTGACCAGCGCCCAGTACC
>DASQWH010000130.1:0-10509 GCA_035640335.1 Gaiellaceae bacterium | reverse complement strand
GACTCGGGCGTCTGGCCGGAGTCGAAGAGCTTCAGCGACCGTGACGCCAGCGGGCGGCTGATCTACCAGCCCAATCCGGGCATCTGGCACGGCCGCAAATGCCATCCGGGCGAGGCATGGAACGCATCGATGTGTAACCAGAAGCTGATCGGCGCACAGTTCTTCTGCCAGGCACGCGGCTGTGACGGCGTGCTCGAGCACGAGTTCCGCTCGCCGCGCGACTACAACGGCCACGGCACGCACACCGCGTCGACGGCCGGCGGCAACGAGGGCGTCCCGACGACGGGGCAGGCCGCGTTGTTCGGCTCGGTCAACGGCATCGCTCCGCGGGCGCGCGTCTCGGCATACAAGGTCTGCTGGGACAACGGCGCGGGCGGTTGCGGAGCGAACACCGGTGACAGCGTCGCCGCCATCGACCAGGCGGTCGCGGACGGCGTCGACGTCATCAACTACTCGATCAGCGGCACCTCGACGAACTACCTCGACGCTGTCGAGGTTGCGTACCTGTTCGCCGCGGATGCGGGCGTCTTCGTCGCCACCTCGGCCGGCAACTCGGGCCCGACGGCTTCGACCGTCGCGCACATCAGCCCGTGGCTGGCCTCGGTCGCGGCGGGCACGCACGACCGCAACGGCGTGAGCAGCGTCACGCTCGGGAACGGGACGACGATCAACGGTGCCTCGCTGACCCCGGGTGCCGGCCCGGCTCCGTTCGTGCATTCGACGGCCGTCGGGCTGCCGGGCGCACCGGCCGATCGCCTGCGCCAGCGTCGCCGTGGCTCCCGCGGTCGCCGCGTATGCGGCGAGGCCCAGGAACTCCGTGTGCGCGACGTGCACGGTCGGCAACGAGTGCAGGTCGGCGTTCAGCGAGTTGGCAGCGACGTTCGCAATCACGACGCCGACACCGCCGGCCTCGCGCACCGCGGCGCTCTTGTCGACACGCGCGTTGCTGTCAGCGGAGCCGCCACGCTCGCAGAGCACGATCTTGCCGGCGACCTGCGCCGGGTCGAGCAGCGGCGTGCCGCCATTCGCACTGGCCGAGAAGCACTGGCGCAGGCGATCGGCCGGTGCGCCCGGCAAACCGACGGCGGTCGAATGCACGAACGGAGCCGGGCCGGCACCCGGGGTCAGCGAGGCACCGTTGATCGTCGCCCCGTTCCCGAGCGTGACGCTGCTCACGCCGTTGCGGTTGTGCGTGCCCGCCGCGACCGAGGCCAGCCACGGGCTGATGTGCGCGACGGTCGAAGCCGTCGGGCCCGAGTTGCCGGCCGAGGTGGCGACGAAGACGCCCGCATCCGCGGCGAACAGGTAGGCGACCTCGACGGCGTCGAGGTAATTCGTCGAGGTGCCGCTGATCGAGTAGTTGATGACGTCGACGCCGTCCGCGACCGCCTGGTCGATGGCGGCGACGCTGTCACCGGTGTTCGCTCCGCAACCGCCCGCGCCGTTGTCCCAGCAGACCTTGTACGCGGCGATGCGCGCACGCGGTGCGATGCCGTTGACGTGACCGAACAGCTCCGCGGCGCCCGTGGTAGCGACGTTCTGGTTGCCGCCGGCCGTCGACGCGGTGTGCGTGCCGTGGCCGTTGTAGTCGCGCGGCGAGAGGAACTCGTGCTCGAGCACGCCGTCACAGCCGCGTGCCTGGCAGAAGAACTGTGCGCCGATCAGCTTCTGGTTGCACATCGACGCGTTCCACGCCTCGCCAGGGTGGCACTTGCGTCCGTGCCAGATGCCCGGATTGGGATGGTAGATGAGCTGCCCGCTCGCGTCGCGGTCGCTGAAGCTCTTCGACTCCGGCCAGACGCCCGAGTCGACGACGCCGATGACGACGTTCTCGCCCTTGATGTTGCGCGGCGGCGTCCAGAGGCCCGTGTTTGGGTCCGTGAGGCCGAGGAACGTCGGCGTCGTCGCCGTGTCCATCGTCACCTCTTGCGCCTTCTCGACCGTCAGGACGCTCGGATCGGCCTTCGCCGCGCGCACCTGGCCGCGGGTCATCTCTGCCGCGAAGCCGTTGAACGCGTAGCGGTAGTCGTAGACCTTCTCGCCACCGACGGCGGCGAGCACATCGGCGTGCCGCGAGTCCAGGTAGGCCGCATAGCGGACGACGTCGCGGTCGGCCGGGTCGATCTTCGTACCCCGAGTCGGCTTCGTCGCCCGGAGCCCGGCGACGCCGCCCTCGTAAGCCACCGCGGGCTCGTCGACCATGCGGACGATGTACAGATGCGAGTCGGCCTCGCCGCTGCCGGAGGCTGCCGGCAGCACGAGAAGCGCGGCGATCAGGATGAACGCCGCAGCGAGCACCGACCGCACGACTCTGCTCGGTTGCTTCACGTGGTTCTCTCCCTTCGAGGTTGGTCTCGACCCGACCCTCCCGGCAGGGTTGCAAGCTCGACTGATTTCCCCGGATTCCCCGTCCCTCCCCGGAACGGAGCGACGGCAATTTAACATCGACTATCGAGAAATCAAAATAAATCCCTCGACTAGCGCGAGTCGGGCTTTGTCATCGCGCGGTAGTCGAGCGCCTTGTCGAGCGTCTCCTCGTCGACGCCGGCTTCCCGGGCGACCTCGCGCAGGGGACGGCCGGATGCGGCCGCCTCCTTCACGATCTCGGTCGCCTTGTCGTAGCCGATATACGGGTTGAGTGCTGTCGCAGCCGAGAGCGTGAGCTCCGCGTAGCGCTCGCACGCCTCCCGGTTCGCTTCGATGCCCGACACGCACCGCTCGTCCAGGAGGCGCGCGCCCGCAGCCAGAAGCCGGATCGAGTCGAGCAGGTTGCGCGCCATCAGAGGGATGAAGACATTCAGCTCGAGGTGGCCTTGGAGGCCGCCGACCGTGATCGCGGCGTCGTTTCCGATCACTTGCGCCGAGACCTGCGTCACGACCTCGGGAATGACCGGGTTGACCTTGCCGGGCATGATCGAGCTGCCCTTCTGCAGCTCCGGGAGCCGGATCTCCGCGAGGCCGGCCCGCGGTCCGGACGCAAGCAGACGCAGGTCGTTGGCGATCTTCGTCAGGGAGACGGCGACCGTTTTCAGAGCGCCGGAGGCCTCGACGAGCGCGTCGCGCGCGCCCTGCGCCTCGAACGGGTCGGCCGGCGGCGAGACGGCGAGGCCGGTCTCGTCGGCGAGGCGCTGACGGACGCGCTCGGCGAACTCGGCATGCGTGTTCAGGCCGGTGCCGACAGCGGTGCCGCCCAACGGAATCTGGCCCACGCGCTCGAGCGTCGACTGGACCCGGGCGATGCCCTGGCGGATCTGCGCCGCGTAGCCGGAGAACTCCTGGCCGAGCGTGACGGGGACGGCGTCCATCAGGTGCGTGCGCCCGGACTTGACGACGTCGTCGAACTCGCGCGCTTTGCCTTCGAGCGCCTCGGCCAGGCTCTCGAGGGCGGGCAGCAGGTCGTGCGTCAATTGCTCGAGCGCGGCGAGGTGGACAGCAGACGGGAAGACGTCGTTCGACGACTGGCCCATGTTCACGTCGTCGTTCGCGTGGACGTCGTCGCCGGCCAGCGCGGCGATGACCTCGTTCGCGTTCATGTTCGAGGACGTGCCTGAGCCGGTCTGGAAGACGTCGATCGGGAACTGGTCGTCGAGCTCGCCGGCGGCCACGCGGTCGGCCGCGGCGGCGATGCGCTCGGCCTTGTCGTCGTCGAGCAGGCCGAGCTCGGCGTTCACGCGGGCTGCAGCGGCCTTGATCCGGCCGAGCCAGCGCGCGACGGGCGGCGGGATCGGCTGGCCGGAGACGGGGAAGTTCTCTACGGCTTTGCGGGTCTCCGCGCCCCAGAGCTCCCGCTCTTCGTCTTTCGTAGCCACTGCAGCGAGTCTATCCCGGCACGCTTTTGACACCGCCGCGGTCGCCGCGAAGGCGGGCTTTGCTCGCCTTCGCTCACTACGGTTGTGCTCAGCGCGGCTCCGGCGAAAGTCATCATGGCGCGCGAAGCGCGCCGGACTTTCGACGGTTAGACGGGCCGGAGGCGGCGGCGGTCCGGCGGAAACTCGCGCAACGCGCGGCGCACGAGCTCCGACAGATCCGTCGGCGTCGCCCAACCGACGTAGCCGCATCTCTGGCACTCGCCTGTCTCGAGGTGGCGGGTGTCGTCGCGCTCGATACGACGCCGTTCGCCACAGCCGAGGCATTCGACAGTCAGGGGGTCCACGCTCGCTGCTTTCGGCACGTGCTAGCGGGCCTCAGACCCTCGAACGAGGGATGCCCGGGGCTAATGCCCCGGCGCGGGTCAGGACACCTCCCCCGCGGCGCGTTAGAGCGACTGAAGACCGGTCAATCCGTCGAGTACTTCGGCTGGACTTTCTCGCCCCGGATCTGCGCGATCGCGTTGTTGGCGGCGATCGCGGCCTCGCCCATTCCGATCGTGATCAGCGTGATCTTGCCGGGATAGCCGGCGACGTCGCCGGCCGCGAAGACGAGCGGCATGTTCGTCTCCATCGTCATCGGGTTCACCTTCAGCTGCCGCTTGCCCTCGAGCTCGATGCCCCACTCCGCGATCGAGCCGAGGTGGGAGACGAAGCCGAGCAGCGTGATCAGCGCCTGGCAGTCGTGCTGCTCCGTCTCGCCCGTCGCCGTGTTCTCGATCGTCACCGTCTGGATGTGACCGTCGCCGTGCACCTCGCGCACCTCGTGCGGGGTGAGGATCCTCACTGCGCCCTCGCCCTCGAGCCGCCGCGCCTCGTTCACCGACGTCTCCAGCGCGCGGAACCGGTCGCGCCGGTGGACGAGCGTGATCGGCAGGTCGGCCGTGTCTTGCAGGCCGAGCGTCCAGTCGAGGGCCGAGTCGCCGCCCCCGACGATGACGCAACGCTTGCCGGCGAACTGCGCCTTCTCGCGCACGACGTAGTGCAGCCCCTTGCCAAGCCACTCGTCGATGCCCTCGACGCCGAGCTTGCGCGGCTCGAACGCTCCGTGCCCGGCCGTGACGATGACCGCGCGCGAGAGGTACGGCCCTCCCGTCTCGGTCGTCAGCGCGTAGATCTCTTCGCCGTTTTGGTTCAGGCGCTCGAGCGTCTTCGCCTCCTCACCGAGGATCACCTCGGCGCCGTACTGGAGGCCCTGCTCCTCGCAGAGGTCGACGAGCTTCTGGCCGAGGATCTTCGGGTGCCCAGCGACGTCGTAGACGTGCTTCTCCGGGTACGTCGCAGCGACCTGGCCGCCGAGCTGCTCGAGGCTCTCGACGATACGCACGGTCGCGTCGCGGTGGCCTGCGTAGTACGCGGCCGAGAGGCCGACCGGCCCCGCTCCGAGGATCGTGATGTCGACGACGTCGCTCTCGCTCACGGCCCTGATGCTAACGGCGCCTCGCATGCGTCCGTAACCCCTGAATTGGCGCCGGAACGCATCAAATCCCGACGCATGAGAGTTCCTCGCTCAGCCTCTAGGGCTGTAGCTCGCAGCGGCGGCGGGCTTGGCCCGTCGCCGCTCACTACGGAAACTCGGAGAACTCCCTCTCGGCCGAAGTCATCATGGCCTCCGCTCCGCGGAGGCCGGACCTCGGCCGATTACCCGCAGCCGGAACCGCAGCCGCCGACGGCCGGGTCGCCGCCCGCCGCTTCGTCCTCGACCTGGAACGAGTGGCCACAGCCGCAGGACGAGCTCACGTTCGGGTTGTTGATCGCGAAGCCGCCCTGGAGGCCGTCGACGAAGTCGATCTGGGTGCCCTGGATGTACGGGGCGCTGAACGGGTCGACGACGATCGAGATGCCGTGCGAGAAGAGCTCGTGGTCGCCCTCCTGCGCGCCGCGGTCGAAGCCGAGCGCGTACTCGAAGCCCGAGCACCCACCGCCCTGGACGGCAATCCGGAGGACGCCCGCCTCAGCCTCGGGCTCCTCGGCCATCAGCTGCTTGATCTTGGCCGCGGCGCCCTCGGTCAGGGTGAGGATCGCTTCGCGCTCGACAGTCGCCATCAGGAGTCGAATGGTACCACCGCCGCCCGCCGCTCCCGACCCCCGAAAGGAGCTGAGTTTGTAACAGCCGATACCCGCATCGTTGAGCGGTTTTCAGCGCAGCTCGTAGCGTCCCGGCACGTGGTAAGTTGCCGCCGTCGTGGCACAGCTCGACAGCTGGCTTCCCTTCCTCATCTACGGGAGCTTCGCGGTCGCGATCCCGGCCTCGATGATCCTCATGTCGTACGTGTTTGCGACTCGCCCGGCGCGGCGAACGCGGACACGCAGGCTCCCGTTCGAGTCCGGCGTCTCGCTGGGGCCGCCGCACCTGCAGCGCTTCACGATCAGCTTCTACTTGACGGCGATGCTCTTCGTCGTCTTCGACGTCGAGATCGTCTTCCTGTATCCGCTCGCCGTCGTCCTCGAGCAACTCGGCTGGTTCGGATTCGTCGAGCTCGCCTTCTTCCTCGGCATCCTCGCCGTCGCCTACGTCTACATCTGGCGCAAGGGGGCCCTGCGATGGCGGTGAGGAAGAAGCAGCGCCTCGCCGACTACGGGCTCAACTCCGAGCGGCTGCTGATGCGCGGCAAGGGCCCCGGCGTGTTCGAGCGCGAGCTCGGCGAGCTCGAGGGCAAGCTCATGCTGACGACGATCGAGAAGGCGGTCCGCTGGGCGCAGGGGAGCTCGATCTGGCCCGACACGTTCGGGCTCGCGTGCTGTGCGATGGAGATGATCGCGATCGTCTCTTCGCGCTACGACATCGCACGCTTCGGCGCCGAGGTGTTCCGCTCGTCGCCGCGCCAGGCCGACCTGTTGATCGTCTCGGGACGCGTCGCGCACAAGATGGCCGCGCCGCTGCGCCAGATCTACGACCAGATGCTCGAGCCGAAGTGGGCGATCGCGATGGGCGCGTGCGCCAGCTCTGGCGGAATGTTCAACAACTACGCGATCCTCCAGGGCGTCGACAAGATCATCCCCGTCGACGTGCACGTCCCCGGCTGCCCGCCGCGGCCGGAGGCGCTCGTCGAGGGCATCGTGCGGCTGCAGGAGAAGATCAAGGCCGGCGTCCCGCCTGCCTACGAGATCCGCGGAGTAGCCAGCTGAGCCCGTACGAAGGCGTGCCAGGCGTCGTCGAGCGCAGTGCGGCGCACGGCGAGACGACGTTGATCGTCGACCCAGCAAGGCTCGTCGAGGCTTGTACCCACCTCCGCGACGAGGAGGGCTTCGACTTCCTGGCCGACATCACGGCGGTCGACTACCTCGGCTGGGGGACGCGTGGCATCGCTGGCTACTACGGGACCGTCGGCGGGCGCAACCTGAACGAGCCGGCGGCCCAGGGCTTCTCCCGCGCCCCGAGCCCGAAGCCCACGCGCTTCGCCGTCAACTACCACCTGCTTGCGCTGCGGCGAGGAGCGCCGCGCCTCCGCGTGCAGGTCTGGGCCGAGGACGCCGAGGCGGTGCCGTCCGTCGTCTCGGTCTGGCCCACGGCCGACTGGCACGAGCGCGAGGCCTGGGACCTCATGGGCATCCCGTTCGAGGGTCACCCGAACCTGAGCCGGATCATCATGGAGGACGACTGGGAGGGGCACCCTCTGCGGAAGGACTATCCAATCGGCGGTGAGCCCGTCCGCTTCTCGGGGGACGAGTAAGTGGCCACCGTCGAGCGGCAGATCTACGAGGGGACGCGGATTCCCTCGCCGATCCCGACCGTGCTGCGTGTTCCCGAGTCGCTGCGCGACTCGGAGGATCTGCTCCAGGTCAACTTCGGGCCGAACCACCCGTCGACCCACGGCGTCCTCCGCCTCGTCGTCGACCTGTCCGGCGAGCGAGTCGTCGGGCTCCGCGCGATCGTCGGCTATCTCCACACGGGCTTCGAGAAGAACATGGAACAGAAGACGTGGTGGAAGGCGATCACGTACCCGGAACGGATCGACTACCTCTCGTTCCAGTACAACGAGCTCGTCTTCGTCCTCGCCATCGAGAAGCTCCTCCACTTGGACGTGCCGCCGAAGGCGACGTGGATGCGGATGCTGCTCTGCGAGCTGAACCGGATCCACTCCCACTTGATCTGGCTCGGGACGGCGGCACTCGAGCTGGGGGCGATCTCGCTCCTTTGGTACTGCTTCCGCGAGCGCGACCAGATACTCGATCTCTCGGAGATGGTCGGGGGCGTGCGCATGCACACTCGTTACTTCCAGGCCGGGGGCCTCGCCGAGGACATCCCGCGCGGCTTCGACGAGGAGTGCCGCAAGTTCTGCGAGTGGATGCCGAAGGCGATCGACGAGTACGAGGCGATCATCGACCGCAATGAGATCTGGCTCGAGCGCACGCAGGGCATCGGGCTGCTCTCGGCGTCGGACGCGATCGCACTGGGGCAGTCGGGGCCGGTGCTACGCGGCTCGGGCGTCGACTGGGACCTGCGCCGCGACGAGCCGTACCTCGCCTACCCAGAAGTCGATTTCGACGTGCCGGTCTATCCGGAGGGAGACGTCTACGCCCGGTACCGCGTGCACATGGACGAGATGCGCCAGTCGGTGCGGATCATCGAGCAGTGCCTCGACGGGATGCCCGAGGGCCCTTGGATCGCCGACGACCGCAAGGTCGTGCTGCCGCCACGTCATGAGCTGCACACGTCGATGGAGTCGCTCATCCACCACTTCAAGCTCGTCACCGAGGGCTATCGCGTGCCCGAGGGCGAGGTCTACGTCGCCGTGGAGTCCGCGCGGGGCGAGCTGGGCTGCTACGTCGTCTCCGACGGCGGGCCGAAGCCGTGGCGGGTCAAGTTCCGCGCGCCGTCGTTCGTCGCGCTCGAGGCGACCGCGACCTGCATGAGCGACGCGCTCGTGGCCGACTTCATCGCGATCGTCGGCTCCCTCGACACGGTCATGGGCGAGGTCGACCGGTGAGCCTGGCGGAGCGAATTCAGGAGATCGCGACCGAGTACCCGCAGCGGCGGTCGGCGATCCTGCCGGCACTGCGACTCGCGCAGGAGGAGTACGGCTGGCTCCCGCCGGAGGCGCTGCGCGAGGTGGGCGACGCGCTCGAGCTCGCTCCGGCTCAGTGCGAGGCGGTCGCGTCCTTCTACGACATGCTCCACCTCGCCCCGGTCGGCCGGCACCTCGTCGAGGTCTGCACGAACCTCTCGTGCGCGCTCGTCGGCGCCCAGCAGGTGCTCGAGACGTTCGAGACGGAGCTCGGCGTCAAAGCCGGCGAGACAACGGAAGACGGCGAGGTGACCTTGCGGGCCCTGGAGTGCGCCGGCGGGTGCGGCCGAGCGCCCGTGGTCGTCGTCGACCACCGGTATCACGAGCCCCTGAAGCCCGAGGACGTTCCCGCGATCGTGGAGCAGCTCCGTGCCGGCCCGTAGCGTCCTCCTGTCGGGCACGGACGAGCGCGACCTGACGAAGCTCGACGAGTACCGGGCCGTGGGCGGTTACAAGGCGCTCTCCAAGGCCCTGAAGATGGAGCCTGCGGCGATCGTCGAGGAGGTGACCGTGGCGACGCTGCGCGGGCGCGGCGGCGCCGGCTTTCCGACCGGGCGCAAGGCGAGCTTCGTCCTCAAGGAACCGCCCACGTACCTGGTCATCAACGCCGACGAGTCGGAGCCGGGCGCGTTCAAGGACCGCGAGATCATGCTGCGCGTCCCGCACCGCCTCATCGAGGGATGCCTGATCTCGGCGCGCGCGATCGAGTCGCAGGAAGTGTTCATCTACATCCGCGGCGAGTACCTCGCCGAGTTCGAGGTCCTGCGCGCCGCGCTCGACGACGCCCGTGAGGCGGGACTGCTCGGCGACATCACGATCGTCCTGCACCGCGGCGCGGGCGCATACATCTGCGGCGAGGAAACGGCGCTGCTGGAGTCGCTCGAGGGCGAGCGCGGCCAGCCGCGGCCACGGCCGCCCTTCCCGCCGGTGAACGGGCTCTACGGGCGCCCGACGCAGATCAACAACGTGCAGACGATCGCGACCGTGCCGGCGATCATCGAGCTCGGCGGCGCCGAGTTCGCCAAGATCGGGCCGGAGAACTCGCCGGGCACGGCTGTGTTCTCACTTTCGGGCAACGTCGTCAACCCTGGCAACTACGAGCTCGAGCTCGGCACGCCGTTGCGCGAGCTGATCTACGACGTCGGCGGGGGCGTCGCCGGCGGGCGTGAGCTGAAGGCGATCATCCCGGGCGGGTCGTCCGTGCCGATTCTCACCCCCGACCAGATCGACACGCCGCTCGACTTCGACTCGATCGCCGAGGCCGGCTCGTTCTTTGGATCCGCGGCGGTGATCGTCATCGACGACCGCTGCTGCATGGTTCAGCTCGCCCTGCGCGCTGAGAAGTTCTACATGCACGAGTCGTGCGGCAAGTGCACGCCGTGCCGGGAGGGCACGCGCTGGCTCGTGAGCCTCCTGCAGACGATCGAGGATGGACGGGCGGAGCGCGCCGACCTCGACCTGCTCCTGTCCGTCTGCGACCGGATGCTCGGCAAGTCGCTCTGCGCGCTCGGGGATTTCGCGGTCTATCCCGTCGCGAGCTACGCCAGGCACTTTCGCGAGGAGTTCGAGGCGCACCTCGACGGGCGCGGCTGCCCCTTCGACGGCGAGTCGTCGATCGAAGGCATTTTCGCGCC
>DASQWH010000129.1:0-16410 GCA_035640335.1 Gaiellaceae bacterium | reverse complement strand
GCGACCCGTCTGGGAGAAGACGGAGGTCTACGAACCCGGTGGCTAGGCCCGCCGAGGCTCACGGCTTCGGCTGCCACACCGCGCACATGCCGCCGTCGGGCGCTGCGAGCACGCTGCGCCAGCCCGCGGGGCCCTCGCGCGGTTCGAGCAGCGTCGATGCGCCGAGCTGCAGGGCCCGCCCGACGACTCCGTCGATGTCCGCGACCTCGACGTACGGCAGCCAGTACGCGTGCTCCGTCTCGTGCTCGACCAGACCGCCGCCGATCGGGCCACCGAGCGTGAGCTCGTGTACTCGGCCGAGCCGGCCCGCACCCGCTCGGCACGCCAGCCGATTCGAGGTGGACGACCGCGTGCGGAGCGCGGTGCGCCATTTTCTGTCTCTCTGCGTCATGCGCGAGTACTGGCGTTCCGAAGACGGGCAGTGGCAAGGCGGGCTCCTGATGGACCTGCTGGCACCAGAGCTCGACAGCTCGCGCTGAGCGGATCTCACATGCGCCGCGGCCGGCTCGAACGCGATCCTCTCGTCCTTCCGCCGCTGGCTGGACCGCGTCGAGGCCGAGCCAGCGTTCACGACGACCTCGAGCCCTATCCGCCGAACGCCACGGTGCTCGCAGGCAAGTCGATCTACGGCTGAGCGCCCTCCGGCACGAGCTGCACGTGCGAGACGAGCTCTCCGTCCAAGAACGCGTGCACTGCGAAGCCGCGAGGCTCCGAGGAGAGCTCGATCTCCTGCGCACCGAGCTCGAGTCGCGCCTGGACGTACGTGCTCGGCGCGACGAGGACGCTTCGCCCGGCGAGCCCGGCGGACAGCGTGCGGTGCATGTGGCCCGCGACGATCCGCCGCACGTGCGGATGCCGCGCGACGACCTCGCCGAAGGCCCGTCGATCGTCCGGAGGCAGAGCAAGCTCGTCGAATCCGGGAATCCCGGTCACGACCGGAGCGTGATGCATCGCCACGAGCGTGGGCACGTCCGGGTCCTCCGCGAGCGTCGCCTGCAGCCAGGCGAGGCGGCGGGCATCGAGGTCGCCGCGCTCCTCGCCTGCCCGGGTTGTGTCGATGACGACGAGTCGCAGCGCCCCGAGGCCGACCGCGTACTGGACGGGCTCCGCGTCGGCGCCGGGAACGTCGAAGTGCCGGCGCAGCGCACTACGGTCGTCGTGGTTCCCCGGCAGGACGTAGAGGGACGCCTCGAGCGGCGCCAGGAGCTCGCGGACCTGCTCGTACTCCGCGTCTGCACCGTGGTCGACCAGGTCACCGGAGACGAGCACCGCCTCCGGGCTCGGCACGACGGCGAGCACTGCCGCGACCGCGGCGGCGAGCCTGGGGACCGAGTCGCCGTCGCCCCAGTCCGCCCCGATATGTGAATCGCTGAGCTGAACGAGCACGAAGGGCGATCCTACGAGCGCCGACTGGAACGCGACGGCCGCCGCGCTTGTATAGCTGACGTATGGTCCGGACGCGCGCGCGACAGAGCGCTTACCGCCGCGCCCGCACGTGCATCCGCGTCGCGGTCGGCAGCGTCGTGGTCCTGTTCCTGCTCGGGGCGGGCTCCGCCCTCGCGCCGCCGACCGTCAACCGGCCGCCGGTCAGCTATGACGGCGACGTCGCGATTCGCTTTCCGGGCCGCGAGGCGCGCGCCACGTGTCGTACTGGTGCGGGCTCGACAGGCGGCACGTTCGCCGCTGTGCGTCGCCGTACCGGGCGCGGCTCGCGCCGGGCCGGCACACCTTTCGCGTGCAAGCGCGCGACAGCGCCGGCCGCCGCAGCCGCTTCGCGCGGACGACGGTCGTCGTCGCGGCTCCAGCGCCGGCGGTCGCGGTCGGCTCGCAGCCGGTCACGATCGCCTACGGCGGCGGCTCGCTGTGGACAGCGGACTACGGAGCGGGGACGGTGACGCGCGTGGATCCTGGCGCGCGCCGCCGGGTCGCGACGATCCTCGTCGACGGACAGCCGGGCGGGATCGCCGCCTCCGGCACGACCGTCTGGGTCGGAAACTTCGGCGCCGGCCAAGGCATTACGGTGATCGACGTCGCGACGAACGCCGTCACGGGTCGGATCACGACCGGCCAGGAGCCCGTTGGCCTGCTGCTCGCCGGCTCGAGCCTCTGGGTCGCGGACTACGCCGGGTGGGTCGACCGCCTCGACGCGCGCACCGGGCGGCTCGAGGCACGCGTCCAGGTCGGCGGCAACCCGCAAGCGCTCGCGCTGGGCTTCGGCCTACTCTGGGCGGCGAACTTCGCCGGCACGGTCGACGCGATCGATCCGGCTTCGGCGCGCCTCGTCGCGCGCATCCCGGCCGGGAACGACATCGACGGGATCGCGGTGAGCGGCGACCGCGTCTGGGCAGCGGATCTCACGAACCGCCGGCTCGTCGTCATCGACCCGAGCACGCGCTCCGTGGAGAGACGCGTAAGCGTTGGCGGCGCCGCCTCGGGCGTGACGACGCGCGGCGCGTCGGTGTGGGCCTCGCTCTACGACCGCGGCCTCGTCGTCGAGGTCGATGGCGCCACCGGCCGGATCGTGCAGCGCGTCCGCGTGGGAAGGCAGCCGCGCGAGTTCGCGTCGACCGGAGCAGACCTGTGGGTCGTGGACCAGCGGTCGAACTCCGTCTCGCGGGTCCTGCCGGGCTAGCGAGCTCTGTCCGAAACGGACAGTACGGTCGCCGGCCATGCGCTTGGTCATCGCGCGCTGCGAGGTTCGCTACACGGGTCGCCTGAACGCGACGCTGCCTGAAGCAACTCGGCTCCTCGTCTTCAAGGCCGACGGCTCGGTCCTCGTCCACGACGATGCCGGCGCGTACAAACCGCTGAACTGGATGACCGCGCCCTGCGTCGTCGAGGAGTCCGAGGGCTCGATCCTCGTCCGCAAGCGCGCCGGTCAGAGTGAGGACCGCCTCGAGATCCGCCTCGCCGAGATCCTCAGCGACGTGACCCACGACATGGGCGAATCCGTCGCGTTGCAGAAGGACGGGATCGAACGTCATCTACAAGAGGCCCTGGCAGAGCAGCCGAAGGCCCTCGGCGACGGTCTGCGCCTCGTGCGCCGCGAATGGCCGACCGACATCGGTCCCGTCGACCTCATGTGCCGCGACCAGGACGACGGGTGGGTAGCCGTCGAGGTCAAGCGCGTCGCAACGATCGACGCCGTCGAGCAGCTTTCCCGCTACCTGGAGCGCATCGACGGGGACTGTCGCGGGATCCTCGCGGCGGAGACCGTGAAGCCGCAGGCGCGAACGCTCGCCGAAGCCCGCGGGATCCGGTGCGTCGAGGTCGATCTCGCCGTGCTTCGCGGCGAACGAGAGCCGGACTTGACGCTCTTCGCGTAACTAGCGCAGCGCTTGGAGCTCGGCGTTGCTGAGCTCGATCTCCAGTGCGGCGAGGTTCTCGTTCAGGTGCTCGAGGGAGAGCGTGCCCGGGATCGGCAGCATCGCCGGCGAGCGGCTGAGTAGCCAGGCAAGCGCGATCTGCTCCCGGCTCGCACCGTGCCGCTCTGCGATCTCGGACAGCGAGCGGCCGCCGTCGCCTCGCAGCGGGAAGAAGGGAACGAACACGATTCCTTCGGTTGCGCAGTAGTCGACGACCGCGTCGTGACCCACCTCCGCGAGGTTGTAGCGGTTCTGGACGGCGGTGATCGGCACCACGCCCCGCGCGCGCTCGATCTCGTCGATCCCGACCTCGGACACGCCGACGTGCTGGATCTTGCCGGCGTCGCGGTACTCCTTGATCGCGCCGAGGCTCTCCTCGAGCGGCGTCTGCGGATCGACCCGGTGCAGGTAGTAGAGCGCGATGCTGTCCGTGCGCAGCCGCCGCAGGCTCTCCTCGATCTGGGCGCTCAGCACTTCGGGGCGACCCCGGCCCGCGCCTCCCCAGCCCCCTTTGGTTGCGACGATGACGTCCTCTGGGACACGTGCGAGGGCGGCGCCGATCGTTTCTTCGCTCTCACCGCCGGCGTACGTGTGAGCCGTGTCGATGTGCCTCACTCCTGCGGCGACGGCCTCCTGGATGAAGGCGACGTTCGCGCGCGTGCGCGCGAGGCGGTTCGTCCCGAGCCCGATCCGCGGGACCTCGGTGTCGCCGAGGATGATCGTCGTCGCCGTCACGCTGCCCTACCGCCGCACGCGGTACGTGAGCCGCGCGAACTGCTTGTCACGCTCGACCTCGACGAGCTCGATTTGTGCCGAAGTGAGCCGCCGAGGAAGGAGAGGAGCTCCCTGGCCGAGCGTAACGGGCGCGATGCCGACGAGGATCTCGTCGAGCAGGCCCTTGTCGGCGAACTGACCGACGAGGTCGCCGCCGCCGACGAGCCAGATGTTCTTGTCGCCCGCGGCTTGCGTCATCTCCTCGTGCACGGGGGCGACGTCACCCTGGACGAAATGCATGTTTACGCCCGGTATCGCAGGCAGCGTCCTGTGCGTGAACACCCACGACGGCGTGTCGCCGTACCAGCGGCGCCATTTCTCCGGATCGTCTAGCACCTGCTCGTGGTCGAGGATCCACTCGTACGTCGTCGAGCCCATCGCCATCGCACCGACGCCTGCGAAGAACCGCGCGAACTCGTCCTCGCCCTCCTGGGCACGGTCGACCTCGAACAGCCAGTCGAGCGAGTTGTTCTCGTCGGCGATGTAGCCGTCGAGCGTGGTCGCGGTGTAGTACTGGGTCTTCGCCACGCGCCCACTCTGCCAATGCGAAGCATTGTCGGCGTCGCGTGTAGCGCGACGCCACCGTGGAGGGGGCCTGGGGGAACCGGGAGGTTCCCCCAGCTCACGTCGCCAGCATTGTCGGCGTCGCGTGTAACGCGACGCCACCGTGGAGGGGGCCTGGGGGAACCGGGAGGTTCCCCCCATCTCACGTCGCCAACGCTCTCCCGAGCCTCAGCGTTCAGCTGTCAGCACGATGGACGTGGCGACTGCGGCCTGCCGCTCCGGCGGGATGAGCCTCTGCATGAGCCGGATGAGCTCCGGCGTGAAAAGCGGGTAGAGCGCGAGATCGTCGACGGAGACCGGTTCTCGACGGTGCACCTCGATCTGTCCGAACCCTGCCTTCTCGAGCTTCTCGACGAAGTCACGCTCCGTCAGCGCGCCCGCGACTCAGCCGGCCCAGGTCGCGGGGTGCAGCAGTATTTCGGGCGGCAGCTCTTCGTCACCGACGGTGAGATCGGAGAGCGAAAGCTTGCCGCCGGGCCGCAGCACGCGCGCGCACTCGGCGAGCACGCGCCTTTTCCGCGCCGAGAGGTTGACGACGCCGTTCGAGATGACGTGGTCGACGCTCTCGTCTTCGAGCGGGATCGCCTCCATCTCGCCCTCGAGCGTCTCGATCGTGTCAAGCCCGGCCTCGGCCGCGGCCGCGGCGGTCCGATCGAGCATCTCGGGAAGGAAGTCGAGGGCGACGACCCGGCCGGTCGGCCCAACGCGCTGCGCGGCGAGCACGGAGTCGATGCCCGAGCCGCAGCCGAGGTCGAGGACCGTTTCGCCCTGTTCGATCCGCGCGAAGCGAAGGTGGTTCCCCACCCCGAGCGCGCCCTCGATCGCCGACCGCGGGACCTTTGCGAGCTCGTCCGGCGAGTACAGCTTGAGGGCGACGGCTTCGGTCGAGGAGTCGATCGCGGCGTAGGCATCGCGGACGACCGCCTTCAGCTCGTCGGTGTGCATGAGGTCGCGGCTCATGTCGCCTCGAGCTCGTCGAGGCTCGCGATCAGGCGCGCACGCACCTCGTCCGGCAACTCCTCTCTCGCAGACCGCGCCAGAAAGCCTCGCAGCTCCTGCGCGAACTCCACCTCGCCGCAGCAGACGCGGCAGAAGGCGAGATGCTCCTCGAGCGCCGCGCGGTCGTCCGGGGTCAGCGCTCCGTCGAGATAGGCCCACAGCCGCTCGACAGCCTCCGCGCACGTGATCATCGCGCTCGCTCCACGAGGAGACCCTTCTCCTCGGCATAGTCCCACAGCTGCCGCTCGAAGAGCTTGCGGCCGCGGTGAAGCTGCGCGAGGACCGTTCCGAGCGGCGCTTCGAGGAGGCGGGCGACCTCCTTCGTCGCGAAGCCGTCGACGTATACGAGGACGAGGGGAATGCGGTAGCGGTCGGGCAAGCGGTCGAGCACTGCCCTCACGTCCTCTTGTCCGAACTGCTCGAGAAAGTCGAGGTGCAGCGAGTCCGAGTACGGAAACGGGTCCTCGTCGGCGATCTTCCGATAGAGCGAGAACTCGGCGACTGCGTCGATGCTGACCTCGTCGGGAGCGCGCGCTCGTGCGCGAGCACGGTCGCGGCACACGTTGACGACGATGCTGGCGAGCCAGGCCGGGGCCGCCGACGCGTGCTCGAGACGCTCGAAGCCGCGGTACGCCTTGAGCAGAGCGTCCTGCACGGCATCTTCCGCGTCGTCGCCGACGAGCCTGCGAGCGATTGTGTAGAGGCGCGGAAGCTGCTCCTCGGCGAGCACGCGGAAGCGCTCCTTCGAGCGGCGTTCTCCGGCGGAGGGTCCAGCATCACCTTCCTGAAAGACGCTCGCGGAGCGGCCCTTATTGCGTTTCTCGGTCAATGCAATAACGCCGCCGTTCGAGCGTCTTTCAACGTATAGCCCCTAGAGACGGAGGTACAGGGTCGATGACCACGATCACTGCAGATGCACGCCGCCAAGAATCGACGGCGCTCAGATGGGGCGTCAACCTGATGACGCTCGGCGCAGTCGCGTTCGTGGGCTACGCCGTCATCTTCTTCGTCCTCAACTTCACCGACAGCTTCCTCGAGCTCGGAATCGGCTCCGAGCAGGTGGCGAGCGGCAAGGACGAGATCAAGGCGTTCGACAACGACCTCTACCACTACATCAGCCATCTCCACATCGCGGTGTCCGGCTTCATCGCCGCCACCGGGATCGCAGTCGTGTTCCTGTCGTGGTTCGGCGTCCGCCGCGGGTACATGTGGGCGTGGGTCGGAGCAGTGACGGCGCCCGTCGTCGGACTGGCTGTAGCCCTGCCGGCGCATTACCCGTGGGGCTTCGACACGATCGGGCACCTAGGCCTGATCTACCTGGCCACTGCGATCTTCGTCGCCGGCGCGCTCCTCGCGCTCAAGGCACTGCGGGAAGTCCCGACTGGAGCTTGAGGATGGCGACCAACGTCGACATCGACGTCCGGCTCCTGAAGAGCGAGATCAGGAAGGCCTACGCGTCGGTCTCGCAGGATCCCGAGCAGGACCGCATCTTTCCGACCGGGCGTTCTTGGGCCCAGGACCTCGACTACCCCGAGGAGCTCTGGCGCGTGCCCGACACGGCCGTCGAGTCGTTCGCCGGCGTCGCGAACCCGTTCTCGCTCGGCCGCCTCGAGCCCGGCGAGGAGGTCGTCGACATCGGCTGCGGCGCCGGCACCGACACGCTCGTCGCAGCACAGATGGTTGCGCCCGAGGGACGGGTAACTGGGATCGACATGACCCCGGAGATGCTCGCGAGGGCACGCGCCGCCGCCGCCGAGATGGGCGCGACGAACGTCGACTTCGTCGAGGGCGACGTCGAGCGCCTGCCCTTCCCTGCAGAGAGCTTCGACGTCGTCATCTCGAACGGCGTAATCGACCTGATCCCGGACAAGGACGCCGTGTTCTCGGAGCTCTTCCGCGTCCTGCGGCCGGGCGGACGGCTCCAGATCGCTGACGTGACGATCCAGCGGCCGGTCAGCGAAGAGGGGCGGCGTGACGTCGACCTCTGGACTGGGTGAATTGCCGGTGCTCTGCTGGAGGCAGAGTACGTAGAGGTTCTAGAGCGGCACGGATTCGAGCGGATCGAGAGCGGCGACCTCGTTGCGACGTACATGCGCTCGCAGTTCGAGGACACGCGGCGGAAAGCGCTCAAGTTCGGCGCCTACGGCACCACCGTGAAGGCGTACAAGGTCTAGGCGCTCGTTCTGCGAAGCGGCGCGTCGTGGGCGCGAGCGTACGCTTCGGCAATGGAGCAGCGCTACGTCATCGAGGAGAGCGTGCAGCAGCGCTACGTCGGCAGCCGCGACGCGCGCACGTTCTTGCCGTTCCTGCTCCCGTACCTGCGATCGGGCCTGGACGTCCTCGACGCGGGATGCGGAGTCGGCAGCATTGCGCTCGACCTCGCACCGACCGTCGCGCCGGGCCGGATCGTCGGAATCGACGTCGATCCCCTGCAAATCGAGGTGGCGCGGAAGTCGGCGGCCGACAGAGGGATCGAGAACGCCGGGTTTGTCACTGCCTCGGTCCTCCAGCTGCCGTTCGACGACGCGACGTTCGACGTCGTCTACGCGAACGCGGTGCTGCTCTACGTGCGTGAGCCCGTGCGTGCTCTCGCCGAGATGCGCCGCGTCCTGCGGCCGGGCGGCCTGGCGGCGGCGGCCGACGACGACTTCGGGACGGTCGTGATCTCGCCCGACCGGCCCGAGCTCGAGCTCGCTCCGCGCCTATTCGAGCTCGCCGTCGCACGCGAGGGCGGGAACGCTCGCTACTCGCGCTACCTGCGCACGCTGATGCTCGAGGCAGGGTTCGTCCGGACGCGAGGGGTCGCACACGCCCCGGAGGTGTACGGCGACGCCGAGAGCACGCGCTGGTTCGCGGAGTTCGCCGTCGGGTTGTTCAGCGCGCCGGCGATGGCCGAGACGATCACGAATGAGGGCTGGGCCAGCCGAGCCGAGCTCGACGCGATGATCGCCTGTTTCCGCGAGTGGGGCGAGCTGCCCGACGCGTTCGCGTCCTGGCTGTACTGCGGCGCGCTCGGCTGGACCGCCCCCTGAGCTCGGCGACCCTCGGCGCCGGCCGAGCAGGCACGCTAAAGTAAACCTAGTGGTTAAGTATTACTCGCTCGACCGCACGTTTGCGGCGCTTGCCGACCCCAAGCGCCGCGACATCCTCGAGCGCCTGTCGCGCGGCCCTGCGACCGTCAGCGAGCTCGCGCGGCCCCACGGCCTCTCCCTGCCCGGCGCCCTCAAGCACGTGCGCGTCCTCGAACGGGCCGACCTCGTGACCACGACGAAACGGGGCCGCACGCGCGAGTGCAGGCTCGGCCCCGCACAGCTCGAGGACGCGACGCAATGGATCGATCTGTACCGGCGCCGCTGGGAACGGCGGCTCGACGGGCTCGAGCGCTACGTCGAGCGGACGAAAGGAGGCAGCACGTGAGCGAAGAGCTGAAGCTGGAGCGCTCGTTTGCAGCGCCGCCGGAGGTCGTCTTCGACGCGTTCACCGATCCCGCTGCCCAGCACGACCTCTACGCCGACGCGCCCGACTGGGTGGTCGAGTCGGAGTGCGACCTGCGTGTCGGCGGCCGTTGGACGATCTCCTTCGGGCCGCCGGGGGCCGAGCCGGCACGCGAGACGAACGTATTCGACGAGGTCGAGCGGCCGCGACTGCTCGTCTACCGCTCGACGATGGAGCTCCCGGACGGGCGCCGCCTGAACACGACGATGCGAGTCACGTTCGAACCCGAGGCAGGCGCGACGCGGATGATCCTCATCCAGAGCGGTTTCCCGAGCGCGCAGCTGCGGGACGAGTATGGCCAGGGCTGGACCGGCATCCTCGACGCACTGGGCCGCGTCAGCGCGGCGCGGTCGTCCGCTTGACGACCGAGGCTGCCACGCCGGAGAGCGCCGGCGCGCGCGAGTGGGTTGGGCTCGCCGTCATCGCGCTTCCGTGCCTGCTCTACTCGATGGACTTGACGGTGCTTTTCCTGGCGGTGCCGGAGCTGAGCGCCGAACTCGAGCCGAGCAGCGCGCAACTGCTCTGGATCACGGACATCTACGGCTTCTTCCTGGCGGGCCTACTGATCACGATGGGCACGCTCGGCGACCGCATCGGCCGGCGACGGCTGCTGCTGATCGGCGCCACGGCGTTCGGCGCCGTCTCGGTCGTCGCGGCGTTCTCGACGAGCGCGGAGATGCTGATCGCAGCGCGTGCGCTGCTCGGGATCGCGGGCGCGACGCTGGCGCCGTCGACCCTGTCGCTGATTCGCAATATGTTCCTCGACCCGCGACAGCGCCAGGTGGCGGTCGGCGTCTGGATCACGAGCTTCTCGGCCGGTGCTGCGATCGGGCCGCTGGTGGGCGGAGCGCTACTCCACTTCTTCTGGTGGGGGTCGGTCTTCCTCGCCGCGGTGCCGGTGATGGTGCTGCTGCTCGTGCTCGGGCCGCTGCTTTTGCCGGAGTTCCGCGACCCCGACGCTGGGCGGCTCGACCTCGCCAGCGCCGCGCTTTCACTGGGCTCGGTGCTCGCGCTGATCTTCGGCCTCAAGCAGATCGCCCAGGACGGCTTCGGGTGGTTGCCCGCGGCGGCGATCCTCATCGGCCTCGCCGTCGGCGCCGTGTTCCTGCGCCGGCAGCGGCTCCTTCCGTATCCGTTGCTCGACGTCCGCCTCTTTCGGTCCGCGGCCTTCAGCACCTCCGTCGCGGCCATGTGCGCGGCCGTCTTCGTGGTGGCCGGGATCTTCCTGTTCGTCGCGCAGTACCTCCAGCTCGTTCGCGGTGAGGGCGCCTTCGAGGCGGCTCTGTGGTTGCTTCCTTCGACGGGCGGGCTCGTCGTCGGCTCGATGGTCGCGCCGGTCCTCGCGCGGCGAGCCCGCCCGAGCTCGGTGCTCGCCGTCGGGCTCGCGCTTGCGGCCGTCGGCGCGGGCGTCCTCGTGCAGGTCGAGGCCGGGCTCGCCGTCGTCGTGGCCGGTACGTCGGCGATGGGCGTCGGCGCCGGGCTCGTCGGCACGCTGGCGACGGACGTTGTCGTAGGCGCGGCGCCCGTCCAGCGAGCCGGAGCGGCGTCGGCGATCTCGGAGACGGGTGCCGAGCTCGGCGGAGCGCTCGGCATCGCCGTGCTCGGCAGCATCGGCACTGCCGTCTACCGCAACGAGCTCGACGAAGCCGTCCGGGCCGGGATTCCCCCGCGTAGCGCCGACCCCGCGCGCGACACGCTCGCAGGCGCACTCGAGGCTGCCGACGGCCTTCCCGCCCCGCTCGCCGACCGGTTGGTCGATGCGGCCCGCGACGCGTTCGTGCAGGGCCTGCAGCTCGCGGCGCTCACGACAGCGGTGCTCGTGGCGACGCTCGCAGTCGTGGCGGCGGCTCTCCTCCGCCGCGCTCCCCATACCGGCTAGGCGATCCGCACCGCTATCCCCGGGTAGTCGAGGACGAGCCCGAACTCGTCGTAGACGAGCTCGGCCCTGAAGTCGAATGAGGGCGACTCGTAGTCGTACCGCGAACGCTCGCCGTCGTCGTCGAGACGCGTGTACCGCTGTTCGAGCCGCTCGATCTCGAGGCCCGGCGCGCGCACGTAGACCGCCGGCGCCGCGGCCGACTCGCCGGCGGCCAGCCCGAGTCGCTGCACCGGCAGGGCGTTCGTGAAGGCCGACGCCTCGAGATCGACGTCCAGCAGGCTGTCGAGCGCCGGCGTCGGCAGGTCATCGACGCGCCAGCCGCCGGCTGCGTCCCGCTCCAGTCGCAACTCCGCCGCGCCCCGGCGCGACTCGGCAACGACCTGGGCGCGCCGCGTCGCCCAGCTCGCGTCGACAGAGATCTCGTAACGAACGCTCCAAGCTTCGCCGTCCTCGACCGCGGTCGAATGTCCCCGGAACCGGTAGCCGTCCGCTTCGGGATGCACGAAGAGCACCTCGAAGCCGACGCGGGAGTCGACGTGCCGCCAGGCCGCGACGGCCGGGAGCTCGGGCATCGCGCACGACCTTGACAAATCGGTGGTGATTTAGTCAAATGCCTAAGACGTTTGGCTAAGTGCTGGACCAGAGGAGGTCAGTGATGTCCCACAACGGTTCTCCATCCCTCTACCGCTCCCCGCAGGAGGCGATGCAGGCGCCGCGCGAGGAGTTCCTCTACCTCGCGTGCCTCCGCGGCCCCGGCTCCGACCAACCCGATTTCCTCGCCGTCGTCGACGCCGAAGAAGGCCGCATCGTCCACGAGCTGCCGATGCCGAACGTCGGCGACGAGCTGCACCACTTCGGGTGGAACCGGTGCTCGTCCGCGTGCCACGGGCCCGACCGCTCGCATCTGATCATCCCGGGCATGAGGTCTTCGCGGCTCCACGTCGTCAACGTGACCGACGACCCGCGGCGGCCGACGATCGAGAAGGTGATCGAGCCGGAGGAGGTGGTCGCGAAGACGGGCTACACGCGGCCGCACACCGTGCATTGCATGCCCGGCGACAACGTCGTCATCTCGATGCTCGGCGACGCCGACGGCAACGGTGCAGGCGGCTTCGCAGTCCTCGACGCGAAGACGTTCGAGGTGAAGGGCCGCTGGGAGAACGGCGGCGAGACGCCTCGGTTCAACTACGACTTCTGGTACCAGCCGCGCAAGAACGCCCTCGTCTCGAGCGAGTTCGGCGCGCCGAACGCGTACGAGCCAGGGTTCGACCTCGACGACGTCGCCAAGGGCCGCTACGGCAGCAGCCTTCACTTCTGGAACCTCGCCGAGCGCCGGCTCGAGCAGACGCTCGACCTCGGTGAGAACGGCCTCGTCCCGCTCGAGGCGCGCTGGCTGCACGACCCCGATGCCGACGAGGGCTTCGTCGGAGCCGCACTGTCGAGCACGATGTGGCACTTCCGGCGCGACAACGGCAGCTGGCGGGCCGACCAGGTGATCGCGGTCGAGAGCGTCCCGCTCGAGGGCTGGCCGTTTCCGGTGCCGGGCCTGATCACCGACCTCGTCCTCTCGATGGACGACCGTTTCCTGTACGTCGCCAACTGGCTGCACGGCGACGTGCGGCAGTACGACGTCTCCGACGCGAGCGCACCGAAGCTCACCGACCAGATCTGGCTCGGCGGCGTGATCGGCCACCCGACCGATGCGCGGCGGGAGCTGAACGGAGGCCCAAACATGCTCCAGCTCTCGTACGACGGGCGCCGCCTCTACGTGTCGAACTCGCTGTACTCGACCTGGGACGATCAGTTCTACCCGGAGCTCCACTCGTGGCTCCTGCGGATCGACTGCGATTCCGAGGGCGGAATGGAGATCGATCACGACTTCTTCGTCGACTTCCACGAACGTCCCGACGGCCCGGCGCGCGCGCACGAGGTGCGCCTGCAGGGCGGCGACTGCACGACGGAGATCTTCCAGTGATACTCGGGCACATCATGGGCATCCCGGTCGAGGAGAGCGTGCTGCAGTTCGCCTCGGCGGGCGCCGCCTTCACGGCAGCGGCGGTCGCGGGACGAACGCGTCTTGCCCGGCTGATGGATCGGATCAGGAGGCGATGATGGAAGCAGTGAGGTCGCCGGGCACGGAGGAGGCGAAAGCGGTTGCCGCCACTGCGCGTGATTACTTCGAAGGCTGGTTCGACGGCGACGAGGCGCGGATGGAGCGAGCGTTGCACCCGAACCTCGTCAAGCGGCGCGCCGGCGAAGAGCTCGGCGTGACGACGAAGGAGCGCATGGTCGAGCTGACCGCGGCCGGCGAAGGCGCGGGAGACGGCGCCGACCCGAGGCTCGACATCGAGGTGCTCGACGTGTACGAAGACGTCGCGAGCGTCCGAGTACGCTCCGCCGTCTACCACGAGTACCTCCACCTCGTGCGCACTCGCGACGGTTGGAAGATCGCGAACGCGCTCTGGCGGCCTGCGTGAGCGAGGTCGCGCACAAGACGCCGGCCCGCTCCGCGGCGGAGGAGGCGCTGCTCGACGCAGCGGAGCGGCTCCTCGTCGACGTCGGTTACGCGGGGATCACGACGCGCCGCCTCGCCGAGGAGGCCGGCGTCAACCACGGGCTCGTCCACTACTACTTCGGGTCGAACGAGAACCTGCTCGTGCGCGCTCTCGAGCGTTTCACCGAGCGTCTGATCAGCCGGCAGCGGGACCTGTACGCGGCCGATCTGCCATTCGTCGAGAAGTGGCGGACCGCGATGCGCTACCTCGTCAGCGAGGACGTGACCTACGAGAAGGTGTGGCTCGAGCTGCAGGCGCTCGCCTGGAACGACCCGGGACTGCGGGAGCGGCTCGCGCGGGTGAACGCCGAGTGGCGCGCGGTGCTGACGGAGGCGTTCGCGGAGCCACATCGCGAGCTCGGCATCGACATGCCACTCGAGGCGCTCGTCTCGCTCGTGATGACCTTCAACATCGGCATCATCGTCGAGCGACTCGGCGGCATCGAGACGGGCCATGCCGAGCTGCTCGACTGGATCGACCGGTGGCTGTCGAGCTGACGACACCGGCGCCCGAGCAGACGCGGGCGCGGTACCCGGACGACTCGGGCTACGTCGAGCGAGACGGCGTGCGGGTCTACTACGAGGTCTACGGCTCAGGCGAGCCGAACGTTCTGCTGCTGCCCACGTGGTCGGTCGTGCACTCGCGACACTGGAAGATGCAGATCCCGTACCTCGCGCGGCACTGCCGGGTCGTCGCGTTCGACGGTCGCGGCAACGGGCGCTCGGACCGTCCGCAGGACGCGGCCGCATACGACGAGCGGGAGTTCGCAGCCGATGCGCTCGCGGTGATGGACGAGACTGCGACGGAGCGCGCCATGATCGTCGGCTTCTCGCTCGGCGCGCAGCGCGGCCTGCTCCTCGCCGCCGAGCATCCGGAGCGCGTCGAGGGCGCGGTCTTCGTCGGGCCGGCGTTCACCGGCGGCGGCGAGCCGCTGCCCGAGCGAACGGTCTACGACTTCGACACCGAGCACGATACGGACGAGGGCTGGGCGAAGCACAACCGCTTCCACTGGTTGCGCGACTACCGCGACTGGGTCGAGTTCTTCATGTCGAAGATGTTCACCGAGCCGCACTCGACGAAGCCGATCGAGGACGCCGTCGGATGGGGTCTCGAGACGGACGCCGAGACGATGATCGCCACGCAGGAAGGGCCGGGCCTCACGCCCGAGGAGATGCGGGCGCTGTGCACGAGGGTTCGCTGTCCGGTCCTCGTGATCCACGGGAGCGACGACGCGATCACCTCGGTCACGCGCGGCGCGGCTCTCGCCGAGCAGACGGGCGGCGAGCTCGTCGTGCTCGAGGGATCCGGGCACGCGCCGCACATCCGGGACCCCGTCAAGGTCAACCTCCTGCTGCGGGAGTTCGTGGCGCCGCCGCCGCGCGCATCCCGCTGGATCCGAGGCAAGTCGCGGCGAAAGCGCGCGCTCTACGTCTCCTCCCCCATCGGCCTCGGCCATGCGCAGCGCGACGCCGCGATCGCCGACGAGCTGCGCAAGCTGCACCCCGACCTCGAGATCGACTGGCTCGCCCAGCACCCGGTCACCGCCGCGCTCGAGGCGCGCGGCGAGCGGATTCATCCGGCCAGCGCCTACCTCGCGAACGAGTCGACGCACATCGAGAGCGAGTCGGCTGAGCACGACCTGCACTGCTTCCAGGCGATCCGGCGCATGGACGAGATCCTGCTCGCGAACTTCATGGTCTTCCACGACCTCGTCCGCGACGAGGACTATGACCTCTGGATCGGAGACGAGGCCTGGGAGCTCGACTACTACCTGCACGAGAACCCCGAGCAGAAGCGCGCGGCGTACGTCTGGCTGACGGATTTCGTGGGCTGGCTCCCGTTCGAGGACGGCGGCGAGCGCGAGGCGTTCGTGACCGCCGACTACAACGCCGAGATGATCGAGCACATCGCCCGCTTCCCGCGGCTGCGCGACCGGGCCGTGTTCGTCGGCAACGCAGATGACATCGTCCCGGACTCGTTCGGGCCCGACCTGCCGCGGATCCGCGACTGGACCGAGCAGCACTACGACTTCGCCGGTTACGTGACGGGCTTCGACCCGCGTGCGCTCGGCGACCGCGGCGAGCTCGGCTACGGCGACGACGAGCGCGTGTGCATCGTGACCGTGGGCGGCTCGGGCGTCGGCGGCGACCTCCTGCGCCGTGTGATCAACGCCTATCCGGAGGCGAAGGAGCGCGTGCCCGAGCTGAGGATGATCGTCGTCGCCGGCCCGCGCATCGACCCCGAGAGCCTCCCGCAGCACGACGGCCTCGACGTGCGCGCGTACGTGCACGACCTTTACCGCCACCTCGCCGTTTGCGACCTCGCGGTCGTCCAGGGCGGGCTGACGACCGCGATGGAGCTGACCGCGAACCGGCGGCCGTTCCTCTACTTCCCGCTCCGCCACCACTTCGAGCAGAACTTCCACGTGCGCCACCGGCTCGCGCGCTACGGAGCCGGCCGCTGCATGGACTTCGAGACCGACGGGCCGGAGGAGATCGCGGCCGCGATCGCCGAGGAGATCGGCCGCGAGGTCGACTACCGGGCCGTGGAGACGGACGGCGCGGCGCGCGCGGCGAAGCTGATCGGCGAGCTGCTCTGACTAAACGTTTCTCCCGCACGGCTGAGGTGCGCGTGCGGGTTATTCGCCTCTCTGGTCTGCGAGCTCCTTCTCCGGCCTCGGCACGGGCGCGGCGGCACGGCGCGCCGGTTCGTGGACGAGATTCAGCACGCGCATCCCGCGGACGCAGACGACGCTGCCGCCGAGCCAGCCGCCGAGCGT
>DASQWH010000128.1:0-3120 GCA_035640335.1 Gaiellaceae bacterium | reverse complement strand
TCATCCCTGCCCCATGTTGCTCACGATCATCAGCGGGATCGCGCTCACCGCTACGAGCAGGATGACGATCAGGAAGAAGAAGCCGAACACGTTCGCAACCCTGCCGTTCGCGTAGCTCTGCATGTAGGCGCGGTCGTTGGCAACGAGCAGGATCGGGATGTACGTGGCCGGCAGCGCGACGACCGAGAAGATGACCGAGTACTCGGTGACGAGGATCGGATCGACGCCGGTGAGCACGACGAGGAAACCGAGACCGAGCAGGACGAGCCATGCGAGCGTGAACCTCGGCGCCGTGACGGCCGTCCGGTACTTGCCCCACTCCCAGCCGAAGAACTGCGCGAGGTTGTACGCGCCGGAGAAGACCGTGTCGATCGCGGCGCCGCTGACCGCGAAGAGGATGCCGATCAGCGCACAGACGAGCCCGATCGTTCCCAGCGGGACCTCGGCGACGAGTCCGACCGAGCCGAGCGCCTCCGGCGTGATGCCTTGGGGGAGGAAGAGCGCGCCCGCCCCGATCATCAGCGCGAACGAGAGCAGCCCGCCGAGGGAGTAGCCGATGATCGCGTTCGCCTTGTTCATGCCGAGGTCGCCCGGTCCCCAGCGCTCCTCGACGCTTCCCGACGAGTAGAAATACACCTCGTACGGAACGGTTGCCGCACCGATCAGGCCGACGACGTAGAAGCCGTAGACGGCGAGGTTGTCGGTGTCGGGATGGGGCACGAACCCCGAGCCGACGGCGCCCCAGTCGGGATGGAGCTTGATCGCCGCGACGACGAAGACGAGCAGCGCCAGCCCCATGTAGCCGAAGACGCGCTCGATCAGCTCGAACGGCATCACCCAGATCACGACCGCGAGCCCGACGACGGCCAGGACGAGCAGTGCACGGTACGGGAGACCCGAGAGCAGCTGCAGCGCGAGCGCGACGCCCCCCACCTCCGCCGCGAGCGTCAGGAACGTGACGAGCTGCGCGGCGACGAGCGCCGTCAGCCCGAGACCGAAGCCGAGCCGCTCGCGAACCGCGTCGAACACCGCGCGGCCGGAGACCGCGGCGACGCGGCCGCACATCTCCGAGTACGTGATGATCGCACCGACGCCGATGACGACGGCCCACAGCAGCTGGTAGCCGAGCGTCGCCCCCGCGGCGGTGTTGAACACGATGTCGCCGATGTCGACGAAGCCGCCGATCGCAGCCAGGATCCCGAGCGCGACCCCGAGGACGTTCTTCACCGGGCCAGCTCCTCGGCCGCCTTGGCCGCCTCGTCGAGGCGGTCGGCCACCTCACGGGTGACGTCGTCATCGGCCGGGTGATCGTGCAAGCGCTCGAGCTCGGCCTGTACGTCTGCCGCAAGGCGATCGGCCTGCCGGCGCTTCGCCTCGAGCTCGGGCGACACGTCCGCTGACGAGAGCTTCCGTTCGACCTTCGCGGCCTGCTCGGCGAGAACCTGGCTGTGCACCGCGGTGAAGGCGTGCGTCGAGCGCCCGTCGGCCGCGTCGTGGGCGAGCAGGCCGCCCTCCGCCGCGGCGGAGCCGACGGATTCGACTTCCTTGGTCAGCGCCTTCTGCGACAGCTCCCCGCCGCCGCACGCGGAGAGCGCGAGCGCGAGCGCGAGCACGGCGACGGTCACGGCGCGGGAAAGCATTGCGCCACCGTCTTGCCCGTCATCGAGCACGGCTACGCCAGCTAGGCCTTCTTGATGAAGCTGATGCGGCCGCCCGACTCGAGGACGGCCCACTGCACCTCGTCGAGGGAAGGGATCTGCTGGAGGCGTGCCTCGCCCGCGATCTCCTCCGTCGTGATGCGTTCCTTCTTCATGTTCTTGTGGATGGGCTCGCCGTCCTGGACGAGGATCAACGGCTCGGGCTCGAAGACCGGGCGCACGCGCGGAAAGCGCCAGCCGAGGTAGGAGACGGCCAGCGTCAAGACTCCGAAGACGCCCGCGGCCAACACGAGGCCAGTCACCGAGAGGTCGTTCTGGGTCACGCCCTGCTGGATCAGGTCGCCGATGACGACGAGCAGGATGAGGTCGAACGGCTCGAGCGACGAGAGCTCGCGCCGTCCGACGAGCCTCGTCAGCAGGAAGACGAAGCAGAAGGCGACGAATGTCCTCGCGACGACGTCCATCAGGGAAAGACCGTCACCGTGCGGTCGGCCCGGGCGAGCAGCGTCGTGTCGTCGTACAGCTCGACGTCCTGCGAGCGGCGGCCGACGTTCGTGGGATTGACCTGGAACTGCAGGTAGACGACGAGCTTGTCGTCGGGGGCGAGGTGGCCGAAGTCGAAGGTCAGCTTCCCGCCGCGGCTCGCCTCGCCCACGGGCGAAGGCTCGATCGTGTTGATCTGCATCTGCTCCGTCCAGCCGGAGTCGAGGACGAGCGTCGCCTTCCCAATGTCCCGCTTCGGCTGCACGGTGAGTCGGCCCTGGTAGTAAAGGCCGCCACGCAGAGACGTCGGCGCGAAGACCTGCAGGTCTGCCGCGTCCGCCGAGACGTTCGATTCCCTCGGCCGCTCTCCGAAGACGTTGAGGAGCGCGAGCACGGCGATCAACGAGATGACGGTGAAGGTGGTGCGGCGAACCGCTAGCTCGACGCGCTCGGAGCGGTCGCGGTTGTGCTTCAGCGTCAGGAACTGCGGCAGATCGGCCACGCCCGCGTGATTCGGCGCGCGGCGTATCGTTCCCTCCGTGCACGCGGTCGTCATCCACGAGACCGGCGGCCCCGGCGTGCTGCGCTACGAGGAGGTCTCGGATCCGCAGCCCGGCGGCGACGAGGTGCTCGTTCGGCTCGAGGCCGCCGGGGTCAACCACTACGACATCAACCTGCGGGCCGGGATGGCGAGCGAGTTTCCGCTAGTCCTGGGCGGGGACGGGGCGGGGCACCGCGAGGACACCGGTGAGAGGGTGCTGCTCGCCGGCGCGCGCCTCGGCACGTATGCGGAGCTTGCCGCCGTCGATCCGGCGAATCTCTGGGCCATCCCGGACGAGCTCGAAGCCTCGACGGCCGCTTGCCTCGGCACGCCGTACCGCGCCGCATGGGTCGCACTCGTCGCCACCGCCGACCTCCAGCCGGGCGAGAAGCTGCTCGTCCAGGCGGGCTCGAGCGGCACGGGCATGGCGTGCATCGA
>DASQWH010000127.1:0-9162 GCA_035640335.1 Gaiellaceae bacterium | reverse complement strand
CGCATCAACACCGACGGCTTCCACGCCTTCCTCGACGCCTACGCACCCGGGAAGACCGCCGCCGAGGCGCTCGCCCCCGCGGAGCGGCTCTTCGTCGAGCGCGGCTGCCGGCGCCTGACGATGAACATGGTCCTGGCCGGCCCCGAGTTCGCGCTCGCCCGCGGAGACATGGCGCTGGGGGAGTTCTGCATCCCGTCGCTCGAGATCGCCGGCCCCGGCGGGCACTGGGTCGAGGTCTCCCGGGCGATCGGCGCGCCCTCCGACGAGGTCGCGCGCATGCTTGAGGCCTACACGGAGTACTTCGAGACGGCGAAGACCGCCCTGCGGCCGGGCGCCACCGCCCACGACGTGCACCGCGCCGTCTCGAAGGGCTTCACCGACCGCGGCTACCACCTCGGCCACGTCACCGGCCACTCGATCGGGATGACGATGATCGAGTTCCCGAAGATCGGCGAGGGCGTCGAGACCGAGCTGGCGGAGAACATGGTCTTCTCGATGCACCCGCATGCAATCTCCGAGGACCGGCGCGAGTGCCTCTACATGCAGGACACGTGGCTCGTCACGGCCGCCGGCGGCGAGCCGCTCGCGGGACTGCCGATGCGGATCTTCTCTTAGGCGGCTCTCAGACTCGTCTGCGACGATCGCCCGAAGTGCGACGCCTCGCCGCCATAGCCGTCGCCGCGATCGCTCTCCTCATGGGAGCCGAACCCGCGACCGGCGCGATCGTGACGCGCTTCGACCGCGTAGGGCGCCCGATGACGTTCGACGTCCGGGCACGCGGGGTCGACGTCAACTGGTATGCGCAACGCCTCCGGGGCTCGATTCACGGGGACGAGGTCTCGGACGTCGTCATCCGCATCGTCCCCGTCCGCCTGGTGGCCCGGCTCTGTAACGGCGGCGGCAGCTGCTACGCAGCGCGGCGCGGCGAGGATCTCCTGACGGTTCCCGCCGGCCGCTCGGCCCACGTGGCGCACTACCTCCGCCACGAGTACGCGCACCACCTCGAGCTCCAGCGCTCGCGCTGGCGAGGCTGGGACCCGTGGATGGAGCGGTGGTGGGCGGCACGCGGAATCGACTCGCTCCTCGCCCAGGGCAAGGTCTCGGAGGGCTACGAGCTCGGCTGGGCGCGCTCGATCAGCGAGATCTTCGCGGAGGACTACGTACAGCTCCACATGCGCACGCCGTACGAGATCCGCTGGCTGCGGCCGCCGGGACCTCGGATCAAAGCCGCGCTTCGCAGCGACCTGTTCAGCAGCTAGTTTCCTCCGCGTGGAGGTCCACGACGAGCACGAGCAACGAGTCAAGCCGCTAGAGCTCTTCTTCGACCTCGTCTTCGTCTTCGCGATCACGCAGGTCACGAGCCTGCTCGCGGCCGACCCGACCTGGCACGGCCTCATTCGCGGCTTGCTCGTGCTCGCGGCGCTTTGGTGGGCGTGGGCGGCCTACGCGTGGCTGACGAACACGCTCGACCCGGAGGAGGGCGCCGTCCGGATCGCGATGTTCGCGGTCACGGCCGCGATGCTGATCGTCGCGCTCGCGGTGCCGGAGGCCTTCGACGACCACGGCGTCATCTTCGGCGTCGCCTATCTGTTCGTCCGCGCCATGCACCTGGCGCTGTACGCGCTCGCGGCCCGCGGCGACCACGACCTGCTCGGCGCCGTGCTCCGCATGACGCCGTCGTCCACGATCAGCGGCGTGCTGATCCTCGCCGCCGGCTTCCTCGACGACGACCAGCGGGTCGCCTTGTGGTTGATCGCGCTTGCGATCGACTACCTCGGCGTGCTCGTCGGGCGCGGCATGGGCTGGCGCATGTCGCCCGGGCATTTCGCCGAGCGGCACGGGCTGATCGTGATCATCGCGATCGGCGAGTCGATCGTCGCGCTCGGCGTCGGCGCAACCGGAACTCCGCTTTCTACCGGCGTCATCGCCGCGGCTCTCGTCGGGATCGTCATCGCCTCGGCTCTCTGGTGGACGTACTTCGACTGGGTGGCGATCGTCGTCGAGCAGCGGCTGCGACAGGCGACCGGCGCCGCGCAGGCGACGCTCGCCCGCGATGCCTACAGCTACATCCACTTCCTGATGGTCTCGGGCATCGTTCTGTTCGCGGTCAGCCTGAAGAAGGCGCTGGACGACTACGACAAGCACCTCGAGACGGTGCCGGCAACCGCGCTCTGCGGCGGCCTAGGCCTCTACCTGGTCGCCCACGTCCTGCTCCGCTACCGCATCTCGCGGTCGGTCGGTCGCGGCCGGCTCGGCGCGTTGCTCGCGACCCTCGCCTTTTGGCCGTTCGCGCCGCAGGTGCCCGCCGTGGCCGCGCTCGCGGTCGTCGCCGCCGTCTTCGTGCTCTTGATTGCGTACGAGGCGCTCCGCTACCGGGAGCCGCGCGCGCAGCTTCGCCACGGCGCGATCGCGACCGACGAGATGATGTCGGCGCCAAGGGTCGCCCGCCGGCCGGCCTCTTGACCGCCGCCGGGTCAAGTCTCCGAGCCCGAGCAACGGTTAAGGCTCGCCGCCGCGGGTAAGAGCTCGCCCATGGCAACCAACAAACAGGTGCAAGCAGCGAAGCGGAACGTCAAGAGCGCCCAGCGCGCCGCGAAGCAGAAGCGGACGATCGCCAACCTGCCCAAGAGCACCCGCCGCGAGCTCGGCAAGCAGGCCGCGCGCGGGCGGCAGCGAGACGGCAGGCCCGGCCGCGCGCTCGAGGATCGGAACCGCGAACAGCTCTACGAGATCGCCAAGAAAGAGGGAATCCCCGGCCGCTCGAAGATGGGCAAGTGGGACCTGATCGAGGCGATCCGCAAGAAGCGCTAGCCGGGCGTCTCGCCGGCGAGGATCGTCGTCAGCTTGTCGAAATCGATGTTCCCGCCCGAGACGATGCAGACGATCTTGCCGGTGCCCGCCCGTCCTGAGAGGGCGACCGCCGGCGCTAGCGCACCCGCGCCCTCGGCGATCACGCGCGCCCGCTCGGCAAGGAGCCGAATCGCGCCGGCGGTCTCGTCGAGCGAGGCCGTGTAGGCGCCGTCGAGCAGCGGCCCGCCGAGCTCCCACATCTTCGGGAGCAGCGCCTTCGAGCCGGCGCCGTCGACGAACGTCGGCTGGTACTCGATCTCCTGCAGCGAGCCCGCGGCGATCGTCGCGTTCAGCGGCGCCGCGGTCTCGATCTCGACGCCGTAGAACCGCGTCTCGGGGCGCTGCGCCTTGATCGCGCTCGCGATGCCCGTGAACAGCCCACCTCCGCCCCAGGGCACGAGCACGGCGTCCGGGTCGGGTAGCTCTTCGAGGATCTCCAGCCCGATCGTGCCGTTGCCGGCCATGACGTGCTCGTTCTCGACGGGGTGCAGGAAGAGACCGTCGACGCCCTCCAGGCCGAAGTTCTCCATCGCCTCCCACCACTCGTCGAACGGCACCTTGATCACGCGCCCGCCCAGCCGGTCGATCGCGGAGAGCTTCGCCTCGGGCGCGTGGTCGGGAGCGATGACGGTGCACGGAACACCCAGCTCCCGCGCCGCCCAAGCGACCCCTTGCGCCATGTTTCCCGCGCTCGTCGTCACTAGGCCGCGGCGGACCTGCGCCGGGTCGGCCCGCCGCGCGGCGTTGTAGGCGCCGCGGATCTTGAACGAGCCGATCGGCTGGACGTTCTCGAGCTTCAGGTAGATCTCCGCGGGCGACTCGGGCGCGTGCAGGCGGACGAGCGGGGTGCGGACCGCCGTGCCGGCGATCGTCTCGCGTGCCGCTCGGATGTCCTCGAGCGGGATCAGAAGGCGACCTCGGTGCCGGTGCCCGTCTCGCGCGCGCGGCGGACGACGTACTCGGCGGCGGCGAGGTCCTCGACGGCGAGGCCGAGCGAGCGGAAGACCGTCACCTCCTCGTCCGACTGCCGGCCCGGCACGGCGCCGATCAGGACTTCGCCGATCTCGCCACGGATGTGCCCGGGGCCGATCGCACCGGACTCGAGCGCGTCGCGGTAGTCAAAGGCCTCGTTCTCGGCGGACTCACGCTTGTCGACGTAGAACGCGGATTCCGCGACGGTCGCGGTGTCGAGCTCGCGCATCTGCGGCGGGCGGCCGCCGACGACGTTGACGTGCGCACCGTCCTCCAGCCAGCCGCGCTCGAGGACGGGCTCCACCGAGCTCGTCGCCGTCACGACGACGTCGGCGCCTCGCACGGCCTCCTCCGCGCTGCCCACGGCCTCGGCACCGGTCTCGTCCGCGAGAGCCTTCGCGTGGCCGGCCGTGGGGCTGTAGATGCGAATGCCGTCGAAGTCGCGGACGAGCCGCAGCGCCTCGAGGTGAGAGCGAGCCTGGACGCCCGCGCCGAGCACGCCGAGCTCGCGCGCGTCCTCGCGCGCGAGCAGCCGGGTCGCCACCGCCGAGACGGCCGCCGTGCGGATGGCCGTGATCGCCGACGCGTTCATCAGCGCACGCACCTCGCCCGTCTCGCCGTCGAAGAGCGTGACCGTGCCCTGGTGCGCGTCGAGCCCGCGCTTCGGGTTGTCCGGGAAGACGCAGACCGTCTTCAGCGAGTAGAGCGGCGAGTCGCCGGCTCGATGGGCCGGCATGAGCCCGATCAGGCTCAGCTCGTCCTCGGGCTTGACGACGAACCGCAGCGGCACGTGCACCTCGCCGCGGGCGAGCGAGGCCAGCGCCGCGGCCATCACCTCGATGCAGCCTTCCATGTCGAGCAGCCGCTCGACCTCTTCTTGGTTGAGCACGAGAACGGCCATCAGGGAAAGAGCGACGCTAGCTCATCGCGCTCGGCCGGCGAGAGGTGCAGGTCGAGCGCAGCGAGGGCCGGGTCGAGGTGACCCGGCCGCCGCGGCCCTGTCACGACGGCTGTGATCCGCGGGTCGGAGAGCAACCAGGCGAAGGCGAGTGTCGGCATGTCGACGCCTCGCCGGGCGGCCGCGGCGCCGAAGCGGCCGAGCGCCGCGTAGACCGCGCCTTCGTCGAAGCGGCGGTACGGCTCCGGCCGAGTCGTCATCCGCGAGCCCGGCGGCAGAGGCCGGCCCTCGCGGTACTTCCCGGTCAGCCATCCGCCCGCGAGCGGCCCGAACGGCGAGAAGCCGAGCCCGTGCTCGGCGCAGTAGTCGAGCACCTCCTCAGATTCACGGTCGAGGAGCGAGTACGAGTTCTGCACCCAGGACACCCGCCCGCGCGCCTCCTCGAGCCACGCGACGTCGACATTGCTCGCGCCGAATGCGCGCGCCTTGCCCGCCGCAACGACGTCGTCGAGCGCCGCGAGCGTCTCGGCGATGGGCGTGTCCGGATCGGGCTCGTGGACCAGGTACAGGTCGACCTGGTCGACGCCGAGGCGCTCGAGGCTACCGTCGATCTGGCGCAGGATCCGCTCGCGTGCGAGGCCGCGGTCGTTCGGGTCGCCCTCGACCGAGTGAAAGACCTTCGTCGTCAGCCGCGGCTCATGCCCGGTGCGCGACCGCCAGCGCCCGATCCAGGTCTCGCTGCGGCCGCCGCCGTACGCATCGGCCGTGTCGAAGCTGCGGATGCCGAGCTCCCAGGCGGCGTCCATGATCGCGAACGCCTCGTCCTCGCTCTCGCCCTGTCCGAAGAACTGCGGCGCCGAGCCGATGCCGCCGAAGTTCCCGCAGCCGAGGATGAGGCGCGACGCGTTCAGGCCCAGTCGAGGGAGTCCATGACGGGATACGCCGTACGGGCGTCGAGGCAGTCCGCGGCGAAGAGCGCGACACCCACGTCGCCGGTCCACAGCGAGTAGCGGCCGTGGCCGCGCCGCTCGACCTGCCCGAGCGCGTGCACGGCGAAGCGCCGCGCGCGGTCGAGCCAGAGCTCGTCGCCCGTGCGCTCGAAGGCCTTGAGGAAGGCGTAGCCGTTCCCGGCCGTCCCGTGGCAGATGCCCGGCCCCTTCTCCATCCCCGGCGGACCGGTCCGCCATGGCAGCTCGGCGCCGGCCAGGAACAGCTCTTCGTCGAGATAGCCGGCCGTGGAGATGACGATCCCCGGCGCGCCAGCGCACCACTGGACGCGGATCTCGTCCCAGGCGAGCAGGTCGAAGCCCTTGGCCATCGGCCAGTTGGCGAGGCCGTCCGCGACGACGGCCATCCGCGCGAGCACATCGGCGGTCTCGCGCTCGAGCAGCTCGCGTCGATGCGCGGGCAGCAAGTCGCCCTGGCACAGCGCGAGCACGTTGCCGACGACGCCGTGCGGCGGGCCCAGGCTGCGCGATGTTTCTCCGTAGAGCCATTTCTTCCAGAGGCCGTCGGGCTCGCGGCTCTGCCAAACTGCCTCGGCGCTCTCGCGCCACGCGTCCGCCCACCGTTTCTCGCCGGTCCACTCGAGCATCGCGTGGGCGACGAGCATGGTGCCCGGCGCACCCCACATGACCTCGATCGCTTCGCTGTCGACATTTTCGCGGATGCGCTCGAGGAGCTCGTCGGCGAGGTCGGCGCTCGGCGACAGCCGCCAGGCGACGAGCAGCGGTCCGGTCTCGCCGGTGAAGAGCGCTGAGCGCGCGCGGGACGGCACGTCCGGCCAATCTGCGTAGTCGGGATGCTCGCGGAACTCTTCAAGCGTCCGGAGAGCGGCCCCGGCGAGGTCGATTTTCGTCTCGGCGTGACCGCGCCTCCGGAGGGCGTCAAGCGCCCAGAAGACTCCGCACGCGCCGACGTAGAGGTCCTTCAGGGACGACGTTTTCTGGAACGCGTCCCATTCATGCGCCGGCCAGAGCTGCTCCGGGTCGAACGCGCGATCGGCGTCGGCCACGATCGCGCGGATCCCGTCGCGAACGCGGTTCTCGTCCCACTGCTCGTCGGTGAGCGGCTCGAACGTCTCCGGCTTGTAGAGCTCGGTCATCGCGAGATCCACGCGAGTATCGCCGAGTAGTCGCGGTCGCCCCAGCTCGCCTCGGTTGCCTCGGCGAACCACGCGCGCGCGGCCTCGGCGACCTTGAGGTCGACCCCGGACTCCTCGGCGGCCGCCCGGATCAGCTCGGCGTCCTTCAGCCCGAGCAAGAGCGGGAACCGACGTGGGTAGTCGCCGGACTCGACCGCGGGCCGGCGCCGCTCCGCCTGCACGCCGAGCGGTGTGGCGGCCAGTACCTGGAACGCAGCCTCCTGCGAGAGCCCGAGCGCCTTGCCGAGCGCGAGGGCTTCGCCGAGCGCGGCGAGCACGGCGAGCAGCGTCGAGTTGGCGACGAGCTTCGCCGCGGTTCCTGCTCCGACCGGGCCGACGTGAATGACCTCGCCGAGGACCGCGAGCAGCGGCGTCCACCGCTCCACGAGCTCGTCGGGGCCGGCGGCGAATACCTTCAGCGTCCCGGCCTCGACCTCGGTCAGGCTCCCGAGCACCGGCGAGTCGAGGAGCTTCGGGACGAGCTGGTCGAGGCGCCGGATCGCCTCGAGCGAGACCGTCGCCATCTGGAGCACCGCGTCCGGCTCGCCCGCGACGATCCCGTGGGGGCCCTCCGTCACCTCGCGAAGCGCCTCCGGGTCGGCGACCATCGTGATCACCGCCTCCGAGCCGCGCGCGGCCTCGGCCGGAGTCGCTGCCACGACCGCGCCCGCCTCGGCGAGCGGCTTTGTCTTCTCTGGGCTGCGGTTCCAGACGACGACGTCGTGGCCGTTGTCGAGCAGCCGGCGCGCGATACGCGAGCCCATGCCTCCCAGACCGACGACAGCGACCCGGCTCACGCGCCGACGAGCTCCCGAAACTCCTCGTCGGTGACGAGGCCGCGCTTCCGCGCTCCGAGCCTCTTCACCTTCTCGAGCAGCTCGCGCTGACCATCCTCGTCGACGTCGAGCCCTAGCTCGTCGCATTTGATGCGGATCGAGTCGATGCCGCTCTTCTTGCCGAGCACGATCGAGCGGTCGGCGCCGACGAGCTCGGACGAGTACGGCTCGATCGCCGGGGGGTCGTGGAACTGGCTCGCGACGGCGCCGCTCTCGCGCCGAAACAGGTTCGCGCCGACGAGCGGCTTCCAGGGCTCGAGCTCGTAGCCGGAGAGCTCGCGGACGCGCTCGGAAAGGGCGCGCACGCGCGCGAGGTCGAGCTTCGTTTCGATCCCGTAGAGGGCATGGAGCGCGAGCGCGACCTCTCCCAGGTTCGCGTTGCCGGCCCGCTCGCCCATCCCGTTGATCGTCCCGTGAATCCAGCGTGCGCCGGCGCGCACGGCGGCGATCGCGTTCGCGGTTGCGAGCCCGAAGTCGTTGTGGCCGTGGAAGTGGATCGGGGCCGCTCCGACGCGCGCTTGGAGCAGCGCGACGAGCTGTTCGACGGCGTCGGGACTCGCGACGCCGATCGTGTCCACGACGACCACCTCGCTCGCGCCGGCTTGGATCGCCTCCTCGTAGGCTTCGACGAAGAATGCCGGGTCTGCTCGCGTCGAGTCGACTCCGAAGTACGCGACCTTGATCCCGTTCTCGACCGCGTACTCGATCGCGCTCGTGATGCGACCGAGCATCTCGCGGCGCGACACGTCGAGCGCCTCGAGCTTGAGGTCGGAGATCGGCGACTCGATCACACTCGCCGGCACGCCGAGCTCGACGAGCGCCTCGACGTCGGCCCGCACGGCGCGGGAGAAGCCCCAGATCTCGGCCGAGAGGCCGGCCTCGGCGATCAGCTTGACCGCCTCCCAGTCGTCCGGCGAGACACGAGGGAAACCGGCCTCGATCCGCTCGACGCCCGCCTCCGCGAGCCCGCGCGCGATCTCGAGCTTCTGCTGCGGGTCGAGAACGACGCCGACGGTCTGCTCGCCGTCGCGAAGCGTCGTGTCGTAGAAGCCCACCTCCGCCTCGAACGCGTAGGGGCGATTGACCTCGCCCGTCCAGACGCTCATCGGACGACTCCGTCCGGGAACGACGAGAGCTTTTCCGGCCCGTCGGCCGTGATCAGGAAGTTGTCCTCGAGCCGCAGGCCGCCGCCGTTCTCCCAGTAGATCCCCGGCTCGATCGCGAGCACCATGCCGGCCTCGATCGTGCCACCGCCGGCCTGGTGTGCGTACGGCGGCTCGTGTGCGCGGGCGCCGACTCCGTGCGCGACGGGGTGCGAGGGCTGCCCGGGGTAGCCTGCCTCGGCGATCCCGGAGCGGATGAGCGCGTCGAGCTGCGCGAGGCTCGCACTCGGCTCGCAGTGGTCGATCGCGGCGTGGTACACGTCGACGAGCTGGTCGACGAGCTCCTCGTACTCGGGCGTC